>NZ_JBQEQE010000009.1:140276-215750 GCF_052046095.1 Pseudomonas sp. 22072
GACTGCGTAGCAGTCCCATTTTTGGGGCCGCTTCGCGCCCCAGCGGGAGCAAGCTCCCTCGCCACAGTTACCGATTCTGTATTAACTGACTGGCATTGGGGCAAGCCAGCTCCCACAGTTTTACAGGATCAAGCCGACGTGCGCAGGCGCGCCATGCTCAGGGTGTCGACAAACATACCGTCGCGCAGGGCGTAATCGCGCAGCCGCCCTTCCACTTCGAAGCCGAACTTGCGGTACAGGTTGTGCGCAGGCTCGTTGTCCGCGTAAACAGTCAGCTCCACACGGCGCAGGTTCATCCAGTTGTCGGCTACCTCCAACGCGGCCGCCAACAGCCGCGAACCGACGCCCTTGCCCTGCCACGCGGGCGCCACGCCCATCCCCAATGAGCCAACGTGGCTCTGGCGTACACGCAAGTACTGCTCAAGCCCCAATTGGCCAATCACCTCAGTGCCCTTCACCGCCACCAGCTGCAGGCGCCGCTCGTTATCCATCACCAGGCGCTTGCGCCACATCTCAACAGACTGAAAAGGCATTTGCAGCACCTGACGACAAACAGCCGGTTCGTTGTAGAGCGCGGCGACGCCCTCCAGGTGGGCCTCGGTAAAACGCTGGATCACGATAGACGGTTCAGGTGGGTGCATTGCATTTCATCCTTTGAAAGACAAGTGGCGGGCCAGTGTAGAGGCTAAGCGCCTGGCTGACGAGCCGGGAGTTTTCCCACTGGCCGACCAGCACCATCCTGCATCTGAACGATGGCGATCCATATGCGCAGCGCCGATACTCTGCCCAGGCCCTGCCCCGTCAACCCGACGCTTCGGCCTTCACCCTGTGACGAGAACAACAAAAAAAGTCCCACAGAGGAACACCCATGAGCCGTTTTGATCACTCGGGCCTGTTGCAGGCCTTCAGCACCCTGACCCTGGACCTGCAACGCCTGGCCCAACATCAGGACATCGAACACTTCCTGCGCCATGCCCTGGCACGCGTCAGCCAATTGCTGGCCTTCGACAGTGCCTGGTGGGGACGCTCGGCTGTCATCAACGGTCTGCCGCAAGAGCACAACAGCTACCTCTATCAGTTGCCACCCGACTACCTGGCGGACTGGCAGTCGATCCGCCATCTGGACGTTACCGTTGCACGGGTGCATGCCTCGCCTGGCGAGGCAGTGATTATCGATATGCGCGACCCCGCCAACGGCAGCGCCTTGAATTGGCTGGGGCAACGCCACGGCCTGGGTGAATTGCTGTGTGTGATCCATATCGACCCGCAAACCCACCTCAGTCACCACCTGACGCTCTACCGCCAGCCCACTGCGCCCACGTTCAACGCGCAGGATTGCCAGTTGCTCAATAACCTGATGCTGCATCTGGTGGCGGCGGTCTCGGCAAACCAGATTCGCACCTTGGTGGCCATGCGCGAAACCCTGGCCAGCCCGCGCAATCTGGCCCTGGCGGTGTGCGACCCCCGGGGTGTGTTGCAATGCGCCGAGCGCGGTTTTGTCGACCTGCTGCTCAGCGAATGGCCGCAATGGCGTGGCTCCACTCTGCCGGTGCTACTGGATGAGCGCGGGCATGACGGCAAGCGCATCCATATCCAGGCGTCACCGGTGGGCGACCAATTGCTGTTGGCCGCGCGTCTCAACCGCGCCCTGCCCCAGCTCAGCCCACGGGAAAACGACGTAGCCCAAGGGTTTGGCGAGGGCAAGACCTACAAGGAAGTGGCCCGCGACCTTGGCCTCTCACCCAACACCGTGCGTCACCATATCCGCGCCATCTACGCCAAGCTCGGCGTCAAGGACAAGGCGCGCATAGCGCACCTGGTGCACGCCCCGCCCGACTGACCCTGCCCGTTTCTCCCACGGTTTTGCCACGGTCGTTTTTTACGGTCTCGGGCTGCTGTTGCCCATTTTCCGGCCTTCTCTGACACGAGACGCTTCGCCATGACTTCCACACGCTTACGTAACCTGGCAGTGCTGTGCGCCAGCCTGTTCAGCCTCGACAGCCAGGCTGCCGACCTCAACGCCCGCGACTTTTTCGCCGCTCCACCAGGCACCCGCCTGGGTGTGCTGTACCTGCCCGCCACCCGTGCCGGCGATTTCCATGGCCCCGCCGACAGCACAGGCAAGGCTGACCTCAGGGTCAACGCCGTGGCTTACCGCCAGGTGTACTTCACCGACGCCTGCGGCACGTTGTGCACGCCGCAATTCATCTTGCCCTTTGCCGACATCAGCGCACGCCTGCCCGGCGCCAACCAGCGCAGCCGCGAGCGCGGCCTGGGCGATCCACAGGTGGGCGGCACGCTGTTTTTCGTCAACGACCCGGCTTCGCGCACTTACAGCGGCTTGTTGAGCCTGATCACCGTGCCGGTGGGTGAGTACCACAGTCAAAACCCGGACGTCTCTCCCGGTGCCAATCGCTGGGGCGCCACCTTTGTCTACAACTACACCCACGGCATCGGCGAAAACTGGGTACTGGAAGCCAACCTGGAAGCCCAGCTCTATGGTCGCAATGACGATTACTTTGGCAGCGAACTCAAGCAAGCCCCGCTGTATCGCCTGCAGGCTTTTGCCTCGTATGACTTCAGCGCCGCCACTTACGGTGCACTGCGCCTGATCCAGGCCGACGGTGGCGCCCTGCGCCTCGACAACCGCCGCCTCGACGACACCCACAAGCGCTACACCCAAGTCGGCTTCGAACTCGGGCATTGGCTCGACCGGCAGAACCAACTGATGGTCAGCCTTTCGCAAAGCGTTGCGGCTTCCAATGGCTATGCCGGCACCGAAGCGCTGTTGCGCCTGGTGCATGTGTTCTGACCCCTTTCCCTGGAGCTTGAAAATGCCCATTTCCAACCCTGCGATAACGGCACGGCTGGCAGCGATCGTGCTGTTTGCCGCCATCACCCCGACCATCCTGATGACAGCTCCCGCCGTGGCCGCGCAGTTGGCCAGCCAGTGGCAACTGAGCCCGGCGCGGATTGGCGACTTGTTTTCCGTGGAACTGGGCGCCATGAGCCTGGCGACCTTGCCCGCCTGGTGGTGGCTCAAGCGGGTCGACTGGCGCACCGCCGCCCGGGTCGCCGCGCTGCTGTTCATGGCCGCCAACCTGCTGTCGATGCTGGCCGACACCTACGCCGGACTGCTGGTGTTGCGCGCTGCCAGCGCCCTGGCCGGCGGCTCGCTGATGATCCTCTGCCTGGCCAGTGCGGCCACCACCGCCAACCCCAGCCGGGTCTATGGTGTGTGGGTGATGGGGCAGTTGATCGTCGGTGCCCTTGGCCTGGTGATGTTGCCTGGTTTGTTCGAACGATTTGGCTTGAATGCCTGCTACTTGATCCTGGCGGGGTTGATGGCTCTGCTGCTGCCATTGGCGCGGGCGTTTCCCGCCGGTAGCCCTGCGTTGCCCGCCAACCGCGCCCCGGTCTTGCCCGGTTCACGCTGGAAAGCCGCCCTGGGGGTTGGCGCGGTGCTGGCCTTTTACATCAGCCTGGGGGGCGTATGGACCTTTATCGGTGCCTTGGGCGCCAGTGCCGGGATTTCGGCGCAGCACGGCGGCGAAATCCTCGCCATCGCCACCGTGATGGGCATTGCCGGGGCCGCGAGCGCTTCACTGATCGGGGCCCGCTTGCCGCGTGGAGTGCTGTTGCTGCTGGGCTACCTGTTGATGGCGGCAGCGGTGCTCTTGTTGCTTGGCCAGCCCGCATTGCTGCGATTTGCCTTGGCGGCGCTGCTGTTCAAATTCACCTGGACCTTCATTCTGCCGCTGATCCTGGCCTGCCTGGCCGACCTCGATCACAGCGGCAAGCTGATGAACGCCTCCAACTTGGTCATCGGCGGCGGCCTGGCCATCGGCCCAGCGCTCGCCGGCCGCCTGATCGAGGCCAGCGGCGGGTTCAGCCTGTTGCTGCTCGGTGCAGCCGCTATCACCTTGCTGTCGCTGGTGATGATCATCGCCAGCCGTCCCCACTCCCCCACTGAACTGGAACCGGTATGAACCCAACCACCGCATTTTTCTTCGACGAAATTAGCCTGTGGCACAGCGCCGGCGCCCATGCGCTGACCCTGCCCGTGGGCGGCTGGGTGCAGCCGCCGGCCGGCAGCGGGCATGCCGAGTCGCCGGAGACCAAGCGCCGCTTGAAAAGCCTGTTGGATGTCTCCGGATTGAGCCGCCAACTACAACTGCGCAGCGCGCCGCCAGCCAGTGAAGAGGATCTGCTGCGCGTCCACAGCCGTGCCTATCTGCAGCGTTTCAAGGCCCTGAGCGATGCTGGCGGCGGTGAGCTTGGCCCCCAGGCACCGATCGGGCCGGGCAGCTACGAGATTGCGCAACTGTCCGCCGGACTGACCCTGGCCGCCGTCGACGCGGTGCTCAAGGGCCAGGTGCACAACGCCTATTCGCTGTCGCGGCCACCGGGGCATCACTGCCTGGCAGACAGCGCCATGGGCTTTTGCTTTCTCGCCAACATTGCCATTGCCATCGAGGCCGCCAAGGCCCGCAACGGACTGGGCAAAGTTGCCGTGATCGACTGGGATGTGCACCACGGCAACGGTACGCAGTCGATCTTCGAAGAACGGGCCGATGTGTTGACGATTTCCCTGCATCAGGACGGCTGCTACCCGCCTGGCTACAGCGGCGAGCAGGATCGAGGCCGCGGGGCCGGCGTGGGGGCCAACATCAATATTCCGTTGCCGCCAGGCAGTGGGCACGCCACCTATCTACACGCCATGGAACGCATCGTAGTGCCCGCGCTGGAGCGCTTCGAGCCGGAGTTGATCATCGTTGCTTGCGGTTATGACGCCAACGCCGTCGACCCGCTAGCGCGCATGTTGTTGCACAGCGAATCGTTCCGTCTGCTGACCCGCGCCCTGCGCCTGGCAGCCGATCGTTTATGTCAGGGCCGCCTGGTGCTGGTGCACGAAGGCGGCTACAGCGAAGCCTATGTACCGTTCTGCGGCCTGGCGACCCTGGAGGAATTGAGCGGCGTGCGCACAGCGGTGCTAGACCCGATGCTTGAGTTTGTGCAGTTGCAGCAACCCGGTGCGGCGCTGCAGGGGTTTCAAGAGCAGTGGGTGGAGCGGTTGGCGCGCGGGGTCAGCGAGTAGCTGCCAAACGCCACACCCGCGCAATGTCCGAGGCCCGCTCACGCAACAGGCGCGGCGCCTCGTGACAAGCCTGTTCCAGTGACATCGGACCCGATGGCAAAGCAAATGCTGCGTCCACACCCTGGGCATACATCTGCTCGTAGCCCTCGCCCAATGTCCCCGCAATGACGACCACCGGCACGCCCTGTCGCTGGGCAATGCGAGCCACGCCAAACGGGGTTTTGCCACGCAGGGTCTGGGCGTCGAAGCGGCCCTCGCCGGTAATCACCAGGTCGGCACCCCGCACCGCTTCATCCAGGCCAACCAGTTCAGCAACCACCTCGACCCCTGGACGAAACTGGGCGGCGAGGAACGCCTTGGCAGCAAAGCCCAGTCCACCGGCTGCACCACTGCCGGGTTCGTCGCGCACATCCTTGGGCAGCACCTGGGCGCAATGGTCAGCGAAGTGCCCAAGGGCCGCGTCCAGTTGTGCCACCTGCTCGGGGCTCGCGCCTTTTTGCGGGCCGAAAATCGACGAGGCACCGTGGGGGCCGCACAGGGGATTGTTGACGTCGGCGGCGATTTCAAAACGCACCTGTGCCAGGCGCGGGTCCAGTTGTTCGAGGCTGATATGGGCCAGGCTCGCCAACGCCAACCCACCCGCCGGCAGTGGCTGGCGTTCGCTATCCAATAGCTGCACGCCAAGGGCCTGCATCGCCCCCGCGCCGCCATCGTTGGTAGCACTGCCACCAATCGCCAGGATGATGCGCTGCGCCCCGGCATCCAGCGCGGCGCGGATCAACTCGCCGGTGCCATAGGTGGTACTGGAACAGGCGTCGCGCTGCCCCGGCGCGACGAGTTGCAAACCACTGGCCTCGGCCATCTCGATCATCGCGGTATGGCTGTCGGCCAACCATCCCCAACGCGCTTCGACGCTGTCGCCCTGCGGGCCTCGGACCGTGTGCCGGCGCAATTGCCCCTTACATGCTGCGAGCACCGCATCCACCGTGCCTTCACCGCCATCGGCCATCGGGCATTGAAGCACGTGCGCATCAGGCCAGACCTCGGCCCACCCCTCGGCAATCGCCTGGGCGACACCTGCGGCACTCAGGCTGTCTTTGAACGAGTCGGGGGCGATCACGATTTTCATGGGCTTTCTCCGGTTTTTATAACGCCCATGCTGCCAGTTGGCTGGGGCAATGACGCGGGGCCGATGCACAAGTGTGGGGCGGGTTTGTTGTTCATTTCTACAATGCCCGTTGTAGGCGCGAGCTTGCTCGCGAAAGACCGGAACGCGCCGCGGTGAATCCGGCAACCTGCGTTATCGTTGACGTTTTTCGCGAGCAAGCTCGCTCCTACAGGGGGTGGGGCAGCAGTTGGACGCCCAGGTACAAGGCAAGCATCCCATCTAGCGTCAGCGGGTCTACGCCGCTGAGTTCAGCTATGCGCTCCATGCGGTAACGCAGGCTGTTGCGGTGAATGCCCAAGGCGTCGGCACACGCCTGGCTTTGCCCATCGTGCTCGCACCAACTGCGCAACGTGGCAAGCAGTTGCCCGTTGCTGTCCTTGGCCAACACTTTGCGCAACGGGTTGAGCAATTCGTCCAGGGCGTCGTCGTTGCGATGACGCCACAGCATCACCGGCAGGCGATAACGGTTGAGGGTCAACAGGCGTGATTGCGGCAGGATATCGCGGCCATAAGCAAGCAGATCACCCACCCGCCGATAGCAGCGGCGCAGTCCCGCCAAGCCCTCCGCTTGCCCGCCGATGGCCACGCGCAGGACGTTCCAACCCAGGCCGTCGAGCTTTTCCAGCAAGCGGGGGTTATCGACCTGCACCCCAGCAGGTCGGCACCACAGCAAGGAAAACTGCGCAGAGCTGACGCACCAACTGTCGGGGTAGCGGCTGGCGAGCCAGGCGCTCAGGGCCTCCGCCGTTTGGCCCGGGCCCAGTTCAAACAGGTATGGCGTGCGCGCCAGTTGTGGCTTGAGCCCCAGTTGCTGGGCTTCGTCCACCAGGCGCGGGGAGTCGCCGCTGTCGGCCAACAGCAGGGCCAGCAGATCATCGCAACGCTGGCGCCGCCATTGTTGTTCGGCTTGCTGGTGGCGTTGGCTGACCAGCATTTCAGCGGTCATGCGCACCAGTTCGGCATAGGTGCGTAACCCATCCGGCTCGCCGGTGATACCCAGTACGCCAATCAGGCGCTGATCATGCAGCAGCGGCAGGTTGATGCCTGGTTGCACACCCTTTAGATGCTTGGCGGTCTGCCCGTCGATTTCCACCACCCGCCCATTGGCCAACACTAGCTGGGCACCTTCATGGCGGGTATTGATACGCTCCGGCTCGCCGCTGCCCAGGATCAAGCCCTGGCTGTCCATGACATTGACGTTATGGGGCAGGATTGCCATGGTGCGATCGACAATCTCCTGCGCCAGGGCATGATCCAGCTCGAACATGGGGCTAATTTCCTGAAAAAGGTTGTTCACCAGCACAGCGCAAAGATGGCTTGACTGTGCGCCGGCACAAAGACAGTTGGCCATCACGTCACCGAGACTGTCAGGGCGGTCAACGTTACCCTCGCACCGCGAAAAATCATAATAAAGAGAGAATCCCATGTCACAGAGCGCCACTGCCGCACTGGCCAGCGATGACGATAAAAACGCCATCTACAAGCGCATTACCCTGCGCCTGATCCCCTTCATTTTTATCTGCTATCTGTTCAATTACCTCGACCGGGTAAACGTTGGCTTTGCCAAGCTGCAGATGCTCGACGCGTTGAAATTCAGTGAAACCGTATACGGCCTGGGAGCCGGGATTTTCTTTATCGGCTACGTGCTATGCGGCGTGCCGAGCAACCTGGCGCTGACCCGGTTTGGCCCGCGGCGCTGGATCGCGTTGATGATGATCGTGTGGGGTACGCTCTCCACATGCCTGCTGTTTGTGACCACGCCCACGCATTTCTACACCCTGCGCCTGTTTACCGGTGCCGCTGAAGCGGGCTTCTTCCCCGGCGTGGTGTTGTACCTTTCGCAGTGGTTTCCGACCTTCCGTCGTGGGCGAATCATGGCACTGTTCATGTCGGCGATCCCGGTGTCCGGTTTGCTCGGCAGCCCGTTTTCCGGCTGGATTCTCAATCACTTTGCCGCAGGCCAAGGTGGCTTGGCGGGCTGGCAGTGGATGTTCCTGCTGCAAGGCATCCCGACCGTGATCCTCGGCGCCCTCGCCTACTTCCTGCTCAGTGACAGCTTCGCCAACGCCAAGTGGCTCAAACCCCACGAGCGTGCGGTACTGGAAGCGGACCAGGCCACAGACCTGGCTAACAAGCCGAAAACCACCAGCGACTCCCTGGCCGAAGTGTTCAAGAACCCGGCGATCTGGGCATTCGGCCTGATCTACTTCTCCATCCAGAGTGGTGTGTATGCGATCAACTTCTGGCTGCCGTCGATCATCAAGAACATGGGCTTCAGCGACAACCTGGTGATTGGCTGGCTCAGCGCGATTCCGTATCTATTGGCGGCGGTGTTCATGTTGCTGGTGGGCCGCTCCGCCGACCTGCGCAAGGAGCGCCGCTGGCATTTGGTGGTGCCGATGTTGATGGGCGCCATTGGCCTGGTGATCGCCGTTAACTTCGCCACTACGCCCGCTATCGCCATTCTCGGCCTGACCATCGCCACCATGGGCGCCCTGACCGGCCTGCCGATGTTCTGGCCGGTGCCCACCGCCATGCTCAGCGCGGGTGCGGCGGCGGGTGGCTTGGCGTTGATCAACTCCATGGGGCAGATGGCGGGTTTTCTCAGCCCGTATATCGTGGGTTTTGTGAAGGATGCCACCGGGTCTACGGATGTGGCGTTGTACCTGCTGGCGGCGGTGATTGTGGGCGGCAGTGTTCTTGCATTGCGGATGACGCGCACGCTCAAGGCCTGACGCCTTCAACGTGGGAGGGATCTGCTCCCTCCCACTTGGACCATGTATTTACAACAGGCCGCCACCGTCGATATCAACCACCGCACCGGTCATAAAGCCATTTTCCATGGCCAGTACATACCCCGCCGCCACTTCTTCAGCCTGCCCCACCCGCCCAACCGGCAACCCTTGGCCCGCCTTGGCAAACATTGCCAAGCGTTGCTCTTGGCCAAGCCCTGCATAGGCCGGTGTGTCTATCACCCCAGGGCTGATCACATTGACTCGACGCGGCGCCAGTTCTTTGGCCAGTTGTTTGCCCAAGGCCTCGGTCGCAGCGTTAATGCCCGTCTTGATGAACTGCCCTGCCGCCAACTTGCGCCCCAACTGGCCCGAGGTCAGGGTGATGCTGCCCTGTTCGTGCAAAAAGGGCAGCGCGTGTTGAATGGCGCGTAGTGCGCCCCAGAGCTTCACATCGAAGTTGTCCTGGGCTTCATCCAGGTCTGTTTCAATCAAAGGCTTGGCCCGCACCGAAGGCCCCGAGGTGTAGACCAGATGGTCAAAGCGCCCCACGGTTTCGAACAGTTGCGTTAACGAGGCGCTGTCGGTGACGTCCACCGGCTCGCTGCGCAGCCCGCTGTCGGAACCTGGCGCCAAGCGGCGCCCGGCCACGATCACATGCGCGCCTCGCGCCAAGGCTGCCTGGGCCACTGCCGCGCCGATACCGCTGCTGCCGCCGATGACGATGATGGTTTTACCGCTCAGAGAAGAGGTCATGAGAAAACTACCTGGGTCAGAAAGTGAGCGTTCATCTTCCCAGCTTGGTAATCGATGAAAAATCCGGGTAAAACGACAAGATCTTTAAAGGATTTTTATCAATGAGCTCCATTCTCGACCTTGAAGTCTTCGTGCGCAGCGCCGACACCGGCAGCCTGACGGCCGCCGCCCGGGGCCTTGGCCTCACGCCGGCGGCGGCCAGCATTGCCCTCAAGCGCCTTGAAACCCGCCTCGGCATCCGCCTGCTCGCCCGCTCCACCCGCAGCATGCGCCTGACCGAAGAAGGCCGGCGTTACCTGGACAGTGTGCGGGTGGCACTGGAGGCGCTGTCGGACGGCGAGCACGCCATCAAGCAACAGGGCCAGAGCCTCAGTGGTTTATTGCAGTTGGCCGCGCCCTCGGACTTTGGTCGCAATGTGCTGCTGGGCTGGCTGGATGAGTTCAAGCTGGAGCACCCCACCATCCGTCTGCAACTGTTGCTCAACGACAGCAATGCCGACTTGTTTCGCGACACGGTCGACATCGCCTTGCGCTTTGGCGTGCCTAGAGACTCCAGCCTGGTGGCCCTGCCGGTGGTGCCCGATCACCATCGCATTGCCTGCGCCAGCCCCGACTACCTGGCGCGCCACGGTACTCCGCATACGCCCGAAGATTTGGCCCACCACAGCACGCTGCGCTATATGCGCCGGGGCCAGGCCAATAGCACCTGGTATTTCCGCCAGGGGGCGTTGCTTCAAGAAGTCGAGGTGAGCGGTGACTACCTCAGCGATGACGGCGAGATTGTCCGCCGCTGGGCGTTGGCGGGGCATGGCATTGCCTATAAGGCCAACCTGGATGTGGCCCGTGATATCCAGGCTGGGCGGTTGGTACCCTTGCTACCCGACTGGCAAGGCGAACCCTCGCCGTTCAACCTGATGTGCCCGCACCGCCTGCAAGTGTCGGAACGCGTGAAAGTGCTGCACCGTTTTTTACAGGCCCGCTGCCTGACTTTGCTACGCACATGAAGAAATGCCCCCAGGGCTTGTTCCAGAGCGCTCGGGTCTGGTATTGCATCACTTACATTTGCGTGAGGAGCTTTGCATGAATTACCACACATTGGGCCAGTCCGGGTTAAAGGTCAGCGCTCTGACCCTCGGCACCATGATGTTTGGCGAACAGACCAGCACCGAAGATTCGCTGCGCATCATCGACAAGGCCTGGGACCAGGGCATCAATTTCATCGACACGGCGGACCTGTATACAGGCGGGCGCTCCGAGGAAATCGTCGGCGAGGCGATTGCACGCAACCGCCAGGACTGGGTGGTGGCCTCCAAGGTCGGCTTCGGCCCTACCGACGGCGTGCCCAACCGCAGCGGTTTGAGCCGCAAGCGTCTGTTCAACGCGCTGGACGCCAGCCTGGCACGCCTGGATACCGACTACCTGGACATCTACTACCTGCACCGCGAAGACCACGACACGCCGTTGGAGGTCACCGTGTCCGCCATGGGAGATCTGATCCGCCAGGGCAAGGTCCGCTATTGGGGCCTGTCCAACTACCGGGGTTGGCGCATCGCTGAAGTGATTCGCGTGGCCGAACGCCTGGGCGTCGATAAACCCATCATCAGCCAGCCGTTGTATAACATCGTCAATCGCCAGGCCGAGGTCGAGCAGATCACCGCTGCAGCGGCCTACGGCCTGGGAGTGGTGCCGTACAGTCCACTGGCCCGAGGGGTCCTCAGCGGCAAGTACGCACCGGATGTCACGCCCGAGGCCGGCAGCCGTGCCGCGCGCCAGGATAAACGCATCCTGGAAACCGAGTGGCGAATTGAATCACTGCGCATTGCCCAGCAGATCCAGCAATACACCCAAGGGCGTGGCGTGGGGATCGTCGAGTTCGCAATCGCCTGGGTGCTGAACAATGCGGCGGTAAGCTCGGCGATTGTCGGGCCACGGACCGAGGCGCAGTGGGACGCCTACACCGGGGCGCTGGCGGTGAAGATCAGCGCTGAAGACGAGGCGTTCATTGATTCGCTGGTCACGCCGGGGCATTCGTCCTCGCCCGGCTTCAACGATGTCGGGCATTTTGTATCCGGTCGATTGGCACGCCTGTAGACTACCCGCGCAATAATTGGCTTTCGCGAGGACAACGTGTCTAAAGGTGTGGTGTTATCGGTCTTGGCTTCGGTGTTGTTTGCCGTGATGTATTACTTCACATCACTGCTAACGCCCTTGAGTGGCCTGGAGATTTTCGGCTGGCGCATGTTGCTCACCGTGCCCTGCATGACGGTGTTCATGCTTGTCAGCGGCGAGTGGCGCCGGGTTTGGGAACTGCTGCGCATGCTCGCGGCCAAGCCACGGCTGATCGGCGGCGTACTGGTGTCGTCGGCCTTGCTCGGTGTGCAGCTGTGGTTGTTCATGTGGGCGCCACTGAACGGGCGCAGCCTGGATGTGTCGGTCGGTTACTTCCTGCTGCCGCTGACCATGGTGCTCACCGGGCGCCTGGTGTGGGGCGAACAGCTTTCCTACCTGCAAAAGATCGCGGTTTTTTTTGCCGGGCTCGGTGTACTCAACGAGTTATACCAGGCCGGTGGGTTCTCCTGGGCGACGCTGGTGGTGATCATCGGTTACCCGCTGTACTTTATCGTGCGTAAATACCTCAAGACCGACCACCTGGGCGGCCTGTGGCTGGACATGGCGCTGATGCTGCCGGTGGCATGGTGGTTTGTGCAAAGCGGCGAACAGGGCTTTGCAGTGATGGATGCCCACCCCAATTTGTATGCGCTGATCCCGATACTGGGTCTGATCAGCGCTTCGGCGTTGGTGAGCTATATCATCGCCAGCCGGCTGCTTGCGTTCAGCCTGTTCGGGCTGCTCAGTTATGTCGAGCCAGTGCTGTTGCTGGTGGTGGCGCTGCTGCTGGGTGAAGGGATCAAGGCAGGCCAATGGCTGACCTACATCCCGATCTGGATCGCGGTCATGGTGCTGGTGTTCGAAGGGTTCAAGCATCTGGTGCGGCAGCGTAGGGTTTGACCGACGAACAGTCGACAAACTGCAACTGTGCTTGATGATGTTGAGTAGCCCCATCATCATCCAAGGTGGTGAACTGTAATTGCGGGCCGGATAGGTCGCCGCTAGGCAACTCAGGTATCGCAACCCGTGCAGTAGCATAAGGTGCAACCATCGGCGGATCTTCGCTGTGATGCTCCACACCACCGAGTGTCAGAACCACACCAGACAAGGTCACGTGATACGCCGTGGGGTTGAGCACCTCCAACCCCACGTCGTCCCCTCGGCTTAGGCACCATTGAAGCGCATGAACCACGTCCTGTACCTTTCCCGGCAATTGGGCGGGCCGGAGGAAAAGCTTGATCCGCGTACGAAAGGCAAATTGCAGGGCGTTGGTTTCATCGGATGCCTCAACGCTCGGTCTGATTGCCAATACGTTCAGCCAGTACACCGACTCCCGGTCTGCCACCTGTTTTGGCGTTTGATCATGCATGATCCGCAAGGCGCGCCCGGTACCCGCGTTCATACGGGCGATGGGTGGCGTAATCGTGAACGGCACATCACTGTTCTCGGGTGCCGCCATCGCATCGCCATCATCGATCCACGCTTGCACTAGGCGCGGACCGTCAGCCTCATTGTGCAGATTGACCACCACCGTGCGTGCGGTAACCGGGTAGATGACACGCGTGCGGTCAATCACGATTTCGCCCTGCACGGCGATTGCCTGCAAGCTCATCAGCACGCCCAGGCCCCCGCGCCAAAGCGCGCTGCTCATCGGTAGCTCATTGTGAATGACGCCAACCCGTTCGCGCTGCCGGGACGGATCGAGGAGGCGGTCTGGATATAACGTGCGGTCAAAGGGATCTGGACAGTCGCATTGCCAGTACTGCCAACCAGCCACTGATTCGGGTTCCCAATCGTCGTGGAGTCAGCCCCATAGCGCACCAGCGTGTTCCCCCGTAGTAATTGCAGAGCAACGCCACTGGCCATAGAGGTACGGGTCAAGGACAGTACATCGCTGCGATTAGCCGGCACGGTCTGGTCTGTCACCGTCACAAATACGTCACGCGTTGCCCCGCCGATGCCACCCGCACATGACAGTGTGATATTGCGGGTCACGCTGCCGGCGAAACTGCCCACGCCGCGAAAATCACGAGCAGCCACGGCCGGCATAGGCATGGCGACCGAAGGTGTTGAGACCCTGCAGGTGGGTTTTCGTGGCGCATTGATGGTGACGTTGGAGAAGTTCACTGCGTAATAGCCAGCGCCGGTGATGGGCGTGCCGGTGATCGTATACCTTGCAATGTTTCTGGCGGTGATCGTGCCACCCGTTATGGCGCCTGTGGCGACAAAATAAATTCGGGTATCAAGCCCAAGGACGATGGGCCTTGCTCTGGCATCTCCAACAATGAGTGTGACACCTGCCGTGTTGATGGCCATGAACGGCCGGTTCGGGTCCCTCGCCATCAGGGCAAACCCCACCCCAGGCACATTGGTGGCATACACTGGCATTGAAAGCCCGCTAGCGAAAAATGTCCGGCCCGTCGGCGTGCTATTGACCAGTGCCAGCCTGGCCTGTGCCCCTAAAGCAATTCGTGTGGTACACCGAAGCGCGGACGATGGAGGACTGTCGAAGCGATAGCCGTTGGCGGACCCGACCACCTGCCCGATTTGCTGCCCGGCCGCAACCGTGATCGGGGGAATGGAAATATTCACCGCCGGGCCGGGGGCACAGGTGATCGCTTGAGCTTCCAGCGCCACCATCCATCCTCCCAGCACCACGCTGGCAAGTGAAAACCTAGTCATGAAAACAACACCTCTGTCATATCGAATAAGTCATGCGCCGCAACAGTCATCCATCGGCACTCACTCATAGCTGCCCCGCAACCTGGCGCCCTTGGCTTGCCACGCACACCCCCTGAAGGTAATCGGTAGTGGCCTGTCGTTGGCCCTCGGTGATCGGCGGCATGTGGTAGTAGATATCGCACTGCTCGGCGATTTTGCTGCCCCACTTGACGGTCAGACGACCTTCCTGCGGGATGTCTCGGACGAAGGCTTTACTGGCCTGCCCCACCACGCCTACCTCACGCCCTTGCGCATCAAATACCTGTGCTGCAAATGGCAGCGGGCTGCCATTCTCGTGGACGCCCTTGACCAGTACCGCCCGACCACTGAGCGTGTCGAACTTGACCAGCGATACTGCGCCCGAGGTCGGTACGACGTTGCGCGTCGACTCCTGGAGCTCTACATCCATCGACATGCCTTCCGGATCGATTTCCACCGTATTATTCTGGAACGCCGTCAGATTGGGCACGACAGCGAACCCGCTGCTGTTGACCCGTGCACCGCTGCTCCCCCCGAGCCTGGCCCCTTCTGCACCTGGCACATGCACCAGCGCCGAGGCTTCGCCTAGGCTTTGCGAGAACGCGATACCTTCGGCATGAACGACCACCCCACCATCGGCGCCAAACGAAAGCTGCGAGCTATCGCGGCTCTGGCTATATCCGGCACGCAGTTGGGTGGCATCCGTGCGATAGCCGGCATAGGTGTTGAACTGGCCGGAGTGCGTGCTTTCACTGGTTGCGCGGCTGGCTGAAACACCGTAGTTGAGTGCGGTGTCCTCGCCCAGGAACCCGTTGATGCCCACCTGCTGCTGGCTGCCCCGTGTATCACCGGTGTCCCGGGAGAACGAAGTATTGATCGTCGGCGCTCGCGATTCGCCCCCCAGCGGCATCGACAGTGTGAGCATGTAGCGGTTATCGATACGCCCGGGTTGGCCGATACGCCCGAAAAACACATCGTCGCTGAGCTCGCTTTGGGTCAGTTGTCGCGTGTCCTGGACCCTGGAGCGCTGTGCCGACAGGTTCCAGTTGACCTTGTTCCAGGTCGAGCCATAGCTGGCGGTGAATGAAACCTGGCGCCCTTCCTGTCCTCCCCAATAGTCGACGGAGCTGCCGTACAAGCTCAAGGTGCCGATACCCAACTGCTGGCTGACTGTCATGTCGAGCCGGCTTTTTTGCCGGGCATAGCTGTTGATGTCACCTGCCCGGCTCGCGATTTCGCGCACATTCAGTGCATCCTGCAGGTTCAGGTAACCCTCGGTGGAGAACCGATACGCACCCAGCGCAAAATGCGTACCCGAGGCAGGCAGGCTTTTGTTGTAACCCAACCCCAGGCTTTGCCCGGACTGGCGCCCATGATCGGGCACCTCGGTATGGGAGGTGGCAGTGTCCAGAGAGAACGCACCGAAGGACGTATTCAACGCGATACCGAGCTTTCCCTGTTCATAGCCTTTGGAAACACTACCGCCACCGTAGACCGTCAGATCATCGGTCAAACCGTGCTGCAAAGTGCCTTGAAAGACGTTGGCGCCCTTCGCATCAACGCCCTTTTGCTGCACCTTACCCAAGGTGGCGCTGTACTTTGTCGCGTCGGCGCGCAATAACTGCGGGGCCACCGAGTACGGCACGACGAAGGTGTTCCGACGCCCGTCGACTTCGGTCACGCTGACGATCAAATCACCACCGTAGCCGGTGGCATGCAGGTCACTGATAACAAAGGGGCCGGGCGGCACCGTGGTCTCATAAATGGTGTAGCCGTTCTGGCTGACCGTGACCGTTGCATTACTGTCGGCCGTCCCCCGAACCTGCGGTGCGTAACCTTGCTGCGTCTGCGGGCGCATCCGGTCGTCGGTGGCCAGAGTGACGCCCCGCACGCGCACCCCGTCGACAATCTGTCCGTTGCTGAAGGTGTCTCCGAGGGTCAGTTGTGACTGCCAGGGGATGATGCTGCGCTGTACATAAGTGGACGTGTTCTGATAAGTCTCAAAGCCAGTGCGGTTGCTCCAGGCCTGGGCGCCCTGATGTCGCAAGCGCCATGCACCCAGGTTGATACCGGCATTGAGGCCCAGGTAAGTACGACCGTCACCTTCACCTGCGGTGACCGTATTGGTACTGAAGTTGTAATTGAGCAGCCCGGCGGCAATGCCCTCATCCAACAACTCGGGGTCAATGTAGCCGCGCATGGAACGCTTCATGTAGGCCTGCGGCACGCTGGCCGCCAACTCGAGTGCACCCGGATCGAACGTGCTGGATGCCATCGGAATCCACTGCCCCAGGTCGCCGCAGTACTGGCCGGCGGCGGCAGGGTTCGAGAGTTCGCGCCCATGGGCATCAGTATCGACTTTATCCATCGCGATACCGATTTTTTCCAATACTTCACGACTCAAGCACGGCTGCGCCCCGGTCTTTGCATGGGCCGCAACAAACTCCACCTCCCTGCGCCCCAGGGTCTGGCCGTTGACTACGATATCTACGCGGTATATGCCAGGGCTCATCTGGTTGCTGGTATTGAACCGTGACGTGTCAACCGATGACGCCAGGCCACTGGAGAATGCGTTCAGATCAAAGCTCAACTCAGACGCAAGCGCGACATCGCTGGCGATCACGGCCGCACTCATCAGACCGCCCAGCATTATCGTGCGATGCTGGAATGGCAAAATCGGGGCGCAGCGATGCACCCGTACTTGGATGTGACTAGGCATAGTTATGACTTCAGTGGACGCTGAGAAATGTACGTTTGCTTGCCATCAGCAACGTTTCGGGGCCGCGTTCAGCGGTGCAATACAGCAGGCTGCGCGGATGAAAAGCCGCCGAAATCGTTGATATAAGTGAAATCCACCCGCGCATCGGCGGGTATTACCTTCGCGGCTTTCGGCACCGGCACCTTCAACGTGCCTCCTGGCTCCACCATGCCCTCCGTCAGGGACAGTTTTTCCGCTTCGGGACCAGAGCCCATGAGCAGGACAATGTCGTTGAAGGTGACGTGATACGCCGAGGGGTTATGCACCTGTATCACGCTGCCTTGGGCGCCCCGTTCCACGGACCAGCGCAACAGCCCAGGCGCCTCCTCGGGTGTTCCAGATAACTGCGCCGGACGAAAAAACACTTTGGTGCGGATACGAAACGCAAACTTGAAGTGATTCCGCTGGCTGTCTTCAAGCGTGGGGTCAAACTCACTGGTAGCGCCAGGCACTTCAAGTACGTTCAACCAGAACAGCGACTCTCTATCCGTCGGCAGCGGTGCCTTGGTGTAGGACAGGCGCATGGACTGACTTTTGCCGGCGTCCAGGCGAAATACCGGAGGAGACAGGACGAAAGGCACATCGCTCAGTGTCGGCGCTTCCTGCGCGTCACCCGCGTCCAGCCACGCCTGGACCAGGCGGGGCGCGTGTTTGTCATCATTGGTTACTCGCACGGTGACCTCACGTCGCGGCTCGGGGTAAATCTGTCGCGTACCGTCGATAACCACTCCCGCGTGTACCGTGTGCGATGCCATCCCCAAGGCCAGGCTCAGCGCGACCCGCACCACACGACGACTCAAGATCATCAGTAAATCCTGCATCAGGTAATCCTTGAAAACGGTTGTCCTGCGCCCGACCACTGGGTCGAGCGAGGATCTCAGGCAACAAACGCAGTGGTCATCAGCCTGGCTGCATCAAGGAAAGGTGACCGAGTACTGCACGCTGCTGGTGACATTGCCCGCGCCTGCCGCTCCGCCGTTGGCGATGTAGCGTGCGTAAAACGGCAAGGTCGCCAGACCACTGGTAACGGTGGCAACGGTCGAGTTATTACCTGTGCGCAAGTCCATTGGCGTGTTGGAAGCCCCATCGAGAATTTGTACCTCTACCCGGGAGGCGGGTGTCGCCGTTGCCGTGTTACGCAGGTTGCCGGTTGCCGGGTTGATGCCAGGGCTGGTCGGTTCATAACGTACGGCGACCTTGGTACCGTCCGGGCACCCGCCCGAGCCGCCCACATACACAAAGTAGCGCTTGGCGCCTGCCGTATCGCCTGCTGCCTTGAGAGCCGAGGTTTGTACGCGGTCAAGCACTACCGGAAAGTTAGCGCCTGAGCCTGGCGAGGCCCCGGTACCGCCGCTGATGGTGCAGGTGGTGCCACTGACCGAGCCGGTGATCGTGATGGTACCGTCTGCCGCATGCGCGGAGCTGGCAGCGAAGCCGCACAAAGCGAGCACTGCAGCCGCCAGAGTTTGTTTTGTCATAATCAGTCTTTCCTCACAATTGGGGTTCGCGAAACGCAAGGTTGCGACACAGGAGAAGATCAGCTCTTGCGTCACTCCTGAGTGGAAGCCATGACGACGCCGTTCCCCTGCCCCGAGGATTTGTCTGTTACAAGATCGGTCGGACCTGTTTGGCAGGCAAAAAAAGGCTCCGTACCTTTCGATACGGAGCCTGTGCTTGAAGCGCCGGAACAGCCTGCCCGGCCTCACATGGATCAGTCGGCGGTCAATACGCCACGACGCACCTGGTCGCGCTCGATCGACTCGAACAGTGCCTTGAAGTTGCCCTCGCCAAACCCATCGTCGCCTTTGCGCTGGATGAACTCGAAGAACACCGGGCCCATCAGGGTTTCCGAGAAGATCTGCAACAGAAGACGCTTGTCACCGGCAATCGACGAGCCGTCCAGCAGGATGCCGCGCGATTGCAACTGGTCCACTGGTTCACCGTGGTTCGGCAGGCGGCCTTCGAGCATTTCGTAATACGTGTCTGGCGGCGCCGTCATGAAGCGCATGCCGATCTTCTTCAGCGCATCCCAGGTCTTGACCAGGTCGTCGGTGAGGAACGCGACGTGCTGGATACCCTCACCGTTGAACTGCATCAGGAACTCTTCGATCTGCCCGGCACCCTTGGACGACTCCTCGTTCAACGGGATACGGATCTTGCCGTCCGGCGCGCTCATGGCCTTGGAGGTCAGGCCGGTGTACTCGCCCTTGATATCGAAATAACGCGCTTCGCGGAAGTTGAACAGCTTCTCGTAGAAGTTGGCCCAATAGATCATGCGCCCGCGATAGACGTTGTGGGTCAGGTGGTCGATGACCTTCAGGCCAGCGCCTACCGGGTTGCGATCAACACCTTCGAGGTAGACGAAGTCGATGTCGTAGATCGAGTTGCCTTCGCCGAACCGGTCGATCAGGTACAACGGCGAACCGCCAATGCCTTTGATCGCCGGCAGGTTCAGCTCCATCGGGCCGGTGTCGATGTGGATCGGCTGGGCGCCCAGCTCCAGGGCACGTTTGTAGGCCTGTTGCGAGTCCTTGACGCGGAACGCCATGCCGCACACCGACGGGCCATGCTCGGCCGCGAAGTAAGAAGCGAGGCTATCGGGTTCGTTGTTGAGGATCAGGTTGATCTCGCCCTGGCGATACAGGTGCACGTTCTTGGAACGGTGGGTCGCCACTTTGGTGAAACCCATGATCTCGAAGATCGGCTCCAGGGTGCCTGGGGTGGGCGATGCAAATTCGATGAATTCAAAGCCCATCAGGCCCATTGGGTTGTCGAGTTGGTCGGTCATGTTCGGTGCCTCATCATTCTTGTGGGTAGCAATTGTTTAGTTGCAAGCAAGGATGAGGCTGGAGGGTGGCGCACAAGAAAGGCCTCGCACGCTGCGGGCGAGGAAGTCACCAAAGATGAGGGGGGAGCCAAGTAGCTTCATGGTGTCATCAGTCTCTGACGGCCGAGGCTTGCGTGAGCGCAAGTCCATATTCTTGTATGCGTAAACTGATTCTACACAGCGTAACCAGGTTTGTCCGTACTCTTATCAAATCCCCATTGCCCTGCCCCGCGCAAGGGGTTTGTTGCACAGGTAGATGCCCAACAGGATGACCGCGCCACCCGCCAGCATCGGCACCGTCAAGGCTTCGTCCAGCAGCAACGCGCCACATATCACCGCTGTCAGCGGGTTGAGGGCGATGAACACCCCGGAGCGGGTCGCGCCGATTCGCCGGATGCCGTCGTAGTAACCAATATAGGCCAGGGCCGAACCCAGCACACCCAGGTACAGCAGGCTGTACCACTGCGCCAGCTGCAGCGCGCTGAAACCTTGCAGCGTCAGCCGACCGGTGGCGAGGGTGGCAAGGGTCAACATCAGCGTACCCCACAGCACCGACCAAGTGACGGTTTGCACCGGACCCAACGTCTGGTTGAGTTCCCGGGACAGCAGCGAATAGGCCCCCCAGGCCATTACGCAGCCTAGGATCAACAGGTCACCGATCCAAGCGTTGCGGGCCCCCTGCATGAGGTTGGGATTGCGGCTCACGATCACCACAGCCGCCCCCACCAGGCACAGCCCGATACCCAGCCACTTGGCCCGGCCCAGGCGCTCCTTGAACAACAACCAGGACGCCAGGCCGATCACTGCCGGGTTCAATGCCACGATCAAGGACGCCCGCGACGCATTGATGTAGTGAAGGCCATAGAAAAAACACAGGTTGTAGAAAAAGATGCCGCATAGGCCCAGCAGTACCAGCCGCGCCATTTGCCCTGTAGTTGGGCGCGCCAGTGGGATGCGCGCGCAGGCCAGGAACAGCAGCAACGCGAGGCTGGCCAGGATAAACCGCAGGCAGGCCGCGAGCAGCGGGTCCACGTGATCGGCCAGAAAGCGCCCGGCGACGAAGGTCCCGCCCCAGATCATGGTGACAGCGGCCAGCTTCAGGTAAGTGAGGCCTTCGCGGGCATGCATAAGAATGTGCTCAACGTGAGAAAGGATGGGACTATTCTTTTACTAATGATTTGTCATCGTAAAACAAGGCTTTACTCATGACCCTGACTCAGCTGGAAATCTTCTCCTTGGTCGCCGAACTCCGAGGCTTCACCAGTGCGGCGCATCGCCTGGGCATCAGCCAATCGGCGGTGTCCCATGCGATCAAGGCCCTGGAGCAGGAACTGGGGGTAGAGTTGTTTCGCCGGCACCAGACCCTGGTGGAACTGAGCGATATCGGCGCGCAGTTACTTGGGCGCGCACGGGGCATGCTGGGCCTGGCCAACACCTTGCAGCAGGAAGCCGCCGATGCCCGCGGGATGAAGCGCGGGACATTGCGTATAGGGTCGTTCGGCCCCACCGCTTCGAACCGTTTGCTACCGACCATTCTCAGCCACTTTCGAAGGGACTATCCGGGTATCGAGGTGCATGTAGACGAAGGGCCGGACCGGCAGGTCATTCAATGGCTGGATCAGCGCCGGGTGGATGTGGGCTTCGTGGTACTGGAGCAGGAACGCTTCGACACCGTGGCCCTGCTCGAAGACCAACTGGTGGCGCTGATACCGGTCGGCCATGCCTTGGCGGCAAGCAGGGCGGTACCTTTGAAAGCGTTGTGCGATGACCCGTTCATCCTGACCGAGGCAGGCTCAGCAGAGCTGGTCACGCGTTTGTTTGGTGACGCGCAGTTGCAACCTAAAGTGCGTTATCGCTGCACTCAGCTACTCACTACCCTGGAAGCTGTCAGCCGCGGCGACGGCCTGAGTATCGTGGCCCAGGGCTCACTGCCGGCCGATGCCGACCAGCGCTACGTTGCCCGCCCGTTGTCGCCGGGCGTACCGCGCCGCATAGGCCTGGCGGTGCTGGATCGCCGCCAGGCCTCTCCCGCAACCCTGGCGTTTATCGCACTGGCGCAAACGCTGTACCCTGATCCCGGGGCTCACCGGTAACTCAGGGTAAACGAGGCCAGGCCGTTGGCGGTCCCAGGCTTGATGGTCGACGCGGTCTGAACGTAACGGGCGGTCAAGGGAATCGTCAGGGTGCCGTTGCCCGTGTTTGCGACCTGCCATTGGTTCGGGTTGCCCACGCCGGAGGAATCGGGCCCATAGCTTACCAACCGATCGCCATTGAGCAATTGCAGGGCGACGCCACGGGCGTGCGAGTTGCGGGTCAAGGACAACTGGTTACTGCGGTTGCCGGGTTCCGTCTGGTCAGTCACGGTGATCCATACATTCAGGATGCCGCCGGTGCCGCCGGCACAATCCAGGGTTATGTCGCGACTAACGCTGCCGGCGCTGCTGCCGACTCCCTTGAAATCACGGCTGGGCACCTGCCCCAGCGGCATTGCAAGCGACGGCGTGGTCACCCGGCAAGTTGGCTTTTGCGGCGGCAATATCACCGTATCGGCGAAGTTGACCGAGGCAGCGCCGGGGCTTTCGATATTGACATTGGTCAGCATATACCTGGCGACTGTGTTCCCAGGGATGGTGCCCGAGGTGATCGGGCCCGTCGCCACCAGATACACGCGCCCTTGCAGGCCCCAGCCATTGGGTTTGTTGTGCTTGGTGTCCAACAGCGTGACGCCGGTGTGGGTGATGACCTTCAAATGCTGGGACGGATCCCCGGCCATCATGACGAACCCGACGCCAGGGTAGCTGGTCGCATAGACCGGCAACGTCAGCCCATTTGCGTTGAACGTCATGCCGGTCGCCGGCGAATTGACCACGCTGAGGTTGGCCGACACCGGCTGCGACAATGGCCAGTCGGTGTAGCGGCACCGCATGACAAAGCCATTGCCGGCGAAGTCATAGCCACTTGGGTAGCCAATCGCCTCGCCCACCTGCAGGTTGTCAGGCAGGGTGATGGGCGGGACGAACAGCGTCACCGGGGCTTGGGGGGTGCAGACGCCTGCATTGAAATGCGCCTGTGCGTCCATCGCGACTGCGCAAATACTCAAGCACACGCCAATCTGTAAAAACCTGAACATAAATTGCCGGACACCGTTCATATCGCCAAATCCTTCGTGTGCCCCAAAGACACTGTGTGCGTACGCGTCATGCCATGGTCATCCAGGGTGGTAAATCGCAGCGCGACCGTACCCTGCCCCCACGGCGCCGGGCCCTCCAGCACGATGCGGGCAACCGAGCGCGGCAACAGCATCGGCGGGGCCTCACTGTGGTACTCGACGCCATCGACGGTCAGCAACACGCTGGAAAGCGTCACATGAAAGGCACTGGGATTGCGCACCTGCAGGACCGGGCCGTCGCCTGCCAGGCGCCACTGCAACGTATCCACCGCCTGCTGCGCTTGGCCTGGCAACGCGTCCGGGCGCAGGAAGAGCTTGATCCGTGTGCGAAAGGCAAATTGCAGCTGGTTGCCGGTGTCGACAGACGGGCGGATCCCCAGCACATTCAGCCAGTACACCAACTCCTGAGGCACGGCCATGGCCTTGTCTTGGGTCGCGTGGTACATCACCCGCAATGCGCGGTGCTTGCCGGCATCCAGGCGCAGGATCGGCGGTGTCACCGTAAAGGGCACATCACTGGACTCGGGCGCGACCTGCGGGTCCCCCGCATCGATCCACACCTGGGCCAATCGCGGGCCGTCGGCCTCATTGTGCAGGTTGACCGTTACCCCAGCGGCGCTGGCCGGGTAAATGATGCGCGTGCGGTCAATGACGATTTCCCCATGGGCCAATACTGTCTGCACCGCCAGGGCCAGGCCAAGCAGCACGCGGAGCAATCGATGAGTCATCAACTGCGCTCCTCGTCCGCATCACCATGGTCGGCACATTGACTGACCAACTGGTCCGCGCTTTCCTGGCGTTGCTCGGGCCTGCGCGGCGGCAAACGGTAATGGATGAAGCACTGGTCAGCCGCCCCTGCATTCCAGCGCACCGTCAACCGCCCCTGGTCGGCAACCCCGCGCACAAAAGCCTTGCCAGCCTGGCCGATCACGCCGATTTCGACGCCGCGCTCGTCAAACACTTGCGCGGCAAATGGCAACGGCTTGCCACCCATATGAGTGGCCTTGATCACCACGGCACGGCCACTGACGGTCTCGAACCTGACCAGTGAGACGGCTCCCAGCGTCGGCACCACGGCGTGACTCGATTCCTTGAGTTCGACATCCATGGGCATGCCCTCGGGATCGATATCTACTTCATTGCGCTGATAAGCCCTGAGGGCTGGCAGCACCGCATAACCCTGCTTATCGATACGCGCCCCGCTGCTGCCGAGCCGGGCACCTTGTGCATCCGGCGCATACACCAGTGCCGAGGCTTCACCGAGGTTTTGCGCGAAAGTCACGCCACCCTCGTGGGCTATCAGCCCGCCATCGGCACTCATGGATAGTTGCGAACTGTCGCGGGCCTGGGCATAGCCGGCCCGCAGGCTTGCAGCCCGGCTGCGATAGCCCGCGTAGGCATTGAAGCTGGAGCCTTGCTGGTGGCCCGTGCCACGGCTGCCAGTCAGCCCGTAGCTGGCTTCACCGGTGTCACCCAGCAAACCATTGATTCCCACCTGATGCTGGCTGCCGCGTGAATCGCCAGCATCGTGCGACAGGCTGCTGCTCAGGGTTGGCGCACGCGTTCCTGCGCCCAATGGCATGGACAGTGTCAGAACCAGGTGATTATCCACGCGCCCGGCTTGCGCCGACCGGCCAAAAAAGATTTCGTCGCTGCGCTCGTGATCGTTCAATTGATGGGTTTCACTGACACGCGAGCGCTGCGCCGAAAGGTTCCAGTTGAGTGACTTCCAATTAGCCGCATAACTGAGGGTGAAGGATGTCTGGCGCCCTTGGCGGCCCGCCCAGTAGTCGATGGAGCTGCCATACAGGCTCAGCGAGCCTGCGCCCAACTGCTGGCTGATTGTCAGGTCGAGGCGGCTTTTCTGCCTCGCGTAACTGTTGATACTCCCGCCTTGGCGGGCCAGTTCCCGCACATTGAGCGCATCAGGCAGGTTCAGGTACCCGTCCGTGGAGAAACGATAGGCGCCCAGCGCAAAGTGCGTTCCCGAGAACGGCAGGTTCTTGTTATAGGCCAGGCCCCAGCTTTGCCCGCCGACTACGCCCAGCCCCAGAACTTGGGTGCGCGAGTGGGTGTTGTCGAGGGAGAACGCGCCAATCGGAGTACTCATCGCCAGGCCGGCCTTGGCCTGGCCGTAGCCTGGGGAAAGCGTACTGCCACCATAGGCGCTAATACGATCGCCCAGGCCATGCTGCAGCGTACCCTGCAAGATCAGCGGGCTGGCATCGCTGACGCCGTATTGCTGCAACTGCCCCAAGGTCACGCTGTAGTGGCTGGCACCGTCACGCAGCAGGTAAGGCACCACGGAGTAAGGCACCACGAAGCTGCTGCGCCGGCCGTCGACCTCGGTGACACTGACGTGCAGGTCGCCGCCATACCCGGTGGGGTACAGGTCATCGATGACAAACGGCCCCGGGGCCACTGTGGTTTCGTAAAGGGTGTAGCCGTTCTGGCGCACTGTCACCGTTGCATTGCTGTCGGCAATGCCTCGCACCTGAGGCGCATAGCCTTGTTGCGACTGGGCAAGCATGCGGTCATCGGTGGCCAGGGTGATGCCGCGTATACGCACACCGTCGAGGATCTGGCCACTGCTGAAGCTGTCGCCGACGGTCAGTTGTGAACGCCAGGCGGCAAGGGACCGTTGCAAGTAGGTGGCGGTGTGTTGATAACGCGCCAGGCCGCTACCGGATGCCCATGCCTGCCCACCCTGATGGCGCAGCCGCCAGTCGCCCAGGTTGAGGCCGCCGTTGAGGCCCAGGTAGCCACGATCCTCACCGGCGCCCGCTGTCGCCGTCGCGGCACTGAAGTTGTAGTTGAGCAGCGCGGCGTCAATGCCATTGTCCCATTCAGACGGGTCAATGGAGCCGCGCGCGGAACGGTTGATATAGATCTGCGGGATGCTGACATCCAGGGTCAGGGTCTCGATATCGACGCGGCTGCTGGCCATGGGTATCCACTCGGCAAAATCCCGGCAGGCATGCTCGGTGTTATCCGTCGGCGCCTGCACAGAAACCCCCAGTTGGCCAAGCTCGGCAGCGTTCAGGCACGGCTGGGCGTCGTCCTGTCCGGCAAGGGGGGCGAAGGTGATCTCGCGGCGCCCCATCGATTGCCCGTTGAGCATCACATCTACGCGGTAAACACCTGGCGCCAACACGTTGCTGGTATTGAAGCGTGAGATATCTGCCGAAGAGGACAGGCCGCTGGCGAACGCCTCGATGTCAAACACCAGTGGCGCGGCTTCTGCCGACATCAATAAGGTACTGAGCAGGCCCAGCCACAGCAGTAAGTTGGGGTTGGCAAACAGCCAGGCCGTAAAGCGGTGAACGGGTATTTGCAATAAGGCATACATGATCAGAACTTCAGGGGAGCACGCTGCGGCACGGAGAATGCGCCGTAATCATTGATGTATTTGAAATGCACCTGGGCGTCGGCGGGTATTGCTTGCGCGACATCCTTGACGGGCAGCTTCAGGCTGCCGCCGGGGGGCACCATGCCCTCTCCCGCCGGTAACAGGCGAGCACCCGGGCCCGAGCCCATGGCCAAGGCAACCTCATTGAAGGTCACGTGATAAGCCGATGGGTTGTGCACTTCCAGTAGCGGCCCCTGGGCACTCCGGTGCAGGGTCCAGCGTAAGTGGGTGGGCGCCTCGTCCGCGGAGCCCGGCAATTGGGCCGGGCGGAAAAACACTTTGGTGCGGATACGAAAAGCGAACTGCAGGTGGTTCGAAGGGGCCTCTTGCGGGCTGCCCGGTGCCACGTTGACCTTGGGCGGTATCTCCAGGGCGTTGAGCCAGAACAACGATTCGCGGTCATCCGGCAGTGGGTCCTGGGTATACACCAGTCGCACTACCTGGCTTTTGCCCGCGTCCATGCGAAACACAGGCGGCGACAGGCTGAACGGCACGTCGCTGCCGGTGGGGTCTTGCGCCGGGTCGCCCTGGTCCAGCCACACCTGGACCAGGCGCGGCGCTCGCTGATCGTCATTGGTCAGGCGCAGCGTGATTTCTCGACGCTGCTGCGGATAGATGTGCCGCGTGCCGTCGATCACTACGCCGGCGTGAGCGGCGGACAGCAACCCGACACTGGTCAGCAGTGCGCTCAGCAGGGGGGTCACTAGCAATGTCCGGGCAAGCATTTCGTCTGTCCTTGCCTGGCGCACGGCCAGGCAACGGGGCCTCGATCAGGGGAACGTCACCGAATACAGCACTTGCGTACTGACCGGGCCTGGCGTAGCAGTGCCCGTGGCAATGTATTGAGCAGCAAAGGGCAGCGACACCTCGCCGCTTGCCGGGACTTTCGCGGGGCTGGAGTTCTGGCCCAGGCGCAAATCCATGGGCTGGTGGGTGACGCCATCCACAAGTTGCACCTCAACGAGGGTGGCAGGCGTCGGCTTGGCGGGTGCCTGGTTGACCAGGTTACCGGTCGCCGGATTGATCGCGGGGCTGCTGCTCTCATACATCACGGCGACGGTCGTATCCTTCGGGCAGGAACCGACATGGATGTAATAGGGTTTCGCCCCGGCAGTCTGGCCGGGCGCCTTGAGCGCGCTGGCCTGGACCTTGTTGAGTGGCACCGAAAAGTCCGGGCTGGTGCCGGGCGCAGAGCCCGTGCCACCGCTGATGCTGCAAGTGGTGCCGGTGATTTCACCGGTCAAGGTGATCTTGCCGTCTGCGGCGACAACAGGCAAAGCGGCAACGCCGGTGACCGCCAGAAATACAACGGCCAATGCGATAGTTTTCATTACAGATACTTCCTCGTGAATGTCAGTGAAAGAGTTGCAAGCCATGACTCATCAATCGAAGGGCGAGACGCGGCCCTCCCGCCAAAATTGGGCTGAGCGGCTAAGAAAGAGGCTGTAGGGATTAAGGGCTACCGAGTCTCTTACGTTTTGCAATGAAGTTTATGTTGCCAAGTTGAAGTGCCCGCCACAACTGACCGAACGGCTAGGTCAGTAGGCGTTAAACAAGTGAGCAGCCCCGTGCAATGCCATCTATCATCGGCAGAGCCCACTCTCTTTTTCACGATTGACTGCTCCCATGCCCCTGACCGTCAAAGGCCCACGAAGCCGAGCCGCACGCTATTTCATCAGCACCCTGTGCGGGCTGCTGCCCATTCTGTTGGGGGTGGTAATTCTTTACTGGCAAGCCGAACGCACGCTCGAGCAAAGCACAGCGCAAACCGCTCAAGAAGCGGTGCGCCAGTTCGACCTGATGCTGGACAATACCGCCATCGCTGCCCAAGCTTTGCTGCCGCTGGCCGGTAAACCTTGTGACAGCGTCGCCAAGTTGGCGCTACGTGAACAAGTCACGCGCCGGCCGTTTGTGCGGGCCACGACGCTGTCCTGGCAGAAAAACATCTATTGCAGTTCGTTGTTTGGCGGTCGCTACCAATCGCCAGTCAACCCGGACGACTATGTCGATGGGCGCCTGTGGTTGATGAATGGCAACCCCGTTACACCCGATACCGCGCTATTGGTGTATCGCCTGGTGGAAGGCGATCAAGGCGCGTTTGCCTCGGTTGACGGTTACCACCTCACCAACGCCTTGCGCCTGATCAGCCGTTACGCGCACTTGGTATTGCACGTCGGCCCGAACTGGCTGGATGCCGACGGCAAGGTGCATCAAGGCGCGCTGCCGGTATTTGCCGTGGCGCCACAACGCCTGGCTTCCGAGCGCTATCAATACAGTGTCGAGGCCGGGATGCCCGAGGGTGAAGTCTGGCGCTACATGCAGGCGCGGTATCCAGCGCTGTTCAGCCTGGTGGTGTTCTTCGGGATATTGGCGGGGCTGCTCGCTCACTGGCTGCAAAAACGCTCGTCCGCGCCGACCCACGAGTTACAACGCGCCTTGGGAGCCAATGAGTTCATCCCGTATTTCCAACCGGTGGTACGGGGTGACACACGCCAATGGGCCGGCTGTGAGGTCCTGATGCGCTGGAAGCATCCCAAAGAAGGCCTGGTGCGCCCGGACCTGTTTATTCCCCTGGCCGAAGACTCTGGCCTGATCGTGCCGATGACCCGTGCCCTGCTGCGCCAGACCGCCGTGCAATTGGCGCCCCATGCCGCACGCTTCAGCCCTGGCTTTCATATTGGCGTGAACATCACAGCGCGCCATTGCCAGGACATGGCGCTGGTGCAGGACTGTCGGGAATTCCTCGCCGCGTTCCCACCCGGCCAGGTCACCCTGGTGCTGGAGTTGACCGAGCGGGAACTGATCGAACCCACCGAGACCACCCGCAGCCTGTTCGAGGCGCTGCATCAAATGGGGGTCATGATCGCCATTGATGACTTCGGCACCGGCCACTCCAGCTTGGGATATTTGCGCAATTTCAATGTCGACTACTTGAAGATCGATCAAAGCTTTGTCGCCATGATCGGTGCGGATGCGCTGTCGCGGCATATTCTAGACAGCATCATAGAGTTGTCGGTCAAGCTGGATCTAGGCATTGTTGCCGAAGGCGTGGAAACAGCCCAACAGTGTGAATACCTCGTTGCCCAGGGCGTGGATTTCCTACAGGGTTACCTGTTTGGTCGACCATTACCCTGCGATGAATTCATTAAGTCGTTGGGTATCGTTGAATAGCCGTGTACCACCTACCATGAAAGATTGGTCTTTCTTTAAAAGACATGATTTACTCGAGATGAATTAACTACTACAATTTTTTCTGCCTGTGCAGAACTCGCAGAAGGGTCTTTTTCGTTGACGTGGCTTAACGTTCTTGGCTTATAGCTTTGTCTGCAGTTGATATCAGCAACTACATTATTGGAGTATAGATTTTGTCCAGACTCGCCGAATTTCGCGCAGCAGAAAAAGCCCTTCAAGAGCAGCTTGCCCAGCTGGAATCCTTGAAGAACGACGCTGGCCTGAAGAAAGAAATCGAATTCGAAGAAAAGCTCAAGACGCTGATGGGCAAATACGACAAAAGCCTGCGCGATGTGATCGCCATCCTCGATCCAGCGCCACGCAAAGGCGGCGCACCGGCCGCCGCGGCGCCAAAACAGCGCCGCGCACGGGTGGTCAAGGTTTACCACAACCCGCACACCGGCGAGCTGATCGAGACCAAAGGTGGCAACCACCGCGGCCTCAAAGCCTGGAAAGAGCAGTACGGCGCCGCCACTGTAGACTCCTGGCTTCGCGGCTGAAACATGTACTAAAAAATAGCCCCGCATACGCGGGGTTTTTTTTGCTCTAACGGTTCGGAATCGAACTTAACTCAGGGTTCGTATTGTTCAAATTCGCTCAGCTTGAACCTGTCAAAGTTTCAGACTGTTGCGCACCAGACTGACTTCCTCCTTGCTCGCCTCGTACGCTTGCGCCTGGCCTGCGTATGAAAAAACATAGGCTTTGTCGACATCCAGCGCACCGACTAATGTTTGCGACAATACGTGTCGACCGTTCTCGGTAATCACACAGGTAGTTTCCAGCGCATCAAGACGACTCAATGTCGTGGGGTGCATTTTGCTGCACACGCTTTGATAACCGCCACGGGCAAAGTCTTTCTGGATCGACTTGCGCATCTCCAGCAACACGCCGGGAAGATTAACTTTATGGCCGGCCTCAATCGGCGTTCCGGTCAACTCCATCACCATCAACGTGGCGCCATTTTCATCATTCTTGATCGCTCGCTGCCGGGACACTGCTTGGGGTTTGACAGGGAGTTCGCCGTCAGGCACGACTTCTTCGACCTGCCAACCGCTGGGCCAATGGACTTCCGGCTCGGCTGCCAACACAAACGAGCTGTTCAACAACACGCACACAGCACTCAACAGTGGCCTACGAAACTCGATCATTGCAAAAACACCCAAGGTTCCAGCGGCAAAGTGTGCGGCCCGGCACGCGCTGACTGCAAGGGTTGGGCGCGCTTTTTCATTTGGCGCAGCCCGTGCGGCTTGCGTATCATGGCCCGCCTGCATGGACGCAGGCCGCAAGCCAATGGACCGCTCATCTCACATTTTTTCTGGAGGGCCCATGAGCCTGCACGAATTGAACACCTTCCCGGGCGTCACTGCCCAACCCGACAACGCCACGGCGAACTTTGTGTTCAACCACACCATGTTGCGGGTCAAGGACATCACCAAGTCGCTGGACTTCTACACGCGCATCCTGGGTTTCTCCCTGGTCGAGAAACGTGACTTCCCGGAAGCCGAATTCAGCCTGTACTTCCTGGCCCTGGTGGACAAGGCCCAGATCCCGGCCGACGCGGCCGAGCGCACTCAGTGGATGAAGTCGATTCCGGGCATTCTCGAACTGACCCACAACCACGGCACCGAAAACGATGCCGACTTTGCCTACCACAACGGCAACACCGACCCGCGTGGTTTTGGTCATATCTGCATCTCGGTGCCGGACATTGTCGCGGCGTGCGAACGTTTCGAAGCCTTGGGTTGCGACTTCCAGAAACGCCTGACGGATGGCCGTATGAAGAGCCTCGCGTTCATCAAAGACCCGGATGCTTATTGGGTGGAGATCATCCAGCCGGCGCCGATGTCATAAGCACTGCGTGACGGGGAGCGTCACCGGATGCATTCCCATGCGGAGCGTGGGAACGAGAATCCCGCGCCGGGCGTGGGAACGAGAAAAACCCCATGATCGCTCATGGGGTTTTTTATTTGCAGCTCAGGACTACGCCGGAGCAGAGGTGCGGATCAAGTGATCGAACGCGCTCAACGAAGCCTTGGCGCCCTCGCCTACTGCTATCACGATCTGCTTGTACGGCACAGTCGTTACGTCACCGGCGGCGAACACGCCAGGCAGTGAAGTCTCGCCACGGGCATCGACAATGATCTCGCCACGCGGCGACAGCTCTACGCTGCCTTTGAGCCAGTCGGTGTTGGGCAGCAAGCCAATCTGCACAAAGATGCCTTCCAGGTCGATGGTCTTGAACTCACCAGTGTCGCGGTCCTTGTAGGCAAGGCCGGTGACTTTCTGACCATCGCCTTTGACCTCACTGGTCAGCGCGCTGGTGATCACATCCACGTTCGGCAGGCTGTAGAGCTTGCGTTGCAACACGGCATCGGCGCGCAGCTTGCTGTCGAATTCAAGCAAGGTGACATGGCTGACGATACCGGCCAGGTCAATGGCCGCTTCTACGCCGGAGTTACCGCCGCCGATCACCGCCACACGCTTGCCCTTGAACAGCGGGCCATCGCAATGCGGGCAGAAGCACACGCCCTTGGCCTTGTATTCCTGCTCACCGGGCACACCCATCTCTCTCCAGCGCGCGCCTGTCGCCAAGATCACGGTCTTGGACTTGAGGGTCGCACCGCTTTCGAAGCGAATTTCGTGCAGCTCACCGGCATTTTTTGCCGGAATCAAGCTACTGGCGCGTTGCAGGTTCATGATATCCACGTCGTACTGACGCACATGGGCTTCCAGTGCGCTGGCCAGTTTCGGCCCTTCGGTTTCCTGTACCGAGATAAAGTTCTCGATGGACATGGTGTCCAGCACCTGGCCACCAAAGCGTTCAGCCGCCACACCGGTACGAATACCTTTACGTGCCGCATAGATGGCAGCCGAAGACCCGGCCGGGCCACCGCCAACTACCAGGACGTCGAAGGCATCCTTGGCGCTGATTTTCTCCGCGGCTTTCTCGATACCGCTGGTGTCGAGCTTGGCGAGGATTTCTTCAAGGCCCATACGGCCCTGGCCAAAGTTGACCCCGTTCAAGTAGACACTCGGGACCGCCATGATCTGGCGCTCATCGACTTCAGCCTGGAACAGCGCGCCATCAATCGCAACGTGGCGGATGTTCGGGTTCAGCACGGCCATCAGGTTCAGCGCCTGGACCACGTCCGGGCAGTTCTGGCACGACAGCGAGAAGTAAGTCTCGAAGCTGAACTCGCCTTTGAGGGCGCGGATCTGTTCAATCACTTCGACACTGGCCTTCGACGGGTGGCCACCGACTTGCAGCAGGGCCAGCACCAGCGAAGTGAATTCATGGCCCATGGGGATACCGGCGAAACGCAGGCTGATCTCGGCACCCGGGCGGTTGATGGAAAACGATGGCTTGCGCGCATCATTGCCATCGGTGTTCAGAGTAATCAGCGTGGAGAGGCTGGTTACGTCCTGCAAAAGAGCAAGCATTTCCTGGGATTTCGCACCGTCGTCGAGGGAGGCGACGATCTCGATCGGCTGGGTGACCCGTTCCAGGTATGACTTCAACTGAGCTTTAAGATTGGCGTCCAACATACGGGCGATTTCCTGTTCATTCGGTTTATTGCAGACAAAAAAACGCCCGAGCGAATCTCGCCCGGGCGTTTTGAGGGCGGATGCAGCTTACTTAAGTGCGGATACCCGCCCTTGATACGCGTTCACAGACTTAGATCTTGCCGACCAGGTCCAGAGACGGGGCCAGAGTGGCCTCGCCTTCTTTCCACTTGGCTGGGCATACTTCACCCGGGTGGGCGGCAACGTACTGAGCAGCCTTGATCTTGCGCAGCAGCTCGGAAGCGTCACGGCCTACACCACCGTCGTTCAGTTCAACGATCTTGATCTGACCTTCTGGGTTGATCACGAAGGTGCCGCGGTCTGCCAGGCCAGCTTCTTCGATCAGTACGTCGAAGTTGCGGGAGATGGTCAGGGTTGGGTCGCCGATCATGGTGTACTGGATTTTGCCGATGGCTGGCGAAGTGTTGTGCCAGGCAGCGTGGGCGAAGTGGGTGTCGGTGGAAACGCTGTAGATTTCGACGCCCAGCTTCTGGAATTCGGCGTAGTTGTCAGCCAGGTCTTCCAGTTCGGTCGGGCAGACGAAGGTGAAATCGGCTGGGTAGAAGAAGACAACCGACCACTTGCCTTTCAGGTCAGCGTCGGTCACATCGACGAAGCTGCCGTTTTTGAAAGCGGTGGCTTTAAACGGTTTTACTTGGCTGTTGATGATAGGCATCGTTGACTCTCCGTCAGGGGTTAAGAAGTTGATGAGGTGAATCCTACCGGCTCTCTCGGTCGATGGCTCATTGGCAAACCTGATGCTGACGATTGGGTTTCTCTATCAGGTGACGCTATTAATAGAAAAAATCTCAAATCAGCGGTTGTGTTGCCAGGGTCATGCCTAGAAACGGCGTCGCTTCAACATAGCGCATCGCAGATTTCATGTCGTTCCAGCCGACGTAACTCATCAGCGACTTCAAATCCCAACCACTTCGATGCGCCCAAGTGGCGAAACCCCGACGCAGGGAGTGGCTGGTGTATTGATCGGCGGGGATGCCTGCGCGCTCAAGGGCCTGGCGCAATAACGGGATCACACTGTTGGGGTGCAAGCCCTCCTCACCCAGGTTGCCCCAGCGGTCAATGCCGCGAAACACCGGGCCGCGCACCAGCGCCGAGGCGCTGAGCCACTCGCTATAAGCCTGCACCGGGCACAGCCGCAGCAACGCTGGGGTCTGGTAGGTTTTGCCGAGGTTGTCACGGTCACTTTTACTGCGTGGCAAGTACAGGCTGATGCCTGCGCCTGGCACGGCTTGCACGTGCTCAATGCTTAATCGGCACAGCTCATCACTGCGAAAGCCGCGCCAGAAGCCCAGCAGAATCAGCGCAGCGTCGCGCTTGGCCCGCAGCAAGCGCGGCTGGTCGTGACGCTCGCTGGCCTGTTTGGCTTCAATGTCCAGGGCAGCGATTACTTGCTCCAACTGCGTGAGCTGCAAAGGCTCGGCCTGCCGCTCCCGCGCCGGGTGCACAGCGCGGATGCCCTTGAGCACCTTGCGTACCACCGGCGCCTTCGTCGGGTCGGCAAACCCTTGGCTGGTATGCCATTGCGCCAAGGCCGAGAGCCGCAGTTTCAAGGTGTTGACGGCCAATACCCCGGCATGCGCCACGAGGTAGCGCGCCACACTCTCGCTGGTGGCCGGCAGGAACCCTCCCCAACTGACTTCGAAATGCTCGATCGCCGCGCGGTAGCTGCGGCGCGTGTTGTCGCGAGTGGCGGCGTTGAGATATCGGTCGAGGTCGCTCATAGGCGTGTTTTCGTACTGCTGAAGGGGTGGATGGCTGATGAAAATGCTTATGACACGGGATAATACGCCAATATCCCATCTGTTAAATCATGAATTTCAACCAGTTTTCAATCATGATATAGTATGTATATACATACCACGTACCACAGTACTAAATCGACGGAGACCCCATGGCTCGCGGCGGCATAAACAAAGCAGTAGTGCAAACGGCACGCCTGGCGATCCTCGCCCGTGGCGAAAACCCCAGCATCGATGCGGTGCGTATCGAAATGGGCAATACCGGCTCGAAAACCACCATTCATCGCTATTTGAAAGAGCTGGACGAAAGCGAGACGCGCCAGACCATCACCCAAGCACCGATTGATGATGAGCTGGGCGAGCTAGTCGCCCGCCTGTCCCAACGCCTGAAAGAGAAGGCCCAAGAGCCGATCGACCTGGCCCTGGCGCAATTCGAGCAACAAAAAGCCGCCCTGCTCGCCCAGGTAGAAACCCTGGAAGAAGCGCACACCCAGCTCAAACAGCAATTTGATATCCAGGCCGCTGCCCTCGCTGAAGAAAGCGCGGCGCTGCAAACCGCCAGCACCAGCCTGCAGACCGAGCAAACCCGTAACGCCGGGTTGAGCCAGGCGTGCAGCGACTACGAGCTGAGGCTCAACGACAAAGACGAGCAGATTCGCTCACTGGAAGAAAAACACCTGCACGCCCGCGATGCGCTTGAGCATTACCGCACTGCCATCAAGGAGCAGCGCGAGCAGGAACAGCGTCGCCATGAGGGCCAGTTGCAACAGGTACAGGCCGAATTGCGTCAGGCGCAGCAAAGCGCACTGGTGCGCCAGGACGAAATCACCCAACTGCATCGCGACAACGAGCGCCTGCTGAGTGAGCAGCGAGTGACAACCAAGGAATTGAAAGCGCTGCAGGAGCAAGCTCGCCAGGACCAGGCGCTACAGCTGAAACTCAAGGAGCAGCTCAGCCAGATCGACAGCGAGCGCACCCTGCTCCAGGAACGCCTGCGGGTTGCCGTGCTGGACAGCCAATCGCGCCAAGCATCACTGCTGGAGTATCAGCAGCACAACAAGGCGCTTGAGCTGGACCTGGTCAAGGCCCAGGCAAGCATCGAAGCCCTGCGCTTGGCGACCGTCGTTGCAACGGCGCCAGAGGCAGCAGAGCCAACCTGATCAGTCCGCTACAGGCGTGCGCATGGTGACGAATTCTTCCGCCGCCGTAGGATGCACGCCGATAGTTTCATCGAAATGCTGCTTGGTCGCGCCCGCCTTGAGCGCGATCGCCAGCCCTTGCACGATCTCACCCGCATCCGGACCGACCATGTGGCAACCCAGTACTTTGTCGGTGTCGGCGTCGACCACCAGCTTCATCAAGGTCTTTTCCTGGCAATCGGTCAGGGTCAGCTTCATCGGCCGGAACCGGCTTTCAAAGATCTGCACGTTGTGGCCATTTTTGCGTGCATCCTCTTCTGTCAGGCCGACTGTGCCGATATTCGGCAGGCTGAATACCGCCGTCGCGATATTGGCGTAATCCACCGGGCGGTATTGCTCGGGCTTGAACAACCGCCGCGCCACGGCCATGCCTTCAGCCAGGGCCACCGGCGTCAGCTGCACACGACCAATCACATCGCCAATCGCCAGGATCGACGGCTCGGCGGTCTGATAGAGATCATCCACCGCGACGAAACCGCGCTCGTCCAGTTTGACCCCGGTATTTTCCAGGCCCAGGTTATCCAGCATTGGACGGCGGCCAGTGGCGTAGAACACGCAATCGGCTTCCAGCACGCGGCCATCCTTCAAAGTGGCCTTGAGGCTGCCGTCGGCCTGTTTGTCGATGCGCTCGATGTCGGCATTGAACTGCAAGTCCAGGCCGCGCTTGGTCAGCTCTTCTTGCAGGTGTTTGCGCACCGAACCGTCAAAGCCGCGCAAGAACAAGTCACCGCGATACAGCAATGAGGTTTGCGCGCCCAAGCCGTGGAAGATGCCCGCGAACTCAACGGCGATATAACCACCACCCACTACCAGCACGCGCTTGGGCAGCTCTTTAAGGAAGAACGCCTCGTTCGAGCCAATGGCGTGCTCGCGCCCTGGAATCTCAGGGATCTGCGGCCAGCCGCCGGTGGCGATCAGGATGTGCCTGGCAGTGAAGCGCTCACCGTTGATCTCCACCTGATGGGCATCGACCAGGCGTGCATGCCCTTCATGCAGGGTCACGCCGCTGTTGACCAACAGGTTGCGATAGATACCGTTGAGGCGGTTGATCTCACGATCCTTGTTGGCGATCAGGGTCGCCCAATCAAAGTTCGCCTCGCCCAGGGACCAGCCAAAGCCGCTGGCCTGTTCAAAATCTTCGGCAAAATGCGCGCCGTACACCAACAGCTTCTTTGGCACGCAGCCGACGTTCACACAGGTGCCGCCCAGGTAGCGGCTCTCGGCCACAGCCACCTTGGCGCCAAAGCCCGCGGCAAAGCGCGCCGCGCGAACACCGCCGGAACCGGCGCCAATTACATACAGGTCAAAATCGTAGGCCATTTCACTCTCCTCGGCAGTACACCAGCATACCGACTTACATGGGGCTGAAAAACGAAAAAGCCACCCGAAGGTGGCTTTCGCTTAAAACGTGCCGGCAAGCGTGGATCAGTAAGCCTTGCCCGTCTTGTAGAAATGCTCGTAGCAGAAGTTGGTCGCTTCGATGTAGCCCTCAGCGCCGCCGCAGTCGAAACGCTGGCCCTTGAACTTGTAGGCAATCACGCAGCCGTCTTTGGCTTGCTTGAGCAGAGCGTCGGTGATCTGGATCTCGCCACCCTTGCCTGGCTCGGTTTCTTCGATCAGCTTGAAGATGTCCGGCGTGAGGATGTAACGACCGATGATCGCCAGGTTCGATGGCGCGTCTTCCGGCGCTGGCTTCTCGACCATGTCACGTACGCGGATCAGGCCATCGCCAATATCGTCACCGGCGATAACACCGTACTTATTGGTTTCGGTTGGGTTGACTTCCATCACCGCAACGATGGTGCAACGGTATTTCTGGTAGAGCTTGACCATCTGGGTCAGCACACCGTCGCCTTCCAGGTTGACGCACAAGTCGTCCGCCAGGACCACGGCAAAGGGTTCGTCACCAATCAGCGGGCGACCGGTAAGGATGGCATGGCCGAGACCTTTCATCTGAGTCTGACGGGTGTAGGAGAACGAGCACTCGTCGAGCAGTTTACGGATACCGACCAAGTATTTTTCCTTGTCGGTGCCCTTGATCTGGTTTTCCAGCTCATAGCTGATGTCGAAGTGGTCTTCCAGCGCGCGCTTGCCACGACCCGTGACGATGGAGATCTCGTTCAAACCGGCATCCAGAGCCTCTTCCACACCGTACTGAATCAGTGGCTTGTTCACCACTGGCAGCATTTCTTTGGGCATGGCTTTGGTCGCTGGCAAGAAGCGAGTGCCGTAACCGGCTGCTGGGAACAAGCATTTCTTGATCATATGAGTCCTTACAAAGGGCTGTGCGTACGGAATTCGGCGCAGTCTAATCAGGCCGCAGTCACCTTACAATGGGGTTCTGCTGGCGTTGCGATGTCATCATAGAGAAAAAATGTCGGCGTAAGTTCCGCTGATCCTGCAATGGGTGTCACCAACGGTTGGTCAGAACTCGCGTCGACCCCTTGTTTGAAAGGGCTGCAATGGTTTTAGCACGCTTTTGCACCCCTGGCACTGACCCGCAACAACTTGCGCCCTGCCCCGGCATTTGGCGCTATCATGGGCGCCTTGAACCAAGACCACGAGATTGCCAACAGATGTCAGAACCAAAAGGTGTAAACGGCTACCTGATCACTAAGCGAGCAGACGGCTGGCACTTGATCAATTTTCACGGTGACAGCGTTGCCGGCGTATTCGAGTCCGAAAGCATGGCGATCGCCGTCGCCGAAGTGTTTGTGGATGAGGCAGGCCATGCATCGAGCAAGCGGCCGAAAACCAAGTAAGCCTCTTTGCACTGCTTTGAAAGCCCCGTTAAACGGGGCTTTTTTGTTTGTCTGTACCTAGATGGCAGTTCGCTATAATCTTCAACAACGCCACGACAGTGTCAGCGCGCCCTTCCAATACCCTCGATGACGACCCCCTCTATGAAAAAAATCCTGGCACTGACCGCGGTACTGGCACTCGCCGGCTGCACCACCGCCTCCGACACCCTGCTGAAAAATGGCGAGCAAGGCCTGACCATCGACTGCTCGGGCGAGGCCAATTCATGGGCCAGTTGCTACGAGAAGGCGGACGCCTCCTGCGCGGGCACCGGTTACCGCATCGTCGGCACCAATGGCACGCCGGCACTCAAGGAAAGCGACAAGACCCTGGGCCAGGACGTGGGCAACTTCAAAGGCCGCAGCGTGGTGGTGGTCTGCAAGTAACGTTGCTACAGGTGCACTTCAGCGAACTTGATCCCCAGGCCCCGCAGGATTTCGATCAGGTCATCCAGGCGAGCAAATGATTCGACCTCATCCTGCTCGTCCACCAGGAAGTAGCTGCGCCCGCCGCTCTTCTTGAAAAATACGATCCACTCGCCCAGATCGGCGGGGTTCTGGATGACATGGGTGGCCGAGATCTGCCCTTCGGCATGGCGGGCTTTGACGTGTTCTCGTTTCATAACGGGCTTTCCAGAAAAACAAATGCCGCTCAAACCCCGGGCTTGAGCGGCATCTTTATAGTGAATGCCCGACAGTTTAACGGATGCATACCGTCCCTGCAGGGTAAGGGCTTTTTTTATCGGGTGTGAGGGATGAGTCTGGAGCTCAACCGGAAATGCATTCTTCCCCAGCCTTCTTCACGTCGCCCGGGCGGATCGGCACATTGGACATGCTTTCATAAAGCTTGATGCTGCTACCGCTGGAGCGGTCTTCGATTTCAAAGATCGCCGACGGGTCTGCCGAGAACTTCTGCGGCACGATCACCTGAATGCCGTCTTTATGGGGCTCGATCTGCGGCGGCCGACGGGTCGCCTCCAATTTGCGCACCACGCACGCCGCATATTCCTGCGGCTTCTTCCCTGAGATGACCACCAATGTTGGCGGGGTCTGCTTGATATCTGCAACCGAAGCACACCCACCTATTGCCAAGGCCAGCACCAACACACTCCACTTCATACAAAAACCTCCGATAAAGACCCTACGACAGCGGGGATGGTAATTTTCTCCCACCAACGTAGGATTTATCTGTGATAACTCGGTAAATAACTGTTTTAAATTGTCGAAGTCGTCGACGACGGCCCGATAATAAACGCGCTGGGGCTGATAAACTCCATCTTAACCTACGTATCGTTCTGATTTTTCAGAAAAAGCCCTTCTGGAGACACCCCATGAAATTCATCCACCAGCGTGAGCACCTCAACGAGGGAGACATTGTCGTCATCGAATGCTCGCAGACCTGCAATATTCGCCTGATGAGCGATGCGAACTTTCGCAGCTTCAAAAATGGCGGCCGCCATACCTACCACGGCGGCGCATTTGATAAATTCCCGGCCAAGATCACCGCGCCCAGCACCGGGTTCTGGAACATCACCCTGGATGTGGTGACCCGTCGCGCCATCAGCGTGACCCGTAAGCCTGCGCTGTCCCACAAGATCCGTATCGTTCGTCGTACCAGCAGCAAGCTGAGCTGACCTGAACACCTGACAGGAAAAAAGCTGTGACCACCACAACCAAATACGTCATCAAGTACAAGCTCAACGGCGAACGCCGCTTTGAATTTGCCCAATTGCACAACAACAGCATCGAAGAAGCCAAGCAAGCCTTGGCAAAAATTCATGATGCCAGCGACGAAATCACCGACATCAACGTGAGCAAGGCGCTGTAAGCCATGCCTGGCCCTACCGCCGATTTGTTTGCCGACGAGGCCCTGCAACAGCCTGCCGGGCGCGAGCAAATTGGCGAAGAGTCCTATGTACTAAGGGGCTATGCCCTGCCCTGGATCGAGCGGTTATTGCCTGAACTGCGGCGTGTCCTGGCTCAATCACCGTTTCGGCAGATGGTCACCCCCGGCGGCTTTACCATGTCTGCGGCGCTGAGCAGTTGCGGCGAGCTGGGCTGGACCACCGACGCCCATGGCTATCGCTACAGCCCACTCGACCCGCGCAGCCAGCAACCTTGGCCCGTCATGCCCGACACATTGCGCCAACTGGCGGTGGCTGCGGCTACCGAGGCCGGCTTTGGCGGTTTTCAACCCGATGCCTGCTTGATCAACCGTTACGTACCGGGGGCGAAGATGTCCCTGCATCAGGATAAGAACGAGCGCAGCTACAGCGCGCCCGTGGTGTCGGTGTCCCTGGGGCTGCCGGCGATTTTCCTGTTCGGTGGCCATGCGCGCAGCGACAAAACCCAAAAGGTCTCGCTGTTTCATGGTGATGTGGTGGTGTGGGGCGGCGTTGATCGCCTGCGCTTTCATGGCGTGATGCCGATCAAGGACGGCGTGCATCCGGTCATGGGCCCGCAGCGCATCAACCTGACCTTTCGCACCGCCGGATAATTTGACCGCAAGCTTCGGAGTGTCGATTGCGAGCGGCAGGCTTAATCTGCTCCTGAACCGTCAAGAGTGCAGGCCATGAACAACGAACACGATCCGCGCTGGGCTGCCATTATTGCCCGTGATGCCAAGGCCGACGCCTTGTTTGTCTACGGCGTGAAAACCACCGGCGTGTATTGCCGCCCCAGCAGCGCTTCGCGTTTGCCGCGCCCGGAGAATGTCGAGTTTTTCGACACGCCGGCGCAGGCCGAAGCCGCCGGTTATCGTCCCAGTAAACGCTCTGCCGGCGACCAGACCCAGTTGGCCGCTCACCATGGGCAATTGGTGGCCGAGGCCTGCCGGCAAATCGAACAGGCCGAAACCCCGCCTAGCCTGGACATGCTGGCCCGATGCGCCGGGCTGAGTCCCTTTCACTTCCACCGCGTATTCAAAGCCAATACCGGGTTGACCCCCAAGGGTTACGCCAGCGCCCTGCGTTCGCGCAGAGTGCGCGACGGCCTCAAGGGCCAGCATTCGGTGACGGACACCCTGTATGACGCGGGCTTTAATTCCAATAGCCGCTTTTATGAAGCCGCCGACCAAGTGCTCGGCATGAGACCTGGAGACTACAAAGGCGGCGGCGCCAATAACACCATCCGCTTTGCCGTTGGCCAGTGCTCGCTGGGGGCGATTCTGGTGGCGCAAAGCCAACGTGGCGTGTGTGCGATTTTATTGGGTGATGATCCGGACAAACTGGTGCGCGACCTGCAAGACCAGTTTCCCAAGGCTGAGTTGATCGGCGCGGATCAGGGTTTCGAACAACTGGTGGCCCACGTCGTCGGCTTTGTCGAGGCCCCTGCCTTGGGCCTGGATTTGCCCTTGGACCTGCGCGGCACAGCCTTTCAGGAGCGGGTGTGGCAGGCGTTGCGCGAAATCCCTGCGGGCAGCACCGCCAGCTATGCGCAGATTGCCGAGCGTATCGGTGCCCCCTCCTCCTTTCGCGCCGTGGCCCAGGCTTGCGGTGCCAACCACCTGGCGGTGGCGATTCCCTGTCATCGCGTGGTGCGCAGCAATGGCGAGCTGTCGGGCTACCGCTGGGGCGTAGAGCGCAAGCGCCAGTTACTCGAGCGCGAAACCCAGCCCCACAAAACGCCGCTTCCGTCCAGTGAATAAAACAGACTGGCCGGGTGCTGATTGCCCTGCTAAAACAGCGAAAAGCCCTACTAACGCTGGAGAAGCACCCCATGAGCACCTGGCCATACACCCGCATTCTTGACCTGTTGGGCATTGAGGTGCCGATCATCCAGGCGCCGATGGCTGGCGCGACGACCACCGCCATGGTCATCGCCGCCCAGCAAGCCGGAGCCCTGGGCTCGATGCCTGCGGCGGCGCTGAGCCTGGAGCAACTGCGCGATGCCTTGGCTCTCATTCGCCAGGCCAGTCATGCGCCGCTGAACATCAACTTCTTCTGCCATCAACCGCCCGATGCCGATGACGCGCGGGACCAGGCTTGGAAGGCCTTGCTGCAACCTTACTACCATGAGCTGGGCGCCGACTTCGATGCGCCAACCCCGGTGTCCAACCGCGCGCCGTTCAATGACGCAGCCTGCCAGGTAGTGGAAGCGTTTCGGCCAGAAGTGGTGAGCTTTCATTTTGGCCTGCCAGAGAAGTCTTTGCTGGACCGGGTAAAAGCCACCGGTGCCAAGGTGCTGTCATCGGCCACCACTGTCGAGGAAGCCGTGTGGCTGGAACAGCACGGCTGCGACGCGATTATCGCCATGGGCATCGAAGCTGGTGGGCATCGTGGCCTGTTTCTCAGCGATGACCTCAACAGCCAGATCGGCTTGATGGCGCTGCTACCGCAGATTGTCGACGCGGTCAGCGTGCCGGTGATTGCTGCGGGCGGAATCGGCGATGCGCGCGGCATCGTCGCCGCCTTTGCGCTGGGCGCTTCGGCAGTGCAGGTCGGCACGGCATACCTGTTCACACCCGAAGCTACGGTAAGCGCCTCCCATCACCATGCGCTGCGCCATGCCCAAGCCAGCGAAACCGCGCTGACCAACCTGTTTACCGGCCGCCCGGCGCGGGGCATCGTCAACCGGGTGATGCGTGAGCTCGGCGCAATCAATCCAGCGGCGCCGGCGTTCCCCAAAGCTGGAGGCGCATTAATGCCGCTCAAGGCCAAGGATGAAGCCGGTTTCAGTAACCTGTGGGCAGGCCAGGCCCTGAGGCTCGGCAAAGACCTGTCCACCTATGACCTGACCCGCGAATTGGCCGAGCACGCGCTAGCCAGATTCACCCGCGACTGACCTGCGCAGCAACTTGGTGCTATACCGGCAATAGCCTACCGCTATATATTCCCATACATAGCGGTAAGCCTCTTTACCTACAACCTGCCGTACACCTTCAAGGAGTTGCTTCATGATGACCCGCGTTTCGCGCCTGGCCCCCCTGCTTGCCGCCTTTGCCTTGGGTACGGCCCATGCCGATGAAGTGCAGGTGGCCGTGGCCGCCAACTTCACCGCCCCGATCCAGGCGATTGCCGCCGACTTCGAGAAAGACACCGGCCATAAACTGGTCGCGGCTTACGGTGCCACCGGGCAGTTCTACACTCAGATCAAGAACGGCGCGCCATTTGAGGTGTTCCTCAGCGCCGATGACACCACCCCGCAAAAACTCGAAAGCGAAGGCGCTACCGTCAAGGGTTCACGCTTCACCTACGCGGTCGGCACCCTGGCGCTGTGGTCGGCCAAAGAAGGCTATGTGGATGCCAAGGGTGATGTGCTGAAGAAAAACCAATTCAAGCACTTGTCCATCGCCAACCCCAAAACAGCGCCCTACGGCCTGGCCGCCACCCAATTGCTGGCCAGGGAAAGCTTGAGCGACCAGGTCAAGGACAAGCTCGTCGAGGGCCAGAACATCACCCAGGCTTATCAGTTTGTGTCCACCGGTAACGCCGAGCTGGGTTTTGTGGCCTTGTCGCAGATCTACAAAGACGGCAAAGTCACCGGCGGTTCGGCGTGGATTGTTCCGGCCTCCCTGCATGACCCGATCAAACAGGACGCCGTAATCCTCAATAAGGGCAAGGACAGCGCCGCCGCCAAGGCTCTGGTGGACTACCTCAAAGGCCCGAAAGCGGCTGCCGTTATCAAATCCTACGGTTACGAGCTGTAAATGCCCCTGACGAGTGCTGATTTTTCTGCGATCTGGTTGACCCTCAAACTGGCCTCACTGACCACCCTGATCCTATTGATCATCGGCACACCGATCGCCCTGTGGCTGTCGCGCACCCGTTCCAAGTGGCGCGGCCCCATCGGCGCAGTGGTCGCACTGCCGTTGGTGTTGCCGCCAACGGTCATCGGCTTCTATTTACTGTTGGCCATGGGGCCCAACGGGTACGTCGGCCAGTTCACCCAGTGGCTGGGCCTGGGCACCCTCACCTTCAGTTTCGCCGGGCTGGTGATTGGCTCGGTGATCTACTCCATGCCCTTCGTGGTGCAGCCGTTGCAGAATGCGTTTTCTAGCATCGGCACGCGCCCGCTGGAAGTGGCCGCGACCTTGCGCGCCAACCCGTGGGACACGTTTTTCACGGTGATCCTGCCGCTGGCACGCCCTGGGTTTATCACCGCCTCGATCCTGGGCTTTGCCCATACCGTCGGTGAGTTCGGCGTGGTGCTGATGATCGGCGGCAATATCCCGGACAAGACCCGTGTCGTCTCGGTGCAGATCTACGACCACGTCGAAGCCATGGAATATGCCCAGGCCCATTGGCTGGCCGGGGCCATGGTGGTGTTCGCCTTCCTCGTGTTGCTGGCGCTCTATTCCAGCCGTAAAACCAAGATGGGCTGGAGCTGATCGCGATGATGGATATACGCCTGCACCTGAAGTATTGCGCCTTCACACTGGATGTTGACCTGCAATTACCCGGCCGTGGCGTGAGCGCGCTGTACGGGCATTCTGGCTCCGGCAAGACCACGTGCCTGCGCTGCATCGCCGGATTGGAACGCGCCGAACACGGTTTTGTACAAGTCAACGGCGAGGTCTGGCAAGACAGCAGCAAAGGGATGTTTGTACCGCCGCATAAACGCGCTCTGGGCTATGTGTTCCAGGAGGCGAGCCTGTTTGCGCACCTGTCGGTGCGCGCCAATCTGGAGTTCGGCCTCAAACGTATTCCGCGCCCGCAACGGCGCGTGGACTTGGCGCAGGCCACCGAACTGTTGGGCATCGGGCACTTGCTTGAGCGTCACCCGCAACACTTGTCCGGCGGCGAGCGCCAACGCATCGGCATCGCCCGCGCCTTGCTCACCAGCCCCAAGTTGTTGTTGATGGATGAACCACTGGCGGCCCTGGACAGCCAGCGCAAAAGCGAGATATTGCCTTACCTGGAACGCCTGCACGACGAGCTGGATATCCCGGTGCTGTACGTCAGCCATGCCCAGGACGAAGTGGCGCGACTGGCCGACCATATTGTCTTGCTCAGCGACGGCAAGGCCCTGGCCAGCGGCCCGATCGGCGAGACCCTGGCGCGCCTCGACCTGCCCTTGGCGCTGGGCGACGATGCCGGCGTGGTGATCGCCGGCAGCGTCGTTGCCTACGACGCGCACTATCAGTTGCTCACTCTGCAGTTGCCCGATTGCCCGTTGCAGATGCGCGTGGCCCATGTCCCGCTGGCGGTGGGCAGCCCGCTGCGGGTCAAGGTCCAGGCACGGGATGTAAGCCTGAGCCTGCAGGCCCAGGAACACAGCAGCATCCTCAACCGCTTGCCGGTGACCGTCACCCAGACTATTGGCGCGGACAACAGCGCCCACGTGCTGGTGCGCCTCGACGCCGGCGGCACGCCCTTGCTGGCACGCATCACGCGCTTCTCACACGACCAGTTGCAACTGCATCCGGGCCAGACACTGTGGGCGCAAATCAAGGCGGTGGCGGTGCTGGCTTAACCATTTGGCACGACCGCAGGGTGCTGCGGTCAATCAGACATACCGGCCTGATTTGTTGCCAAGGAACCCGCCCCATGCCTGACTCTTCGCTACCCGCCGACCTGCCCCGCGACCTGCATTATGTGGATGACACCCAGCCCGGCATCCGCCGTAAAAAAGTGCGAGGCAAGTTCCAGTATCTGAACGCCAAGGGCGAGCGCATTACCGACGCGGACGAAATAAAACGCCTGAACGCCTTGGCGGTGCCGCCCGCCTACACCGACGTGTGGATCTGTGCCGACCCTCGCGGCCACCTGCAAGCCACCGGCCGCGACGCCCGTGGCCGCAAGCAATACCGTTACCACCCACGCTGGCGCGAGGTGCGCGACAGCGACAAGTACTCGCGCTTGCAGGCTTTTGGCGCCGCGTTGCCCAAATTGCGCAAACAGCTCGAAGCTCAAATCGCCGAGCCGGGGTTTACCCGCGAAAAGGTGTTGGCCACGGTGGTGATGTTGCTGGACGCCACGCTGATCCGCGTCGGCAATACCCAATATGCCCGTGAAAACAAATCCTACGGGCTGACCACCTTGCGCAACCGCCATGTGGACATCAAGGGCAGTGAGATCCAGTTCCAGTTTCGTGGCAAGAGTGGCGTGGAGCACCAAGTCAGCGTCAAGGATCGGCGCCTGGCCCGGGTGGTCAAGTGTTGCATGGAATTGCCAGGGCAAAACCTGTTCCAGTACCTGGACGAAGACGGTGAGCGGCATACCGTCAGCTCCCAGGATGTCAACGACTACCTGCACAGCCTGACCGGCGAAGACTTTACCGCCAAGGACTACCGCACCTGGGCTGGTACAGCAATGGCGCTGGCGGTGTTGCGCGAGTTGGCGTGGCAGCCCGAATCCGACGCCAAGCGGCATGTGGTGGCGATGGTCAAGGATGTCTCCCGGCAGTTGGGCAATACGCCGGCGGTGTGCCGCAAGTGCTATATCCACCCGGCGGTGCTCGAGCATTTCAGCCTCGGCGAATTGTCGAAGTTGCCCAAGCCGCGGGTGCGCAAAGGCTTGAAAGCCGAAGAAGTCGCGCTGGCGATGTTCCTGGAAAAACTGGCCGAAGACTTGCCGCACAAAGTTAAGGTGGGTTAGGCTCTGCCTCCCTTCTGACTCACGGGATGACCGCCGACGTGAACATCTAAGCCTTCCAAAATGTATCTGCAACGAGCCGCTGGCGCGCTTGTTGGCCTGTTCGACATTTTTTTGGAGGTGCTGATGACTGACGTCAAACGGCTGCCCGCTCTTGTTTCCCTGCAACACCTGTCTTTCCAGTTCGCCAATGGCGAAACCTTGCTGGCCGACGTGAACCTGTCCATTGATCAAACGCCTACCGGTATCGTCGGGCGCAATGGACGGGGCAAAAGTATCCTGGCCAAGTTGATGGCCGGCGTGCTGCTGCCCTCCTCCGGCACGTTGAAAAAACCGGCCCACGTTGCCTATGTGCCCCAGGCCATCACGGCTCAACCAGGGCAAACCATCGCCGATATCACCGCAACTGCCGCAGCCTTGGCTGCCCTTGCACGTATGGCCCAGGGCGATGCACGCCTCGGTGACCTGGAACTGATCGACGATCGCTGGGACCTCGCCGAGCGCCTGCGCCAGGCACTGGATGCAGCGGGTTTGCAGACCCTCAGTGCCAGTACCCCGGCCGATCAACTCAGCGGTGGCCAACTCGCCAGGGTCGCGCTGATCGGGGCGTTGTTGGCTGCGCCGCAGTTGCTGATTCTGGATGAGCCCAGTAACCACCTTGATGCTGCCGGGCGCGATTGGCTGTTGCGTGTGTTGCGCGATTGGCGAGGTGGCCTGGTGGTGGTCAGCCATGATCGACAGTTGCTCAACGTCATGGGTCGCATCATTGAGCTTTCGCCCCTTGGCATTCAGGTCTACGGCGGCAACTACGACGCCTATCGCCAGCAACGCGATACTCACCAGCAGGCCGCGATTGCTGCGTGGGAACAGGCGCGTCTGGCCCGCAGCCGTGAGCGTCGGCGTCTGCAAAAAGACCACGACGACCTGCAGCGCCATGCCGCACGCGCACGTAAACAGGCCGAGACCGCCAACGTCGACCGTTTTACCAAGGCGCGCTGGAAAAGCGCAGCAAAGGAGATCGTCAGCAGCGTGCGTAGCGCCCATCATGCGTGCAAAAACCAACTCGACGCCCAGGTGCGCCAGGCTTACGAGCGCGTGGCGGATGAGACGCCCACACTGCTCGCATTATCAGGCTCGACGGTCCCCAATGGCCGCCAGGTACTGGTGCTGGAGCAGGCGCAATTGCCCTGGCTCGATCCCCTGGCGCCCGTCAGCTACCTGACGCTAAACCTGACAGGTCCGGCTCGCGTTGCCGTGCGTGGGCCGAACGGTTGCGGCAAATCGACCTTGCTCAAACTGCTGGCCGGCCACTGGCAGGCGGTCAGTGGCAAGTGCAGCGTAGCGGTGCCCAGTGCGTACATTGATCAGCACCTGGCGCTGCTGGACGACCGGCGCAGCCTTGTCGAGCAACTCAACCTGCTCGACACGCCGCTGGCCGAAGCCGAACTGCGCACACGTCTGGCGTTTTTGCAGCTGGACGCGCTGCGGGTTACGCAGCCGGCAGGGCAACTCAGCGGCGGCGAGCGCTTGAAAGCCGCGATGGCCCTGGCCTTGTGGCGTGATACACCGGCGCAATTACTGTTGTTGGATGAACCCACCAATCACCTGGACCTGGAGTCAGTGCTAGCGTTTGAGCAGGCTTTGAAGGGGTTTACCGGCGCGCTGCTGGCCGTATCACACGACGAGGCATTCTTGCAGGCGATCGAGCCGACTCACCATCTGACGTGGCACGCCACCGGCTGGCAACTGGAGCGTGTCTGAGGTCATTGCGCGGACAGGCAAAGCGCCCTACGGTAGTGGCCGGATAATCTCACCGAGGAAACCAGCCCCATGCTGCCTTCGTCCCGCAAGCCTTACACCAATGCCACGCTCGCCCGTCGTCAGCGCTGGCGCGGGCGCGTGGGCTTGATGCTGGTGGCCTGCCTGTCGGTGCTGGCGGGCATGACCGATGCGATCGGTTTTATGGCCAGCGGCGATTTCGTCTCGTTCATGAGTGGTAACACCACGCGCCTGGCGGTGGCCATCAGTGCGGGCGACCTGGGGCTCACCGGGCGCCTGGTATTGCTGGTCACCACCTTCGTGGTCGGCAATGCCTTGGGCGTGCTGGTCAGCCGTTTCAGCAAGCGCCATGCGTTGCCCTTATTACTGTGCATCGGCGCCTTGCTCTGCGCTGCGGCGTTGTGGCCATCGACCGACACCTTGCCCGCGTTGCTCGCAGCTATCATTGCCATGGGCATGCTCAACGCGGCCGTCGAGGAAGTGAACGGGCTGCCGGTGGGGCTGACCTACGTCACCGGAGCGCTGTCACGCTTTGGTCGCGGGCTCGGCCGTTGGTTATTGGGGGAGCGCCGCAATGGCTGGCGCGTGCAATTGATTCCGTGGGGCGGGATGTTCATTGGCGCTGTGATCGGTGCACTGCTGGAACAGCAGATGGGCCTGCGCGCATTGTGGGTCAGTGGTGCGTTGGCTGCGGCCTTGGGGGTGGCGACACTGTTGATTCCGCGACGCTGGCACTTGGGTTTCATGCCCCGGTGAGGTTGGGGTGGAGGAGCTCGTTCGACGTTTAAGCCTCGACATCCGTGTACCGGTAAAGAGCCATCACGTCGAACGAGCAAGTGAATCATAGGCCAATGCCCAGCGGCTGTCCCGCCAGGCATTTCGGAATATGGCTAAGGCAACCGACTTACAGACAAGTGGCCAGTGCTGCCAGGCGACGTTTGGCCGGCATATTGTCCTGTGCTGCATAGTAGTTGACCGTAGAACCCGCGCCGGTGCTGAGTACATCGACAAAGTAATCGCCACCGGTGGTATACACCGTAAAACCACCCGCCTCGGTCGCTTCCTTGAAGCCGCCAGCATCGACGCCGAACACGCTTTCATCCTGCCAGCCGAACTGGATGCACTGGGCAACGACCAGAGTGGCCTTGTCTGATGCCAGGGTCTTGTAGGGGCTGCCTGCGCGCGCTTCCTTCATCTTCGAACCGGCGCAACCGGTCAGTGCCGCCAGTATCAATGCGCCCATTACCACTTTGTGCATGCCATTGCTTCCTTGGAAAAACCGTGACTCTACCACTGTGCGTCTGCCAACTGACGCGCCCATGAACTTTGTTTCACTGTGAAGGGCAAACACGCCGCCTATAGTGGCCAGGCTCATTTTTTAGAAGTCTCCCTTCTGCCCGCCACCCCGCGGGCTTTTTTTTTGCCCGGGTGTCAAAACCACCAACGGAACAGATAGAACAGCGCCATGCTCAATAGCACCGTGGTCAACACGCTGCGCGTCCAGTACATCAACGCCACGGCGCAGATGCCGGCCAGCAGATAAGGGTTGCTCGGGCTCAGGTTGAGCCGATGGTCAGCCAGGAAAATAATCGGCCCGCAGATCGCGGTGAGCATGCCCGGCACGGCGAAGCCCAGAAATTCACGCGCACCGCGATTGAGCCGTACTGGCAAGCGCGGCTCGATAAACAGGTAACGGTTGAAGAACACCACCAGGCCCATGGCCACAATCATCAGGTAAATCATCGTTGCCCCACTCCCAGCCGTTTACAGGCAAACCCCGCGCTCATCCCCAACACACCCGAGACCACCACCGCCGACTCCCAGTGCAGATAACTCAACCAGACCGAGCTCAGCAGTGCCACGGCAACGCATACCACCGTGGGCACGTCGCGCACCACAGGGGTGATCAAGGCGATAAAGGTCGCGGCAATCGAGAACTCCAGCCCCAATTGATCAAGGCCGGGAATGCTTTTGCCCAGCACAATGCCGGCAAGGGTGAAGAGGTTCCAGACCAGGTAAAACGTCAGGCCGACGCCCAGGGCGTACCAGCGGTTGAAGGTCTCGCGGTCGTAGTGGTTGACCAGGGCAAAGAATTCATCGGTCAACAAGAACCCCAGGCTCATGCGCCAACGGGTGTTGAGCGAAGACAGCGTAGGACGCATGTGCATGCCATAGAGCAGATGCTGGGATGTGAGCAGCAAAGTGGTCAGCACGATGGAAATCAGGCTGGCACCGCTCTTGACCATGCCGATGGCCACCAGTTGTGCGGCACCGGCAAACACAATGGCAGACAAGCCTTGGGCTTGCAGCGGGGTAAATTGCGCGTCAATGGCCATGGAGCCGGCCAGCAACCCCCAGGGCGCACAGGCCAGGGATAAGGGAATGACGGCGATGGCGCCGCGGGTGAAGGCGTAATGAGGTAATGCAGTGGGCATGGAAGCGGCTCATCGACAGACAGTCGACAAGCATGCCAGCGCGAACGAAAGCTTGTCTTGAACGATCTTGCTCAGGCGAGCTTTACCGAAACCTGCTCCACCGAATCCCGGGCTTCGCGCAATTCATACGCATCCTGGTTCAGCCGGTGGATGGTATTGAGCAGGCGCTGGCGCAGCACTTCATCGCCGAGTTTTTCCACGGCGCGCATCAGGTCAAAGGCCGCGGTTTCGTTATTTTCCGCGACGGAATCCAGGGTCTTGCGCAGGTTGCGGGTGGCTCGGGTCACGCGGGGTCTTCCTTCATCAGCAATGGGCAGGCACGTTAGGACATTTGTGTTTCATTTTAATTTCAAACAGTTGTGGCGCTTTCAAAGGGTTTTGATCCATATCAATTGAAACAAGATTTGACCTATATATATGCAAATACGTATATTCGAATATCTCTACTTGAAAAGTCCTTGACCATGTCAGACCTCTTCTCTCCTCCCACCCTGTTCAAGTGCCTGGCCGATGCCACCCGTGCACGGGTGACCTTACTGATCCTGCGCGAGGGCGAACTTTGCGTGTGTGAGTTGATCCATGCCTTGGACGACAGCCAGCCAAAAATCTCCCGCCATCTCGCGCAATTGCGCAGTTGCGGGCTACTGGTGGACCGACGTCAAGGGCAATGGATCTACTACCGCATCAATCCGGCACTGCCCGCCTGGGTTACTCAGGTGCTGGACACCACTCTGCAAGCCAACCAGCCATGGTTGCAGGATGACGCACTGCGTCTGAATGCAATGGGCGACAGACCACAACGGGCCAGCACCTGCTGCTGAGCCATCGGAGCGTTTATTCATGCTTGTCGCAATTGCGATTTTCCTCGTCACCATCGTGCTGGTCATCTGGCAACCCAAGGGCCTGGGCGTCGGCTGGAGTGCCACACTGGGCGCGATCCTGGCGCTGGCCTGCGGGGTGATCAGCCTGGCGGACATCCCGGCGGTGTGGCAGATCATCTGGAACGCCACCGGCACCTTCGTCGCGCTGATCATCATCAGCCTGTTGCTGGACGAAGCCGGTTTCTTCGCCTGGACGGCGCTGCATGTGGCGCGCTGGGGGCGTGGCCGCGGCCGGCGGTTGTTTGCCTATATGGTGTTGCTGGGTGCGCTGGTATCGGCGCTGTTTGCCAACGACGGTGCGGCGTTGATCCTGACGCCTATCGTGATGTCGATGCTGCTGGCCTTGCGCTTTTCCCCGGCGGCGACCCTGGCCTTCGTCATGGGCGCAGGGTTTATCGCCGACACGGCGAGCCTGCCGCTGGTGGTGTCGAACCTGGTGAATATCGTCTCGGCGGACTATTTCAAGATTGGCTTCAACGAATACGCCGCGGTGATGGTGCCGGTGAACCTGGTCAGTGTCGCCGCCACGCTCGCGGTGCTGCTGTGGTTTTTCCGCCGGGATATTCCGCAGACCTACAACCCGTCCGACCTGGAAGACCCCGCCAGTGCCATCCATGACCGTGCGACCTTTCGTGCCGGCTGGTGGGTACTCGGTATTTTGCTGGTCGGCTGTTTCGCCCTGGAACCGTTGGGCATTCCCATCAGTGCGATCTCGGCGTTCTGTGCGGTACTGCTGCTGGTGATTGCTGCCAAAGGTCATCAGATTTCCACGCGCAAGGTCCTCAAGGAAGCCCCGTGGCAGATCGTGATTTTTTCCCTGGGCATGTACCTGGTGGTCTATGGCCTGCGTAACGCCGGCCTGACCGACTACCTGGCCACCTGGCTCGATACCTTCGCCACCTATGGTGTGTGGGGCGCGGCCATGGGCACCGGGGTGCTGACCGCGCTGCTCTCATCAGCCATGAATAACCTGCCGACCGTGCTGATTGGCGCGTTGTCCATCGAGTCCAGCCATGCCGTGGGCGTGGTCAAGGACGCGATGATCTACGCCAATGTGATCGGCAGCGACCTGGGCCCGAAAATCACCCCCATCGGCAGCCTGGCCACCTTGTTGTGGTTGCATATCCTGGCACGCAAAGGCATCACCATCACCTGGGGTTACTACTTCAAGGTCGGGATCGTGCTGACCCTGCCCGTCCTGCTGATCACCCTCGCCGCCCTCGCCTTGCGCCTGAGCGTCTAATGGAGACTGCAATGAAAGTGCTGTTCATGTGTACCGCCAACAGCTGCCGCAGCATCTTGTCCGAAGCGATGTTCAACCACCTGGCGCCGCCGGGCTTTGAAGCGATCAGCGCCGGCAGTTTTCCCAAGGGCCAGGTGTTGCCCCGTAGCCTGAGCACGCTGCAGGCGGCGGGCATCAGCATCGAAGGTTTGTACAGCAAGGGCAATGAGGCCTTTCAAGACAGCCCGCCTGATGTGGTCGTCACCGTGTGCGATAAAGCAGCCGGTGAAGCGTGCCCCGTATATTTCGGCCCAGCGGTGAAGACGCATTGGGGCCTGGAGGACCCTTCCGAAGTGCAGGGTGACGAGGCGCAAGTAGAGGCTGCATTCAAGGCCACCCTCGACATTATCACCGCACGCTGCGAGGCGTTTTTTGCGCTGCCCTTTGCACGTCTATCGCCGGATGAATTGAAGGCTGAACTCCACCGCATTGCCTCAACGCCGCAGACTTTGTAGGAGCAAGCTTGCTCGCGAAAAACTCATAGGCACCGCGGTCATTCAGGAAACGCGCGTTATCGTTGACGCTTTTCGCGAGCAAGCTCGCTCCTACAGGGGGCGCTGATCCTGTGGGCAATACACGGCCAGTGTGGGAGCTGGCTTGCCTGCGATAGCGGTGGTTCAGTTGAAGATTCAGTCGCTGACGCGCCGCCATCGCGGGCGTTCCTACAGAGGGCGTGGTATCCCTCTCCCGGACTGACGTATGCTCTGGCACTTTCTCGAAAGGAACTGAGCATGCTGTCGATCTTTGTCTATGCGCTGGTATTCGGTTTTGTATTTTGCCTTTCCCCCGGCGCCGTGCTGGCAGAGACTCTGCGCCGCGGCTTGCTCCATGGCTTCACGCCGGCGTTGCTGGTGCAGTTCGGCTCACTGGTGGGCGACGCCGTCTGGGCCGTGATTGGCCTCACCGGTATCGCACTGCTGATCCAGCATGATGCAGTGCGGGTTCCACTTACAATCGTCTGCGCGCTGTACCTGGCCTGGCTGGGCATTCGCAGCCTGATTGATGCCTGGCAGTTACCGGCAATGGACAATGCCCCTGCCAGCTCAGGCAAAAATGCGTTGGCGGTGGGCGCGGCGATTTCCTTGGCTAATCCGAAAAACATCGTCTACTGGGGCGCCTTGGGAAGCGCACTGTCGGGGATTGTCGGCACCACCCCCAGTCACGGACAGACCCTGATGTTTTTTGCCGGCTTCATGCTGGCGTCGGTACTCTCGTGTTTTCTTACCGCCGCCTTGGTGAACCTGCTACGCAAGAACGCATCACCGACTTGGCAGCGTGTGAGTTATGCGGCCTGCGGTTTAGTATTGATCTATCTGGCACTCCTCGCCGCGCAAGGTGTATGAAGTTATTCAACCCACAACTTACGCGCGCCTCTTGTCTGAACAAACTCTGAACACTGGTTAATTTAATTAATCATACGTTGACATTCACTGACGCCCTGAGTAGATTGCCCGTGCCCGCAACTGGGGCCTTTTTTAAACCTCACAAAAGAAGCCAATGGACACAGTATCTAGTCGCTGTCCGAGCACCGCCTTTGCGGGCATCGGGCGCCAAACCCAGAATATGACAGGACTCGCGTTCCAGGTCCGGTAAGCTGCGCTAGAGCTTGATGCTCCACCGTAACTGCCTCACCGGTCGCCCGTCCGGTCCCGAGGTGTGTTATGACCTTCCAACTCCTTGTTTTGCCTGATACGCGCACACTGGTCGCAGCCCTGCGCGCCAAGCTGTGCCGAGCGCCGGCGGGCTTTTCGCCAAGCCGCTCGATCTTTGTCACACCCTCCCCTCAAGTGCGCCCAGCCCCGCCGCTGGCGCACTGGCGTATCTGCCCTGAAAGCGGCCACCTGGTGCAGCACTGGGATCATGCCGACCCTCAAGACCCGCAGAGACCCCAGGTTTCCTGCCTGGCGCAAGCGCGCTTGATGCTCGGTTTCTACCTGAGTACTCACGCCGCCTGACCTCGCTGGAAACAGCAACTTTCTTATTGATGACCCTGGAGTTCTTTATGAACACGTCCAGTAGTAGCCTGCTGCACGCTAGTTAACTAACTTGCTGTTAGCGGGCCCTTCAGAAGTTATTTGAATACTTTATTTGAACCGATCGCGAAGTCCGCGGCTCGGCATGCTTTCGCTCGCCTGTCTGCAGGTAAGTAGAGGGTATGTTTTGTCGAGAATTGGCGACAGGAGTACAGACAATGAGCGCCGTAAAAAACACGCCTCTGCACAAGAAAAATGGCACCGCTGCCGACACCAGGCTGTCGATGCGTGCCGCCCGCGAAGCCCACAATGGCCTGGCGGCCACCCTCGCCAATGTACGCGCCACCCAGGACGGCCTGACCGAACTGGACGCCTCGGCGCGCCTGCAACGCGAAGGCTATAACGAAGTGGCCCATGACAAGCCGCCACACGCTATCGTCCAGTTCCTGCAGGCACTGAACAACCCCTTCATCTACGTGCTGTTGACCCTGGGCGGTATCAGCTTTGTCACCGACTATTGGTTGCCACTTCAGGCAGGTGAAGAAGTCGACCTGACCAAAGTCATCATCATCATGACCATGGTGTTGCTCAGCAGCCTGCTGCGTTTCTGGCAAGAACACCGCTCGGCCAAATCCGCAGAAGCCCTCAAGGCCATGGTACGCACCACCGCCACCGTGCTGCGCCGCGAGCAGGTTGGCGCCCAGCCGGTCTTGCGCGAAGTGCCGATGCGCGACCTGGTGGCCGGCGATATCGTGCAGCTGTCAGCCGGCGACATGATCCCCGCCGATATCCGCCTGATCGAGTCCCGCGACCTGTTTATCAGCCAAGCCGTGCTGACCGGCGAAGCCTTGCCGGTGGAGAAGTACGACACCCTGGGCGATGTCACGCAAAAGTCCGCCTCTACCCTGGCCGCCGACCAGGGCAACCTGCTGGACTTGCCGAACATCTGCTTCATGGGCACCAACGTGGTCAGCGGCCGCGCTAAAGCAGTGGTGGTGGCAACAGGGCCGCGCACTTACTTTGGCTCCCTGGCTAAGGCGATTGTCGGCTCGCGGGTGCAAACCGCCTTCGACCGGGGCGTGAACAGTGTCAGCTGGCTGCTGATCCGCTTCATGCTGGTGATGGTACCCATCGTGTTTTTCCTCAATGGCTTCTCCAAGGGCGATTGGGGCGATGCCTTCCTGTTTGCCCTGGCGGTAGCCGTCGGCCTTACCCCGGAAATGCTGCCGATGATCGTCAGCGCCAACCTGGCCAAGGGTGCTACGGCCATGGCCAAGCGCAAAGTGGTGGTCAAGCGCCTCAATGCGATTCAGAACTTCGGCTCGATGGATGTGCTGTGCACTGACAAGACCGGCACCCTCACCCAGGACAAGATCATCCTCGAGCATCACGTCAATGCCTTTGGCCAGCGCGATGACGCCGTGCTGTCCCTGGCCTGGCTCAACAGCTTTCACCAGAGCGGCATGAAAAACCTGATGGACCAGGCGGTCGTGCAGTTCTCGGAACAGAACCCCAAGTTCCAGGTGCCGTTTGCCTACAGCAAGGTCGATGAATTGCCGTTCGACTTTGTCCGTCGTCGCCTGTCGATCGTGGTCAAGGATGCCGCCGGTGACCAGTTGCTGGTATGCAAGGGCGCGGTGGAAGAGATGCTGAGCATTTCTACCCATGTCATGGAGGCCGGCGAAGCCTTGCCCCTGGATGACCGCCGTCGTGAGGCGCTACTGGCGCTCGCCAATGATTACAACGAAGACGGTTTCCGCGTGCTGGTGGTAGCGACCCGCAATATCCCTAAAGCGCTGGCACGCCAGCAGTACACCACCAGCGACGAACGCAACCTGGTGATCCAGGGCTTCCTGACGTTCCTGGACCCACCGAAGGAAACCGCAGGCCCGGCCATTGCGGCGCTGCAACAGATTGGCGTGGCGATCAAGGTGTTGACCGGCGACAACGCCGTGGTCACCAGCAAGATCTGCCGCCAGGTTGGCCTGGAACCCGGCCAGCCGCTGCTGGGTGTGGAAATCGAAGCCATGGACGACGCCACCCTGCTGCGCCGCGTAGAAGAGCGCACCGTATTCGCCAAGCTCACGCCGCTGCAAAAATCCCGCGTGCTCAAGGCGCTGCAAACCAACGGGCACACCGTCGGCTTCCTCGGTGACGGTATCAACGATGCACCGGCGCTGCGGGATGCCGATGTGGGTATTTCGGTGGACAGCGGCACCGACATCGCCAAGGAATCGGCCGACATCATCCTGCTGGAAAAGAGCCTGATGGTGCTGGAAGAAGGCGTACTCAAGGGCCGCGAAACCTTCGGCAATATCATGAAGTACCTGAACATGACTGCCAGCTCCAACTTCGGCAACGTGTTCTCGGTGCTGGTGGCCAGTGCGTTCATCCCGTTCATGCCGATGCTGGCGATCCATCTGCTGCTGCAGAACCTGATGTACGACATCTCCCAACTGGCCCTGCCGTGGGACAAGATGGACAAGGAATACCTGGCCAAGCCACGCAAGTGGGATGCGAAAAACATCGGCCGCTTCATGATCTGGATCGGGCCGACCTCGTCGATCTTCGACATCACCACCTTTGCGCTGATGTGGTACGTGTTCTCGGCCAACAGTGTGGAAATGCAGACGCTGTTCCAGTCCGGCTGGTTTATCGAAGGGCTGCTCTCGCAAACCCTGGTGGTGCATATGCTGCGCACCCGCAAGATCCCGTTCTTCCAGAGCACGGCCGCCTGGCCGGTGTTGATGATGACCTGCATCGTGATCGCCCTGGGCATCTACGTGCCGTTCTCACCGCTGGGCACCCTGGTGGGCCTGCAACCGCTGCCGCTGGCGTACTTCCCATGGCTGGTGGGCACCTTGCTGGCTTACTGCTGCGTCGCCCAACTGATGAAGACGATCTACATCCGCCGCTTCAAACAGTGGTACTGACCCTCCCCGCCGTTCAAACGCAGGCGGCCGCCCGGTCGCCTGCGTGCAATACAAGGATTTGCTCATGCGCGTGTTGATCTGTGCAGGTCGTCATTACGCCGACACCAAAAAGTCCCGCCATGTGCTGGACGCTTACCACCGCCTGCGCCCGGTGCAGGTACTGATCCACGGCGGCAACCAGTTCCTGGGCAGTGAGATCGAGGAATGGGCCCGGGAAATCGGTATCGACGTGGTGCGTTATCCACCCAATTGGCAGCGCCATGGCAAACAGGCGGAACGCCAGCGCAATCACTTCATGCTGGCCGACAGCCGCCCCGATCTGATCATCGCCCTGCCGGGCGGTGACGATACCTCGGAGCTGGTTTGCCAGGCCAAAGCCAGCGGCATTTCGGTGCTGACCGTAGAAAGCTGAACTCAAGCGAGGTGCATCATGCACAAAAAACACACGCCGGCACGCCGCGACGGGTTTGCCAAATATCGCGCACGCCACTCTCGCCACACCCTGCTGTTACTGCCGCCAGCAAAGCGCCGTGCATTGCAGCGCAACCTGATCTTTATCGGCGTGACCCTGGGCGTTGTCCTGGTGGCCGCGTTGATTTCAAAAGCGCAAGCCGCAGGCGGCGCTTATGTGGTTGACGACGGCGCGATCAACACGCCGGGTGAATGCAATGTCGACGCCTGGTACAGCGCCCAGCGGCACGCGGGCAGTACCCATAACGGCACCTTGTCGCCCGCCTGCACGTTCAGCGCCATGCCAGCCGTGCAATGGGGCGCCGCGTTGTCACGGGCCGTGGATGCAGGCAAAGGTGAGACGCAGATCAGCCCGCAAGCCAAGGTGCAGGTGCTGTCACGGCAAGACTTGGGCTTGGAACTGGCGATTGCTATCGGGGCGCATGTCGCGCTGGATCGCCATCACGGGCTTGACGGCGCAGACCTGAACATCCCCCTGACATGGCAACCCCTGGATGCCTTGCGCCTGAACCTGAACGCCGGCTGGAGCCACGCCTACAACGACGGTGATCAACGACATCGCCTGACCTGGGGCACGGGGTTCGAATATCAGTTGGCAGAGAAGCTCACGCTGATTGGCGAGCGGTATGGCCAGGAAGGCGGCGAACAGGCCTGGCAGGCTGGGCCGCGTTTGCACATTGGTGAATTTGTTGACGTGGACCTGCTGGTTGGGCGCAGCCTGATTGGCGATCGCGCCCAGTGGCTGACCACTGGGGCGACGCTGAGGTTCTAGGCTTTGGCCTGCTGCTCCAGATGCAGCTGCAATTGCGGATCGATTTGCAACTGACCGGCCAGGTCGTCGAGGTAATTGCGCTCGGCGTCCTGCTGATCATTGACCAGCATCACGCTCGCCAGGTAAATCTCCGCAGCGAGTGCGGGGTCATTGGCATACTCGGCAAAATCGGCGGCATCCAGGGGCTTGGCGACTTCGGCGTCGAGCCACTGCTGCAGCTGTGGGTCGTCGGTATGACGGCCGATCTCGGCAGAAATCATCTGCTGCTCTTGCGCATCGATTTTGCCATCGGCCTTGGCCGCCGCGATCAACGCACGCAGTACGCCGTGGCTATGGGCTTCGGCTTCAGGCCCTTCAAGCTGGTCAACGGTCTGGATAGCTTGCTGCGGTGCCGAAGCCTGTTGGCGTTGCCAGGCTTGATACGCCTGGAAGGCCGCCATCCCCAGGGACGCCAGCGCCGCGTAGTTCATCCCACCGCCGCTGCGCGTCTGGGTAGTACCACCTGCCGGAGCGCCGCCCAACAAGCCGCCCAGGCCACCTAATAAACCACCCAAACCGCCACCCGCCGCAGACGCATTGCCGGTGCCGGCGCCCTTCAACAACCCTCCAAGCAACCCGCCCAGGCCGCCGCCCGAAGCCCCGCCGCCTTGCTGCCCTGCACGCAACAGTTGTTCCAGTAGATCGCTGGTATTCATGGTGTCGCCCTCCGGGGCGCAATAGTGGCATTGATCAAACATAGTCCTCCCCTGATGGAACACCATGACCGTCGGGCGGGCAAGCTTTATGATGGCGCCATCACGCCAAGAAGGGAGAACCGCGGTGAACCGCATCGAGCACATTGCGCTGATGGCCACCTATAACCAATGGATGAACCGCAAGGTCTACGACGCCGCCGCCGCCCTGACGCACGCGCAGTTGACCCTGGACCGCCAAGCGTTTTTCGGTTCGATCTTCGGCACCTTGAACCACCTGATGCTGGGTGACACCGTCTGGCTCAAGCGCTTCGCCGAACACCCGGCCAACTTTGCGGCCTTGGCGCCGCTGAACGGGGTTGCCACGCCCGGCGACCTCAAGCAACTGGCCTTCGCCAGCCTTGCAGAACTAGCGGCCCATCGCGCCTGGCTGGATCAACTCATCATCGATTGGGCCCACAGCCTGCACGAGCCCCACCTCGACCAACGCCTGCGCTATCACAACATGCGCGGCGTGGCCGCCGAGAAACCCTTCTTCGGTCTGCTGGTGCACTTTTTCAACCACCAGACTCACCACCGCGGCCAGGTGACGACACTGCTGAGCCAGGCGGGTGTGGACGTAGGGGTCACCGACTTGCTGGCACTGATTGACTGAAGGCCGACACGGTCAATGTGGGAGCTGGCTTGCCTGCGATGGCGGTGTAACAGGTTCAATACCTGTGACTGACACATCACTATCGCAGGCAAGCCAGCTCCCACAGTTGCCCTATATTGCCCAAAGCATCAGTGCTGTCACTTCACCTTGCTGCTCAAGGTCTCCACGCTGCGCTTCAAATCATCCAGGCTGCGCTTGAGACCGTCGAGCTCGCTTTTCTGCCGCTCTATCGTGCTCTTCTGCTCATCCACCGTACGCTTGAGACTCGACAGCTGACTGTCACTGCTACTGGCACTCGAACCGTCCTTGCGCTTGAACTCATCAAACGCACGCTCCTGCCCCTCCACTTTGCTTTTCAAGCTTTGCAGTTCGCTTTGACTCTGTTTTTGCCCAGCTTGCAGCGCCTCGACATCCCCCACGGAAACACCCGACGGCTTCAACACATAGGCACCGCCCACGTCCATCGAGCCGGCCGTCAACTTGTCTGAAGACGACGCACTAAATTCGCCCCACTGCACCGCACTCCCCGCCTGCGCCGAGCTGAACGCGCCAGTGCCCAACAACCCCGCTACACCTGCGGCCATGATCCAAGCCTGCTTACGGATACTGAGCATCAAACGACTCCCTGCGAAATGCCGAAATGGCATATCGCTATGACTGTCATTTATGGGGCTTGTTCCTGGGTTGCGAGCGTTCATCAGGACTTGGCACAAAGGCCATGTAGATCACTGATCTGCCACGTTTTTTTCTGCGCATCTTTATGCGGGAAAACCGGCTGGGAGGTTGCGCTGAAGCGGCTGGATCTATATATTCCCAACCCTGTTACACCGCGCTACCGCCCGAATGGCGAAACTGGTAGACGCATGGGACTTAAAATCCCCCGCTCGTAAGGGCGTCCCGGTTCGATTCCGGGTTCGGGCACCATAGATATCAAGGGCTTGCCAGGGAAACCTGGGCAGGCCCTTATCTTTTCTGCTCCGCAATTTCTTCCCCGATGTCCTGCGGACCGCCCGCCCAAAAAACATCTTACAGCTCGTTAGCTCAAGGCGCGTGACGTCCAAGTCTCGAGTACTGTGCGCACATACAATACCAAGGTGAGTCGGCGGAAGTGCTTGATTGGTTAAAGGGCGGCAACGCTGTGGGAAGCGTTAAAAATCAGGATTCTAAAATTACTACTCCGATTAGCTAACCCCACCGTATACTCTTGTACTTCTAACCCACAATTCAAATGGACTTGCACATGAACGACCTCTACAAAATACTACTCGCAGCAGCCGTTGGCTTTCTACTTTCACCGCTTACTGAAATATTAAAAAGCAAGCTCTCAGCCCGACAACAAAAATCAAAACTGGAAACAAAACTCAAAACATTCGAAACCATCTTATGCAGAGCCATACCCTCAATAACCGAAACAATCAAAAACCGAGAAAATTTCATTAGATCTCCTGAAAAATACGTAGGAACGTTATTTATAACTCCAAATTTTATTTTCCCGAAAATAGAGTCAAATATAGATAACGCATACGATATGTTATCGAGTTCCCAGCAGCGCGGACTTTTAGATCTGGAATCACAAGCAGCTCATATAAAAAACATGCTGAAAAAGCTGCACTCGATTGAAGATGAATGCAAGTCAACAATATACAGAAAAGTAAATATAGAAAAAATAATAACCCAAGAATCCGAAATCCGAGGTATTGAAAAAGAACATTACACCCGCGCTATAGCGTGTGAAAAAGCAATTTTATACACCGCTGCGTGCATGCTAGGAACATTGAGAAGAGCAATTAATAATGACCCAAGCCTCCCCAAAGACATTGACACCATAAAAAATGTAAGCGAAGAACTTGGCATTAATATTGATCTCAATTGGTGGCACCAGTTTCGCGGCCAACAATCTGACGCCTAACATAAAGCCCGACAAGTGTGTTGACGTAGGACCGGCACGCCAGAGTTCTTCGTCACCCTCACTACAACTGGATTAGCCCTCATCAATTCAAAGATGGGTTGGCGCCAGCGCGGGCCGAGGAGGAACTTAACATCACGCCCAGGACTAGTTGACCACGGCCATTAAAATCCACCCCCTTTTGCCCCTCTTTTATCCATGCGTTGTAGTTCTCCCGGCGAGGGAGCGAAGCATTCAATAAGATTTATCGGCAGAACAACCAGATAAATCTTATATATTTTTCGCGAAATTAATGCGATTAATCCAGAGGATAAAGGACCTAATGAAAAGGGATATCAATTGCTAGTCATTACGAGAACGCTCAATAAAAGCCTATACATCGGCGGCGAAGTCCAATTAAAAGTAATCAAGGTCGTGGGCGAAAGCGTGTCTCTAGGAGTTAGCGCGCCCAAGAACATGCGAATTGTTCGTTCAGAGCAAGAGAGAAAATCCTCTGATAACGGCTCTATCACTTCTGGTACGGAGGCTTTGAAATAGGTCAACCCCAACCGCACTGTATCAACGCCGGATCGGCTAGCAGTTTAAAGAACACATGGGCATTGCTGTTTTTGGCGTGCTGCTGAATGCGCTGCTGTTGATGGCTGACGATTTGACGTCTACGATTCGCACGAGCTGTACTTGTTCGAGTGGTGTGTGTTCGCAAAAAAAAGGGGAAAGATTTATTTTCCAGAGGCTCATTCGTTATATCTAAAAGGACTCGCCAAACCTATAAATAAATCTGTCCTCTTTCTTTTTCCTTCTGACAGATTGCTATAAAGCGATAAGCAAGAAAAAACCCCACAGCATCAACGATCCTGTGAGGTTTTATCACCGGCTTTACCGATCCGGCATCAAACCACGCTGATCATCTCTGCACTCAACTGCGCCGCATTGAACCCCCCCAGGGTGACACTGCTGTCCCCCGCCAGAATCACGCTGTCACTGCCGTGCTGGGTAGTCGCACCGAGCACAGCATCGGCGCTGGCAAACAGCGACTTGGCGAACACCAGCAGGTCTTTCCCATTCTGATGAATGTTGAAGTCACTGATCACGTCGTGGCCGAACCCGCGTTGGTCGAAAACAAACAGGTCGCTGCCTACGCCACCGCTGAGTTGGTCATTGCCTAGCCCGCCGATCAAGACGTCATTGCCGTTGGCGCCATACAACGAATCGTTACCGGTGCCACCCAGTAGCGTGTCGTTGCCGTCGCCGCCGTGCAGCAGATCATTGCCGGCGCCACCGTCGAGCCGGTCATTGCCGTTCTGGCCGAATATCAGGTCGCGAGTGGCGGTGCCTTTGAGGGTGTCGGCCAGCTGGCTACCTTCGATGGATTTGGCATACGCTTTATCGGCGCCGAACAGGCCATCAAAGTCCAGCTTGCCACTGGTCACCGTGTAGGACGGCGTCAACGCCTCGCCAATACCGCTGAAGAAGCCACCGAAAAGAGGCAATTGACCGAGGCTGTTGGCAAGGCCGGTTTCGAACTCTACATGCTCTACGCCGTGCAATTCCTTCAGACCATATTGGCCGCTGCTGTCGTTCAGAAACAACGTGCCATCGCTGAGTTTCACCGCTTCGTAGGAAGACGCGGTGCCTTTGAGGAAGACTTTGTCGTTGCCTTCGCCGCCGGCGACGATATCGGTACCGGTACTCACCCGGAAACTGTCGTCACCCTTGAACCCGTCGAGGAAGTCATCGCTGCGGCCGTCCTGCAGCTTGTCCGAACTGTCGGTGCCCAGCAGGAAAGCCGGTGTGCCGTAGTGGTTGGAGGTGGCGGTCTGTTTGTCGCTGACCCAGGTAAAGCTGCGGCTGATGGCGTCGAGGTTGCTGATGATGATGGTGCTGTCGCGCTCGATGTAATCGTAGAAGGTCGATTGGGCGATACGCTGGATAGGGTTGATGAAAATGCCTTCCAGGTGCGCGGCCCATCCTGACAGGTTGGCAATCGAGAACGGACCATTGGGCCAGGTTGGCAGCGCGTAGATTGTGTCGAACAGCACGATGTTGTCAGTCGTCGAGGTGTAACTGGCATCACTGCCTTGAAGCGCATCGATAATGGCGCTGCCCACGTTGGTCTCTTGACCCGTGAGACGGTGGACCACATCGTTTTCAAATCCGAAGTTGAAGATTCCGTCGCTGTTGCTGGACTTGGGCGACTCCATGCCAAAGTAGTCCGAATCCTTGAAGAACCCGTCGGCCAAAGTATCCTTGCCGATATACATGCTGTTGGTAACGGAGCCACCCTGGCTATAGCCGGTGACCAGAACATCCTTGCCGCTCAGGTTATGGCCGGTGGCGTAATCCTTGATTGAGTTGAGCAGGTAGTCGTAGCCGTTGATATAAGAGTTATCGATCATCGCCGGCCAACCCAGCAGATCAATTGGCGAGTTGGTGCCGGCAATGGAAAAACCCATTTTGACTAATTGGCCGCTGTCATCGTATTGACCAAACACCCTGGCTTGAGAACCAAAGACGCCGTCGCCGGTAAAACTTCCAGTGACGTCGGTGTGGCTGCTATCAACCTGCAGTTCGCTCGCGCCGATCTCACGCCAGCCCTTGGGCAGCGCGAAGGTGTTGCCCTCGCCCAGCACAAGCCCCGGAATGTTGTAGAGCGCGCCGACGGTCGCTACACCACTGGTGTAAGTGGCGAGGGTCCAGGCATCTGAAATCAGGACGCGGGCGTCTTGCCCCTTGTAATCGAATATAGCCATGTCAGTACTCCTTGAGCCCAGCGATCAACACCGAAAGTCAACGGTAATACCTGATGCGTCGGGCTAAACAATATGCATTGAAGTTGTTGTTGTGCATTCTGTTCAGGCTGCTTCGTTGCTTAATATCGAGGTTGACCATTAAGGAAGCTCGTCAACACTAGCCTAGAAGTGCTGCGTTAAAGTGACCGACTATCGGATGACAAGTGTATGTACTTGGGGAGATAGACGACAAAAGCGCCATAAGCGCTGTTTGTCGAACAAGAGGTGAAGTTCTGTGTTGTTCGTGACTGGCGAGTCAAAGAAAATCAAACCCTTATAGCAAGTTGTGAACTGCAATAAGGGCTCAAGAAGTTCAGGTTTCTCTGGAGCTCAGGAAGAATAAACCTCAGCACCTTGGCATACAGACTGCTTGAACCTGGGTAATTGCTGCCGGGCCAGTTGCGCCTGCACGCCCGCGACGGCTTCAAGCACTCGTTGCGCCCAGTGCTCATCCTGCGGATCGACCACCACCACGCGAAAGCCGTGGTCGTTACCTTCAAGGCGCACACCCTCGGAATCATCCACGTGCAAATCAATGTCGAAGGCCGGCGGAAATTTCGAGGGGGTGTTCGACAGCCCATGCACCGTGAGGGCGTGGTTATGCCGCACGCTGTTTACTACGCCGTCGACACGAATGCCGTACAGCATCAGCCAACGCCTGATGTAGGAAGGCGCCCTGCCCGATGAGGTGTAGACCCAGATACTGCAACCCTGGCGTCGCAGCTCCCGCGTCAGCGAACGGGTACCGATACGCAGCGGCTCTCCCCACCAGCGATGAGCGCAGGCCGGCAGCCAACTGCTCTCGACATCAGCGTGGTCAAGTTGGCAAGCCAGCGTGTCGTCGATATCAAAGGAGATGCGTACACGCGGTCGCTTGGCGGCACGCGTGAGAAACGCCTGCTGGATGGCTTGCACGGCTCGGCTGGCGAGTGTCGGATACCGGCGCATTAATGGCCTCCCTGATAAATAGGCTGTGGTACGTCGCTCAAGAAAAACGCCTTGGGATCCGGGGCCTGTTCCTCCAGGAAGGCGGCGTACTTTTTCTTGATCTTGGGCAATTCATACAACGCCTTGACGCCATGTTTGGCCGAGTTACGGATGACCGAGGAAGGATTGAAGTAACCCTCGGCATTTTCCAGCGTCAGCACGAACGGTGGCAACCCGGCACGCATCAGCAGATAACTGACGATCAGCGAGCCACTGCGGTTGTTGCCTTCGATAAACAACTGGGGCTTGCTGAGAATGCGCACATACACACCGGCCGCACGCTTCCACACCGATTCACTGCGATACGCGCAGTACCAATTGAACAAGTCCTTGATACCGCCTTCAACGTTGTTGAAGAAGTGCTCCTCGGTGGCGGCCAGGTGCTGGGCGTATTCCACGCGGCGCGCCGGGTCGCTACCGCAGAGCACCGTGGCGTTGATCTCCAGCATCAGGTCCAGATGATGAAGGTCAAACAGGTCAACGCCCCGTGCGACATAGTCGTCAACCAGCGCATAGCCTTCAAGCACGTTGTGCAGCACTTCGTCGGTCAAGGGGTCGCGCGGCTCGGTAAATTGCGTGCTGAGCTGGGCAAAGCGGCTCTGCACTTTGCGGAGCGCGCGTTCAATCGCTGACAAATCAAGACGATGCGTTGCAGACATTGGCGTTCCTGGGCTGACGGTGGCGCACGTGTGGTTTCTATCGAACATGGAGTTACTCAGCTGAATTTGCCGCTGATGTAATCCTCGGTCATCTGTTCACGCGGGCTGCCAAAAATCTGCGCGGTCGGGCCCATTTCCACCAGGTAGCCGGTACGCGTGCCCTGGGAAATATCCACCGAGAAAAACGCCGTGGTGTCCGCCACGCGGATCGCCTGCTGCATGTTGTGGGTGACCAGGGCGATGGTGTAATCCTTCTTCAGTTCCACCATCAGTTCCTCTACCCGGCGAGTCGCAATCGGGTCGAGTGCCGAGCAAGGCTCATCGAGCAACAGCACTTCCGGCTCGGTGGCAATCGCACGGGCAATACACAGCCGTTGCTGCTGTCCACCGGAAAGCGACAGGCCGCTGACCTTGAGCTTGTCCTTGACTTCATCCCACAGCGCAGCGCCTTGCAGGGCGTGCTTGACGCGGTCGCCCAGGTCGCCTTTGTAGCGGTTCAAGCGCAGGCCGAAGGCGACGTTGTCGAAGATGCTCATGGAAAACGGGTTCGGCTGCTGGAACACCATACCGATGTAACGGCGCACCACCACCGGGTCTACACCCTTGCCATATACGTCCTGACCCAGGAAATGCACGTGGCCCTCGAAGCGAAAGCCCTTCACCAGGTCGTTCATTCGGTTGAGGCTGCGCAGTACCGTACTTTTGCCGCAGCCGGACGGGCCGATGAAACCGGTGATCTTGTTTTTCTCGATCGGCACATGGCTGTCACGCACTGCCATGAAGTTGCCGTAGAAAATTCTGTCCAGCTTGCAGTCCATGACCACAGGCGATTGGGTAACAAACGGAGCGGCTATTTGCGCAGTTGAGACGTTCAAGATTCAGATGCTCCCGTTCTTAATACTTAGGCTTGCCGAAGATACGGCTCACAATATTCACGACCAGCACGATCATCACCAACACCAACGAGGCCGCCCAGGCGAGCTCCAGCTGGTTGTCGAAGGGCATGCCGGAAAAGTTGTAGATCAACACTGCAAGGGAGGCCGTGGGGTTCATCACCGCCAAGTCGCCGTCGTGGTAGATCCAGTAGTTGCTGAACAGCGCGGTGAACAACAACGGCGCGGTTTCGCCTGCGGCACGTGCCACTGCAAGCATTACGCCGGTGAGGATCGCTGGCAGGCCGGTCGGCAAGATGATCTTCCAGATCACTTGGGAGCGGGTGCAGCCCATGCCATAGGCGGCGTCCTTCATGATCTTGGGCACCATGCGCATCGACTCTTCAGCCGTCAGCACCACGATGGGCAGCATCAGTACCGCCAGGGCCACGCCGCCGGCCGGTGCCGAGTAGGTGCCGGTGGTCATCACCACCAAGGCATAGGCAAACACCCCGGCCAGGATCGAAGGCAAGCCGGTGAGCATCTTGGCGGCAAAGCGTGCAGCGTTGGCCAATTTGCTGTCCGGCCCCAGTTCGGCCAGGAAGATCGCGGCCATGATGCCGACCGGCACCGCAATCGCCGCAGCGATACCGACCATCACAAAGGTGCCGGCCATGGCGTTGCCGAAACCGCCGCCTGTTTCGAAGCCGGTGGGCGGCAGTTCGGTGAACACCTCCAGGCTCAGGCGTGCGCCGCCACGGGTGATCAGCATGTAGAGCACGGAAATCAGCGGCACACTGGCCAGCAGCGCGCCAAACCATACCAATGTGGTCAACACCAGACTGCGCAAGGCGCGGCCTTCGAACTTGCGCTGCAGGCTCGGCACAGCGGTGATAGGGGATGTGAGATTCGTCATCATCGGTTACCCCGTTGGGCGTAGAGCATGATCATGGAACCGATGACATTCACCAGCAGCGTGATGAACATCAAGACGAGAGCGGCGTACATCAATACCTCCACCTCGTTGGGCCCGGCTTCGGGGAAGTTCAGCGCCAACAAGGCTGCCAAGGTATTGGCCGGCGCGAACAGCGAGAGGGAAATGTTGTTGGCGTTGCCCACCAGCATCGCCAGCGCCATGGTTTCGCCCAGCGCACGGCCGAGGCCGAGTACCAGGGAGCCGAAAATACCGGTGGCGGCGGATGGCACCATCACCTTGAGAATCGCCTCCCAATGGGTGGTGCCCATGCCGTAGGCGGCCTGCTTGGTCTTCATCGGCACGCTGGTGAGCGCGTCCTGGGATACGGCGGCAATCGTCGGCAGAATCATGATGGCCAACACCAGCGCCGCAGGCAGCAACCCCGGCCCGCTCAGGGACGTGCCGAAAAACGGTATCCAACCCAGTTCGCTGTTCAACCAGGTGGTCAGTGGCCGAATGGCCGGGATCACCACGTAGATGCCCCACAGGCCGTACACCACGCTGGGGATAGCCGCGAGCAGCTCAACGATGGTGCGAAACACAGCGGCCAGCTTGGCCGGCAGAAAATCCTGAGTCAGGAAAATCGCCATGCTGACACCGAAAAAGCCTGCAATCAGCAGCGCGATGAAAGCGCTGTAGAGCGTGCCCCAAATGGCCGGCAAGATCCCGTACTTGCCCTGGTTAACGTCCCAGACGCTGCCAAAAAGCACATCGAACCCGTGCTTTTCCATGCCCGGCAAGGCCTTGCGTCCCACCTCGAATACCAAGGCTGCGACCAACGCCAGAATCAGTACCACCCCGATTCGCGCGAGCCCACGGAAGGTGCGATCGACCAGGAAGTCTTTGGCCGAGGGAGGTTGGCAGGCAGAATCCCGGTTAACCGGTACGACGAAAGGTTTGTTCATTGGCTAATTCCGGAACAGGGGGGAAACGCCCCCGGCGCGGCAAACAGCCCACACCGAGAGCGGCCTCACGGGTGTTACTGAATGTTGGCGGATGCCTTGCGAACCTGCTCGACCACCGATGGCGGCAGCGGGATATAGCCCATGGAGTCGGCGATTTTCTGCCCCTCGGTCAGGCTGTACTCAACCATTTCGCGCATGGCCTTGGCCTTGGCAGGGTTGCCGTTGTCCTTGCGGAAAATCATCCAGGTGTAAGAGGTGATCGGGTAAGACTTGGCACCGTCCGGGTCAGGCAACCAGGCCACCAGGCTTTCCGGCATCTTCACTGCGGCCAGGGCCTCGGCGCCGCTTTCGGCGTTCGGCACCACGTACTGGCCGGCCTTGTTCTGCAACTGGGCGAAGTCAACCTTGGCCAGTTTGGCGAAACCGTACTCGATGTAGCCAATCGCGCCTGGGGTCTGGCGTACGGTGGCGGTCACACCATCGTTCTTGGGCGACTTGATGAATTTGTCGCTGGCCGGCCAGTTGACGGTGTTGCCCTCCCCCAGTGCCGTTTTGAATTCAGGGTTGATGGTCGCCAGGTGCTTGGTGAATACCGCCGTGGTGCCGCTGGAGTCTGCGCGCACCACCACGGTGATCGGCGTGTCGGTGAGTTTCAGGTCCGGGTTGGCGGCGACGATCTGTGGGTCGTTCCACTTGGTGATCTTGCCCAGGAAGATGTTGGAGTAAACATCGCGTGGCAGCTTGAGGCCCTTGGGATTGCCCGGCAGGTTATAGGCCAGCACGATTTCACCGGCAGTCATTGGCAGCAACTGCACGCCTTCGGCGACCTTGGCGATGTCTTCGTCTTTCATGGCCGAGTCACTGGCGGCGAAGTCGACGGTTTTATTCAGGAAGTCCTGCACACCTGCGCCGCTGCCCTTGGACTGGTAATCCACGGTGACGCCAGCGGTCTTCTTGCTGAAATCCTTGAACCAGGTGAGGTAGATCGGTGCAGGGAAGCTGGCGCCGGAGCCGGTGAGGCGCACGTTTTCGGCGGCGAAGGTCAAGGAGGAGGCACACAGGGATACCGTAACGGCGAGTGCTGCGGACTTCATCAAGCTTTTCATTAAAAGGAACTCGTTGTGGTGACGGGCTCCCGAACTGTGAAGCAGGGTTGTTACATTTTTATGAAAATTGAATGGCGAGGGGGTGTTTTGTCCCGCTTTGCCGCCACAGCGCTGTATTTTTAGGGCATGGGTTAGTAACAAAATACGACTACAGTGTTGTCATCCCTCTAGCGGTACTGATCTTGCTCCCGTGACGGTCGAAGCTGATCCCATTGAAGCTGCGCCATCCAACTGTGGGAGCTGGCTTGCCTGCGATGACGGTCTGACAGCCAACGCCTATTTACTTNATCGCGCGGTGTCAGATAAATAGGTGCCAGGCGCAATGCCGCCATCGCAGGCAAGCCAGCTCCCACATTTGGACCTAGGGGTGTCAGGGAAATAGGCGTTCTACCGCTCCCCCCACGGCTAGCGGCCGCCTTCCATCAGGCTTACTTGCCTTCAGTCAACGCGTTGTAGCTGGTGAACAGGTTGCGGTAGTCCGGAATGTGGTTGGAGAACAACGTCCCCAAGCCCTCGATGTCGTTGCGCCAGTCGCGGTGCAGCTCACAGGCCAGGCCAAACCAGGTCATCAGTTGCGCGCCGTTGGCCGACATGCGGGCCCAGGCGGACTGTTGGGTCAGTTCGTTGAAAGTGCCGGAGGCGTCGGTGACCACAAACACTTCAAAGCCTTCGGCCAGGGCCGACAGCGCCGGGAACGCCACGCACACTTCGGTCACGACGCCGGCAATGATCAATTGCTTCTTGCCGGTGGCCTTGATGGCCTTGACGAAGTCTTCGTTGTCCCAGGCATTGATCTGGCCTGGGCGCGCAATGTACGGCGCATCCGGGAACAGTGCCTTGAGCTCGGGCACCAGCGGGCCATTGGGGCCGGTTTCGAAACTGGTGGTCAGGATCGTCGGCAACTTGAAGTACTTGGCCAGGTCAGCCAGGGCCAGCACGTTGTTCTTGAATTTGTCCGGGTCAATGTCGCGGACCAATGACAGTAAGCCGGCCTGATGGTCGACCAACAGCACAGCGGCGTTGTCTTTGTCCAAGCGAACGTAAGGTGTAGACATCTTCATACTCCTGATAAAAAGGCAGCGCCCAACATGGGCTCGCCGCAAAAGACCCCAGCGTATTTACTTGCGCTGTGAGTCTAGTACTTCGTGGTTGTTTGCCACTTCCTGAGCCTTGATGTAGCTCTCGATGAGAAGCTGATAGTGCGGCACGGCCTGGGTGTAGACGTTGGCCCATCCAAAAAACAGTGGAACCACCTTAATCATCGCGTTCAGGGTTAGGTAGTGGCTGAAACGGGCCGCTCCATCTCAAAAATGGAACAATGCAGCCGCACGGTGGCAAGGGCACTTGGACGTGGCGGTCGTTACAATGCGATCATCGGCTCCACCCCGTGGGTTTCAGGCACTTGCGCCAATCATGACCGTTCACTTATTTCCAGGCAGGTGCCTTCATGGACATCAAGCAGCTTAAATTCCTGATCGCGCTGGAGCAGACCCGCCATTTCGGTCAGGCCGCCGCGCGCTGCAACATCACCCAGCCCACCCTGTCGATGCGCCTGCGCAACCTGGAGGAAGAACTGGGCCTGGAGCTGGTAACCCGCGGCCAACGCTTCGAAGGTTTCACCCAGGCCGGCGAACGCGTATTGGCCTGGGCCAGGACCCTGCTCGCCGCACACGACGGCCTGTTCGCCGAAGCCGCTGCGTGTCGCGGCCAGTTGGTCGGTAACCTGCGCCTGGGCCTGGTGCCCCTGAGCGGCTTCAACCCGATCAGCTTTATCCAGGGTTTGTCCCACAGCTTCCCGGAACTCAAGTTCAGCCTCACCTCCATGAGTTCGGACAAAATCATCGAAGCCTTGGGCACCAACCAACTGGACCTGGGCGTGTGCTACCTGGACCACGTCAGCCCCAATTACCTGGAGTTTTTCGAGCTGGGCGAAACCCGCGTCGGCCTGCTGTACGACACCCGCCACTTCCACTTCGAAGGCACACAGATGAGCTGGGAAGAAGCCGCCCAACTGCCCCTGGGGATGATCAGCAATGGCATGCACTACCGAAAATCCATCGACTTGAGTTTCCGCAGCCGCGGTCTCGATCCCCAGCCGATTCTGGAAAGCGACTCCACCTATCAACTGTTCCAGGCCATCCACGAAGGCTTCTGTTGCGCAATCATGCCGTTGGACAGCGGCCTGGAAAACCCCATCGAAAACCTGGCATTTATCCACCTGCCAGACGCCAGTGTCCTTGCGCCCCTGGGCATGGTGATGCGCAAGACCGAACCGCGCTCGGTCATCGCAGAGAAGTGTTTTGCCGAGGCCAGGCGGTTGTTTGCACCCAATACCCAGGCTTAGCCGGCCTGCGTTTGCAGCGCGCACAAAAAAGGCGCTCCGTAGAGCGCCTTTTTACCGCCGATTGTTTTACTGCAAGCTGACCTGACGCAGCTCGGGTTTGGTCTCACCACCAATCATGATGCGTTTTGGCTTGGCCTCTTCAGGCACTTCACGCAGCAGGTCGATGTTGAGCAAACCGTTGGTCAGGGATGCGCCACGTACTTCGATATGGTCCGCCAAGCGGAACGACAACCGGAACGCACGTTGGGCAATGCCCTGGTGCAGGTAAGCGACCTTATCGTCGGTTTCGCGTTTTCCGCCGGAAACCGTCAATACACCCCTCTCGACCTGGATATCCAGATCCTCCTCGGTCAGGCCAGCCACGGCGATCACGATGCGGTACGCGTCGTCACCGTGCTTTTCCACGTTGTGAGGTGGATAGGAATTCGGAGCCTCGCTGCGCAGCGCCGACTCGAACAGGTCATTGAAGCGATCAAAGCCCACCGATTGACGGAACAGTGGGGCCAACGACAGGGTAGTAGCCATTTTAAAATCTCCTGAGTTTCTCCAAGTGATTTAGTACGCGACCCGGATTCGGCATCGCGTGATCAAAAATTTATGGACGCGCAAAAGGAATTCAAGAGGGCCGAAAAAATTTTCTTGTGCAAGGGGCTATCACCCAAGCCCAAGTGTTATGGCGTGTGCTCTAATCAAAATGCCAGGCGTGCTTTACCCCGTGAGCGCCTGAGACAGCCCTTGAGGTACAAAAAAATGAAAATGACATTCCCGGCCCTGGCATTGGGCATTCTGATCTCCCAAGGGGCCCTGGCCGCTGGAGATGGTACGGCGGCGCTGGGAGGCGGTGTCGGCGGTGTATTGGGCAACGTGGTGGGCCAGCAGCTTGGTGGCTCGACAGGTGCGGCCATCGGCGCCGGCGTGGGGGGCGCAGCCGGGAGTGCAGTGGGTGCGCAGAAGGGCAACAAGACCGAAGCGGCGATTGGCGGCGGTTTGGGCTCGGCAGGCGGTTCGCTGATTGGCAATCGCCTGGGCGGCACCACCGGTTCAACCATCGGCGCCGGCGTGGGTGGCGCAGCCGGTGGCGCGCTGGGTAACAACCTGGCGGATGACGAGAGCGGTCATCGTTCCGGTGGTGGCAAGCACAAAGGCAACAAACATAAGCACAAGAACAAGCACCACTGATCGCGTGGCACGGCGCTGTTAGCCACCAAACACTAACCTGTGGCGAGGGAGCTTGCTCCCGTTGGG
>NZ_JBQEQE010000010.1:0-25172 GCF_052046095.1 Pseudomonas sp. 22072
GCCAGGTACGACTGATCAAGCGGTGAAGCCGGATGCAAAAGACCAGCCGGTGAAGCCAGGTACGACTGATCAAGCGGTGAGGCCGAATGCAAAAGACCAGCCGGTGAAGCCAGGTACGACGGATCAAGCGGTGAAGCCGGATGCAAAAGGTCCGAGGGTGCTAATAGATCACGGCGGATTGACGCCGAAACCGGGTAGAAACGATCATCCAGTGAAGCCGTCAGTGCCGATGCCTTCAGTGAATGTCACTAATGATGCTGAAGCAAATGTGCATGTGAACATCAATGTCGCTCACTGTCACTGCCCTGATACAAAGGACGGGCCAACCCCGGACTTAAATCCCAGGCAAGGTCCGAAGCCGGAATCGAACCCCGTGCCACAGCCGGGTCCAAAGCCGGAATCGAACCCCGTGCCCCAGCTGGGTCCGAAGCCGGGATCGAACCCCGTGCCCCAGCCGGGTCCAAAGCCGGAATCGAACCCCGTGCCACAGCCGGGTCCAAAGCCGGAATCGAACCCCGTGCCCCAGCTGGGTCCGAAGCCTGAATCGAACCCCGTGCCCCAGCCCGGTCCAAAGCCTGAATCGAACCCCGTGCCTCAGCCGGGTCCGAAGCCTGAATCGAGCCCCGTGCCACAGCCCGGTCAGAAGCCGGAATCGAACCCCGTGCCGCAGCCCGGTCCGAAGCCGGAATCGAACCCCGTGCCACAGCCGGGGCCGAAGCCGGAATCGAACCCGATGCCACAGCCAGGCCCGAATCCGGATACCAACCCGATACCTACACCCGCGCCACAGCCCGATAAGTTTGTTCCGGGTTTGACCAGCCCAGGTCCTGATGAGAATAAATTGGACAAAAACTGGCGCTTCAATGCTCGACTTTCATCCAGATCCTGAAATCCACTGGCTCATAAGAACGCTTGAATAAAACGGGGGCTTCTCCGAGGTATACCACTCGGAGAAGTACTGTTTAAGGAGAAACTTGTGTCGTGCTGTTCGATTAATAATATTGCGCGCGTGATAGATGTCCGTCAGGTGGCACCTGTTGATACGTTGAAACCCATTAATGACACTCTTCAGTGCACTCCAGTTAATTACGGAACTGTCGAGACAGCTAAAAAAAGCATTGGTACTAATAGAGAGTTAGTCACTACATTGTCGGGGCTGTTTGCGTCTTTTTTTTCACAGTTGATTTCTCTATTGTCCGATAAAAAAGATACGACAGTTCCTGATATTCCTCCTCCGCCCAGGGTTCAGCCTGAGGTTCCGCCTCGGGTCATACCTGAACCGCTACCACCAAAGCCTGAGGTCGCCGCACACATTCCGGGTCTTTCGATAAAGCGTAATGGGGCTAAGCCGGACAACATCTGGAGTGGCTTTCGCCAAGGGCCAAGTGGCAACTGCGTTACCGTATCGGCCATCAAGGCAGCCATGTACCGATTTGGTCAAAGCCCTACGGACATTTTTCGCTCAGTGAGAAAAGAGCCTGGCGGTTATCACGTGGTCATGCACGACGATTTTCAGCTGAGATTGACCGACTCGGAGTTGGCGCAAGCAGCACAAGGTTCGCGGTTTATAGGTCCCGATAAAGAGATGCTCAAGGATGCGCAGTTTCTTTTTGCCGTCAGCGCCAAGCGCGCGCAAATGGAAGACAACGATGGTACGGCGAGCAGGAGTTTTCATGCTGCCATTCGCAGCCTGAACAATGGGGAGGATGAGTGGGGGCCGGGGGAGGGGTTTCTGCGCCTGGGGTTGAGGAAACACATGAGAACGGTGCCCGTCAGTGCGCTCGCCGGTGGGCAAGTGGGTATGTGCAATCGGGATAAGCATTCGGTAGCGGTTATCAATGGTCGTGAAGAGTTGTGGGGGCGCCGAGGCTCGGCCCCTACCTACGGCCATGCTGTAGCGCTTATGTAATTGAACAGGCACCCAGGCGGGCGGCTCCGTTGACGGCAGTGGCGCTTGGCTGCATCTTTTGCAACCTCGCGTGATCAGGCGCGGCCCTATTCCAGCAACCGCCTGAAACCCTCGATCGGCAATGGCCGGCTGTGTAAATACCCCTGGAACAAATGGCAGCCCAGCTTTTGCAGGAACGCCAGCTGTTCCAGGGTTTCCACCCCCTCGGCGATGACTTCCAGGTTCAGGCTGCGCGCCATCGCCACAATGGCGCGGATGATTTCTGCATCATTGGGGTCGTGGGTCGCATCGCGCACGAACGACTGATCGATCTTCAGTGCGTCCACCGGCAAGCGCTTGAGATAGGTCAGGGATGAGTAGCCGGTGCCGAAATCATCCATCGCAAAGCTCACGCCGAGTTTTTTAAGGCGGCGCATCTTCATCACGGTGTCGTCCAGGTTCTGGATCACGATGCCTTCGGTGATTTCCAGTTTCAGCAGGCTGAACGGCAGGCCGTGTTGCTTGAGGCTGTGCTCCACCCGTTCCACAAAGTCGTTCTGGCGGAACTGCCGCGGGCTGATATTCACGCACAGGCTGAAATTGAGCGGGTCCACCAGGCCGTCGGCAATCAACTGGGCAAAGGCGCCGCAGGCTTCATCGAGAATCCAGGTGCCGACCTCCAGGATCAGGCCGCTGTCTTCCAATACCTTGATAAATTCCGCCGGCGACTGCGCGCCCAATTGTGGATGCTGCCAGCGCACCAGGGCTTCGGCGCCGATTATCCTGTTGCCTCGCGCATCCACCTGGGGCTGGTAATGCACGCTGAATTCGCCGCGTGACAAAGCCAGGCGCAAGTCGGTTTCCATGCGCAGGCGCTCGCTGGCGGTTTTTTGCATGCTGTTGTGGAACATCTGCGTGGTGTTGCGCCCGGAGTCCTTGGCGCGGTACAGGGCGATGTCGGCACGCTTGAGCAGATCGGCGGGTGTGGTGCCGTGGTCGGGGATCAGCGCCACGCCGATGCTGGGCGTGACCTGCAACCGGTGACCGTCAAGGAACATGGGTTCCGAGAGCAATTCGCGCAGGGTATCGGCCAGCGCTTGCACCTGGCTGCTGACCGTCTGGCGGGTGCCCTCCAGGCCGCTGAGCAATACCACAAACTCGTCGCCGCCCAGGCGCGCCACGGTGTCCTCTGTGCGCACGCTGGCTTCCAGGCGCGCGGTGACGATTTTCAGCACAGTGTCGCCAACGGGGTGGCCGAGGGAGTCGTTGATGTGCTTGAAGTGATCCAGGTCCAGAAACAGCAGGGCGCCGCGCAGGTTGTGGCGCTTGAGCAGGGCGATCTGCTGGCTCAGGCGGTCCATCAGCAGTGCCCGGTTCGGCAGGTTGGTCAGCGGGTCGTGATAGGCCAGGTGCCGGATCTGCGCCTGGGCGTTCTTCAATAGGCTCACATCCCGCGCGGTCAGCAGCAGGCAGGGGGTTTCATTCAAGGTGATCGGCTCCACCGAGACCTCCACCGCCAGAACCTCGCCACGCTTGTTGCGCCAGAGCATTTCCAGGTGGTGAATGCGCCCCTTGATGTGCAACTCGGCCAACAGTGCGGCGCGTTGGTTTTCATCGGCCCAGATGCCGATCTGGTACAGCGTCAGGCCGATGGCTTCTTCGGTGCGGTAACCGGTCAGGCGGCAAAAACCGTCGTTGACCTCCACGTAACGGCCGGTGTCGCGTTCGGTGATGGATATCGCATCGGGGCTGGAATGGAACGCCTTGGCAAACTTCTCTTCACTGGCCTTGAGTGCGGCTTCCGAGCGTTGCTGTTGGGTAATATCGCGCAGCGTGGTGACGATGCACGGCTGGTCGCTGACCTTGATCAAGCGGCTGGAAATCATGCAGGTCAGGCTTTGGCCGTCCTTGTGATGCACCACTATGGCCACATTGCTCAGGGCCTGTTCGCGTATCACCTGCTCGATGCGCTGCAGGCGCTTGCTGGAGTCGTCCCACAAGCCGATTTGTTCGGCGCTTTTGTCGAGCACTTCGGCGGCTGTCCAGCCAAACGTCTGGGTAAACGCCGGGTTGATCTCGATAAAGGCGCCGCTGTCCAGGCAGGTCACGCAGATCGGGTCGGGGCTGGCCTGGAACAGGCTGGCGAACTTTTCTTCCGAGGCGGTCAGCCGTTGCTCGCGCTCGACCTGGTCGGTGATATCCAGCAAGGTCCCTGCCATGCGCAGGGGCTTGCCTGACTCATCGCGATACAGGCGTGCGCGGCTCTCCAGGTAGCGCGGGCTGCCGTCTTCCATTTGCACGCGGTAGGTCAGCTGATAGTTGCCGTCCGGGCCTTCGCGCAAACTGCGGTACGCATGGCGCATGCCCTCGCGGTCCTCATCGGACATGCCCTCAAAAAACGCATCGAAGGATTCATGGAACGGCGCGGGTTCCAGCCCGTGCAACTGGGCGGCACGCGCCGAGCCGTAGAGCATGCCGCTGGGGATGTGCCAATCCCAGGTACCCAGTTGCGCGGAATCCAGAGCCAGGTCCAGGCGCTCCTGGCTTTCCTTGAGCGCTTGCTCGGCGTTTTTGCGTTCGGTGGTGTCCAGAAAGGTGCTGATCAGGTACGCCTCGCCGTCCAGTTCCACTTTTTGTGCGCTGAGGGTGCCGTCATGAATCTGGCCGTTGCTGGCGCAGAACTGCACTTCCATGGTGATCGGTTCACCCTTGCGCTGCGTGGCCTTGACCAGCAGCGCCCGCTGTTCCGGGTGGCGCCACAGGCCCAGCTCCAATGTGGTGCGGCCGATGGCATCGGCCACCGGCCAGCCGAACAGCATCTCGAAGTACTGGTTGGCTTCGCTGATCAAGCCGTCGGCCTGGCGCGTCAGCAGTACCATGTTCGGGCACAGGTGGAACAGGGTGGCGAAGCGCTTTTCCGAATGGCTGAGGGCGTGTTCACGGTCGCGTTGGTGGGTGATTTCGCGGATGACCCCGATCATGCGACGCCGTCCGGCTTTATCGGGAACCAGGCTGCCGCTGATTTCCAGCCAGTGCACGCTGCCATCGGGCCATTGGATGCGGTGGTGCATGGCGCGGTCGAACGGCTCTCCGGCGAGCACCGCATGAAAGCCGCGCACCACCCGCGCACTGTCTTGCGGGGCCAGCAGGTCTAGGTAATCGAGGTCCTTGGGCAGAGGCTGGCGCGGGTCAAAGCCGAATAGCGCCTGGGTGCCCCGTGACCAACTGATTCTTCCTGTGTCGATTTCCCAGCACCAGGCACCCAGCCGCGCGGCATTGAGGGCCGTCAGCAGTTGCGGGGCACTGTCCCAGCTTTGTTCCGCCGCTTGAGGGTCCAGGGCGTAGATGCGGGGCAGGGGTGGAATCGGGTCAAGGGGGTTGCGCATTATCAAAGGGCCTTGGCTCATGGAGAAAACCGCGCGGTTTGACCTAAACCCCTGGCCCGCACGGTGTCATGCCGGTAACCCTGGCAGATCGACCTGTGCATCCAACAGACTCATGAAAGCCCGCGCAGCGTTCGACAGCGTCCTTTCGGTGTGCACGATATAGCCTAGCTGGCGACTGAGCTGTATGCCCGGCAAAGCGATACTTGCCACCTGATCGTCAAGCATGGTGCGCGGCAACACGCTCCAGGCCAGGCCGATGGAGACCATCATCTTGATGGTTTCCAGGTAGTTAGTGCTCATCGCGATATTGGGCGTCAGGCCCTGGGCCTCGAACAGGCGGCTGACAATATGGTGGGTAAAGGTGTTGCCACCGGGAAACACGGCCGGATGCCCGGCGATATCAGCCAGGCTGACGGAACCGCTGATCAGGCTGTGTTCCGGCGCCACCACAAAATCCAGTGGGTCGTCCCACACCCGGCTTGCACGTACCAGGTTGTGGGGCTCAGGCGCCAGGGTGATTACCGCGACTTCCGCACGGCCATGGAGGATTTCTTCGTAGGCCACTTCTGAATCCAGAAACTGAATATCCAACGCCACCTTCGGATATTGCCGGGTGAAGGTGCGCAGGATCGGCGGCAGGCGATGCAGGCCGATATGGTGGCTAGTGGCCAGAGTGAGGCGCCCGCTGACTTCGCCGGTGAGGTTGGTCAGGGCCCGGCGGGTGTCGTCCAGCACGTTGAGGATTTGATAGGCGCGGGGCAGCAAGGCCCGCCCGGCCTCGGTCAAGCCGACTTCGCGGCCCAGGCGGTCGAACAGCCGTACCTTCAATTGTTGTTCCAAACCGGCGATGCGCTTGCTGATGGCCGGCTGGGTCAGGTGCAGGCGTTCGCCGGCGCCGGAGAAGCTGCCGGTCTCGGCGATGGCGATAAAGGCGTTGAGGTTGGCCAGGTCCATGGTGCTATTCCAGTTGGTAATCCAAAGCATAAAAAATATGAATTTGAGTTATTTAATGTAGCGCCATACCATCAGCCTCACAAGCCAAAGGGTTATTGAAAAGCCCGGCGTATAGATGCACCGCTGATGAGGACCGACTGATGGCCGGCAAAACGCTTTACGACAAGCTTTGGGATTCCCACGAAGTGAAACGTCGCGATGATGGATCGTCGCTGATCTACATCGACCGTCACATCATTCATGAAGTGACCTCGCCCCAAGCGTTCGAAGGCCTGCGACTGGCCGGGCGCAAGCCTTGGCGCGTCGACTCCATCATCGCCACTCCGGACCACAACGTGCCGACCACTCCTGAGCGCAAGGGCGGCATCGAAGCCATTGCCGACCAGGTTTCGCGGTTGCAGGTGCAGACCCTCGACGATTATTGCGACGAATACGGCATCACCGAATTCAAGATGAACGACGTGCGCCAAGGCATCGTCCACGTCATCGGCCCGGAGCAGGGCGCCACCTTGCCGGGCATGACCGTGGTCTGCGGCGACTCCCACACCTCCACCCACGGTGCGTTCGGCGCCCTGGCCCATGGCATCGGCACGTCTGAGGTGGAACATGTGTTCGCCACCCAGTGCCTGGTGGCCAAGAAAATGAAGAACATGCTGGTACGCGTCGAAGGCCAATTGCCGTTTGGCGTGACCGCCAAAGACATCGTGCTCGCCGTGATCGGCAAGATCGGCACCGCCGGCGGCAACGGCCATGCCATCGAGTTCGCCGGCAGTGCTATCCGCGAGCTGTCCATTGAAGGCCGCATGACCATCTGCAACATGTCCATCGAAGCCGGTGCCCGCGTGGGCATGGTGGCGGCGGACGAAAAAACCGTCGAATACGTCAAGGGTCGCCCGTTCGCGCCGCAAGGCGCCGATTGGGATGCCGCCGTCGAAGCGTGGAAAGACCTGGTGTCCGACGCCGATGCGGTGTTCGACACCGTGGTCGAACTCGACGCTACGCAGATCAAGCCGCAAGTCAGCTGGGGCACTTCGCCCGAAATGGTCCTGGCCGTCGACCAGAACGTGCCGGACCCGGCCAAAGAGGCCGACCTGGTCAAGCGTGGCTCCATCGAGCGCGCCTTGAAATACATGGGGTTGACTGCCAACCAGGCGATCACCGACATCCAGTTGGACCGTGTGTTTATCGGTTCCTGCACCAACTCGCGGATCGAAGACCTGCGCGCCGCGGCGGTGATCGCCAAAGGCCGCAAGGTGGCCTCGACCATCAAACAAGCCATTGTGGTGCCAGGTTCCGGGCTGGTTAAAGCCCAGGCGGAAGCCGAAGGCCTGGACAAGATCTTCCTCGAAGCCGGTTTTGAATGGCGTGAGCCGGGCTGCTCGATGTGCCTGGCGATGAACCCGGACCGCCTGGAGTCGGGCGAGCATTGCGCGTCGACCTCCAACCGTAACTTCGAAGGGCGCCAAGGCGCGGGTGGGCGTACTCACCTGGTGAGCCCGGCCATGGCCGCCGCTGCTGCCGTCAACGGTCGTTTCATCGACGTTCGCGAATTGATCTGAGGAAAACCCGATGAGAGCTTTTACCCAACACACAGGCCTTGTAGCGCCGTTGGACCGTGCCAATGTGGACACCGACCAGATCATCCCAAAGCAATTCCTGAAGTCGATCAAGCGCACCGGTTTCGGCCCCAACCTGTTCGATGAGTGGCGCTACCTGGACGTGGGCTACGCCTACCAGGACAACTCCAAGCGCCCTCTGAACAAGGACTTTGTGCTCAACGCCGAGCGTTACCAAGGCGCCAGCGTGTTGCTGGCCCGGGAAAACTTCGGCTGCGGCTCCAGCCGCGAGCACGCTCCGTGGGCCCTGGAAGAGTACGGCTTTCGCAGCATCATCGCGCCGAGCTACGCCGATATCTTCTTCAACAACAGCTTCAAGAACGGCCTGTTGCCGATCATCTTGAGCGACGCTGAAGTGGACGAGTTGTTCCAGCAAGTGGAGGCCAATGTCGGCTACCAGCTGACGGTGGACCTGGCCGCGCAAACCGTGACCCGCCCGGATGGCAAGGTGTACCACTTTGAAGTGGATGCCTTCCGTAAGCACTGCCTGATCAACGGCCTGGACGACATCGGCCTGACCTTGCAGGACGGCGATGCGATTGCTGCGTTTGAAACCAGGCACCGGGCGAGCCAGCCCTGGTTGTTTCGCGATGCCTGATTTGCGGTAACCGTGCGGGCCCCATCGCGGGCAAGCCCGCTCCCACAGGGATCGAGGTTCGCCTGAGCACCTCGGTCAACGGTGGAAGCTGGCTTGCCTGCGATAGCGCCAGTGCAACCACCACAAACCCCAAGGAAAGCCACCATGACCACCACCGCCCACACCCAAGTCGTGCAAAAACAATTCGGCGAGCAAGCCTCGGCCTACCTGAGCAGCGCCGTACACGCCCAGGGCACCGAATTCGCACTGCTACAGGCCGAACTGGCCGGGCAGGGCGCTGCACGCCTGCTGGACCTGGGCTGCGGTGCCGGTCATGTCAGCTTTCATGTAGCGCCTCTGGTCAAAGAAGTGGTGGCCTACGACTTGTCCCAGCCTATGCTCGACGTGGTGGCCGCCGCCGCCAAAGACCGCAACCTGGACAACATCCGCACCGTGCACGGCGCCGCCGAGCGCCTGCCGTTCGCCGATGGCGAATTCGACTTCGTGTTCAGTCGTTATTCGGCCCATCACTGGAGCGACCTCGGCCTGGCCCTGCGTGAAGTGCGCCGTGTGCTCAAGCCGGGTGGCGTGGCGGCATTTGTGGATGTCTTGTCACCGGGCAGCCCGCTGTTGGACACTTACCTGCAAACCGTCGAAGTGCTGCGCGACACCAGCCATGTGCGTGACTATTCCAGCGCCGAGTGGATGCGCCAGTTGAGTGAGGCCGGCCTGCACGTGCGCAACAGCAGTCGCCAGCGCTTGCGCCTGGAGTACGCCTCGTGGGTTGAACGCATGCGCACGCCAGAGGTACTGCGTGCAGCAATCCTTGAGCTGCAAAAGGCGATGGGCCAGGAAGTACGTGATTATTACGAAGTTCAAGCCGACGGCACCTTCAGCACCGATGTGCTGGTGGTCTTCGCCGAACGCTGATTGATTTTTCCCGACCTGCCCACGGGCGGGTCGCTTGATGAAATGAGGAACGCATGAGCAAGCAGATTCTGATTCTCCCTGGCGACGGTATTGGGCCGGAAATCATGGCCGAAGCGGTCAAGGTCCTTGAGCTTGCCAACAGCAAGTACAGCCTGGGTTTCGAGCTGAGCCACGACGTGATCGGCGGCGCTGCCATCGACAAGCACGGCGTGCCGCTGGCTGACGAGACCCTCGACCGCGCCCGGGCTGCCGATGCGGTACTGCTCGGCGCCGTGGGTGGGCCGAAATGGGACAAGATCGAGCGTGACATCCGCCCTGAGCGCGGCTTGCTGAAAATTCGTGCGCAACTGGGCCTGTTCGGTAACCTGCGCCCGGCCATCCTCTACCCGCAACTGGCTGACGCGTCGAGCCTCAAGCCGGAAGTGGTAGCGGGCCTGGATATCCTCATCGTGCGTGAGCTGACCGGCGGTATCTACTTCGGCTCGCCACGGGGCGTGCGCGAGTTGGAAAATGGTGAGCGTCAGGCCTATGACACGCTGCCATACAGCGAGAGCGAAATCCGCCGTATCGCCCGTGTCGGTTTCGACATGGCGCGCGTGCGCGGCAAAAAAGTCTGCTCGGTGGACAAGGCCAATGTGCTGGCTTCCAGCCAACTGTGGCGTGAAATCGTCGAAGAAGTCGCCAAGGATTATCCGGACGTCGAACTGAGCCACATGTACGTCGACAACGCCGCCATGCAACTGGTGCGCGCACCCAAGCAGTTCGACGTGATTGTCACCGACAACCTGTTCGGCGACATCCTGTCCGACCAGGCGTCGATGCTCACCGGTTCCATCGGCATGCTGCCGTCGGCGTCCCTGGACACCAATAACAAAGGCATGTACGAGCCGTGCCACGGTTCGGCGCCAGACATCGCGGGGCAGGGCATTGCCAACCCGCTGGCGACGATTTTGTCGGTGTCGATGATGCTGCGCTACAGCTTCAACCTGGGCGATGCGGCGGACGCAATCGAGAAGGCCGTCAGCCTGGTGCTGGATCAGGGCTTGCGCACCGGCGATATCTGGTCCCAGGGTTGCACCAAGGTCGGGACGCAAGAAATGGGCGACGCAGTAGTCGCCGCGCTGCGGAATCTGTAATCTCTCGGGCCCGCTTGCAGTTGTCGCTGCAAGGCGGCCCACTTTTTAACAAGGTGTAGTTGCGATGAAACGTGTAGGTCTGATCGGTTGGCGCGGTATGGTCGGTTCCGTGCTCATGCAGCGGATGCTGGAAGAGCAGGATTTCGATCTTATTGAGCCGGTGTTTTTCACCACTTCGAACGTAGGTGGCCAAGGGCCGTCCGTGGGCAAGGATATTGCCCCGCTCAAGGATGCCTACAGCATTGAAGAGTTGAAGAGCCTCGACGTGATCCTGACCTGCCAGGGTGGCGACTACACCAGCGAAGTCTTCCCCAAGCTGCGCGAAGCCGGCTGGCAGGGTTACTGGATCGACGCCGCTTCGAGCCTGCGCATGCAGGACGACGCGGTGATCATCCTCGACCCGGTCAACCGCAAGGTCATCGACCAGCAACTGGACGCCGGTACCAAGAACTACGTGGGCGGCAACTGCACCGTCAGCCTGATGCTGATGGGCCTGGGCGGCCTGTTCGAAGCGGGCCTGGTGGAATGGATGAGCGCGATGACCTATCAGGCGGCCTCCGGTGCCGGCGCGCAGAACATGCGTGAACTGATCAAGCAGATGGGCGCGACCCACGCCGCTGTCGCCGATCAACTGGCTGACCCGGCCAGTGCGATCCTCGATATCGACCGCCGTGTGGCCGAGGCCATGCGCAGCGATGCTTACCCGACCGAGAACTTCGGCGTGCCATTGGCCGGTAGCCTGATCCCGTGGATCGACAAGGAACTGCCTAACGGTCAGAGTCGCGAAGAGTGGAAGGCCCAGGCCGAAACCAACAAGATCCTGGGGCGTTTCAAGAACCCGATCCCGGTGGATGGCATCTGCGTGCGCATTGGCGCCATGCGTTGCCACAGCCAGGCGCTGACTATCAAGTTGAACAAAGATGTGCCGATTGCCGATATCGAAGGGCTGATCAGCCAGCACAACCCTTGGGTCAAGCTGGTGCCGAACAACCGCGATATCAGCATGCAGGAGCTGAGCCCGACCAAGGTCACCGGCACCCTGAATGTACCGGTGGGCCGCCTGCGCAAGCTGAACATGGGCAGCCAGTTCCTCGGCGCGTTCACCGTCGGCGACCAACTGCTGTGGGGCGCGGCTGAGCCGTTGCGTCGCATGTTGCGGATTTTGCTGGAGCGTTGATCGCTTGAGGCAATAACAGAAACCCGCGTTCTGGTGACAGGCGCGGGTTTTTTGTTGCCCTTGTGATCGTTCCCACGCTCTGCGTGGGAATGCAGCTCTGGACGCTCTGCGTCTGCTTTAGAGGCGTGACGCGGAGCGTCACAGGAGGCGTTCCCACGCAGAGCGCGGGAACGATCAGGGGGGCTGTAATTGCCTCACCCTCTACCACCCGGTAAAGTGCCGCTCCCCCGTAATGCCCGAGGCAATCCCATGACCCAGACCTTTGAAATCGCCGTGATCGGCGCTACCGGTACCGTTGGCGAAACCCTGGTGCAGATTCTCGAAGAGCTGGAGTTCCCGGTGGGCACCTTGTACCTGCTGGCGGGCAGCAACTCGGCGGGGGCTTCGGTGCCGTTTCGGGGCAAGAACGTGCGGGTCAAAGAGATCGACACGTTTGATTTCAGCAAGGTGCAGTTGGCGTTCTTCGCTGCAGGCCCCGCGGTGACCCTGAGCTTCGCCCCGCGTGCCACCGCCGCTGGCTGCGCGGTGATCGACTTGTCTGGCGCATTGCCCGCCGAGCAGGCGCCGCAAGTGGTGCCGCAGGCCAACGCCCATGTGCTGGGCGCGTTGAAAAAGCCTTTCCAGCTCGGCAGCCCGAGCCCTTGTGCCACCTACCTCGCGGTGGTGCTGGCACCGTTGCGCAATGTAGTGGACATCCAGCGCGTGAGCGTCACCGCCAACCTGGCCATCTCTGCCCAGGGCCGCGAGGCCGTCAGCGAGTTGGCGCGCCAGACTGCCGAACTGCTGAACGTGCGTCCCTTGGAGCCAGCGTTCTTCGATCGGCAAGTGGCGTTCAACCTGCTGGCGCAAGTCGGCACGCCAGACGTCCAAGGTCATACCGCCCTGGAGAAGCGCCTCGTACACGAACTGCGTGCGGTGCTGGAAACACCTTTACTAAAGATTTCCGCCACCTGCGTTCAAGCCCCGGTGTTTTTCGGCGATAGCCTGACTGTGTCGCTGCAACTGGCCGCGCCGGTCGACCTGGCCGCGGTGAACCGCGCCCTCGACGCTGCGCCGGGAATCGAGCTGGTCGAGGAGGGCGATTACCCCACCGCCGTAGGCGATGCCGTCGGCCAGGACGTGGTGTACGTCGGGCGAGTTCGCGCAGGTATCGACGACCCGGCGGAACTAAATCTTTGGTTGACGTCAGATAACGTACGCAAAGGCTCGGCCCTGAACGCCGTGGAACTGGCGCAGTTGTTGATAAAAGACCTTGTGTAAAAGATACTTGGCGGCAATTTGTAGATTGATTCTAGCCAGGCGCTATGCTTGGTCCCAAGTGAAACACAAGCGCGTCGGTGACCTATCGGCTCGCCATGCCTTATGGCAGCGGTTACCAACCTTCTCGCAGAGCGGGAAGTGTTCAAACAAAGGATGAGGCTATGGTTCAAGTTCGCAAACTGGTGTTAGCAATAGCGGCCGCCTCGGCGCTGTCCTCCGGTATGGCGCAGGCGCTGCAACTTGGGGAGATGACCCTCAAGTCGAAGTTGAACCAGCCGCTGTCGGTGGAAATCGAATTGCGCGATGTGGGCGGCCTCACGGCGTCCGAGATCACCCCCAGCCTGGCTTCGGCCCAGGCCTTCGTGGATGCGGGTGTCGACCGCCAGGCGTTTCTCGATGACCTGACGTTCACGCCGGTGATCAACCCCGAAGGTCGCAGCGTGGTACGTGTGACCTCCAGCAAGCCGTTGCCCGATTCCTACGTGCGTTTCCTGATGCAGGTGCAATGGCCCAATGGCCGCTTGATGCGTGACTACAGTGTGCTGCTCGACCCGGCCAAGTTTGACCAGCCGGCACCGACTGCCAGCGCGCCGGCCAGCTCTGCGCCTGCCACTGGCACGCTTGCCCGGCACACCACCACGCCCCACGATACCTTGTGGGAAATTGCCGCGAAGAACCGTCATGGCGCCTCGGTCCAGCAAACGATGTTGGCTATCCAGGCGCTTAACCCGGATGCCTTTGTCGACGGCAACATCAACCGCCTGAAAACCGGCCAGGTGCTACGCCTGCCGGATATCACCCAAAGTACAGCCCTGGCCCAGCCGCAAGCGATTGCCGAAGTGAGTGCGCAGAACGCAGCCTGGCGCCAGCGCCAGCGTAGTCCTCAGGGGCAAGTGGCTGGTAAGCCGCAGTTGGATGCAACCCGGCGCACCCAGGCCGGCAATGCGCCGTCGAGCACCCAGGCCAAGGACAATTTGAGCCTGGTATCGGCGCAAGCCGCCAAGAAAGGTGGCAAAGGCGCAGCTGGGGACAGCCGCGCCCTGAGCGACAAGCTGGCGATGACCCAGGAAGAGCTCGACACCACGCGGCGCGACAACGAAGAACTGAAAAGCCGTGCCGCCGACCTGCAAAGCCAGCTGGACAAGCTGCAGAAGCTGATCCAGCTGAAGAATGACCAATTGGCTCGTTTGCAGGCGCAAACCGGTGAGCCCGCCGCGATCCCCGCACAGTTGCCCGGTGAGCCTGCAGCCGAGCCTGCGGCCCCTGTTGCAACGCCAGCGCCAGCGCCTGAACCTGTCAAGCCGGCTGCCGCGCCGGCCAGTACCGAAGGCAAGTTCAATGATCTGCTGACCAACCCGATTGTGCTCGGCATCCTTGGCGGTGCGGCCCTGCTGGTGGTGCTGCTGCTTCTGCTGCTATGGGCTCGCCATCGCAATGCTCGCCGTGAAGAAGAGAAGCATCTGCGCATGGCTCGGGCGTTGGCCGAAGAGCCTGAGTTCGTTTCCAATATCGATCAAGACCTGCCGCCTGACAGCTTCGAGGGCCTTGAAGTGCCGCCGCCGAGCGTCAAGCTCGCCACCGCAGTGGCGCCAGCAGCCGCACCCGCGCCAGCCCCGGTGGTCGAGACGGTTGTGGCGCCGACGGTCGCCTCCGTGCTGGCGCCGTTGGCGGTTGCCGTGGCTCAGGAAAATTCCAGCGACGCCCTGGCCCAGGCCCAATCCCATATTGACCGTGGCCACCTGAACCAGGCGGCGGATGTGCTTGAACAAGCCATCAAGCACGAGCCCAAGCGCAGTGACCTGCGTTTGAAGCTGATGGAAGTCTATGGCCTGCAGAACAACAAGGACGGGTTCGTCACCCAGGAGCGCCAGTTGGTGGCCAACGGTGAGAACCATGCCCAGGTCGAGCAGCTCAAGGCGCGCTTCCCGGCCATGGCCGTGTTGGCGGCGGGTGTCAGTGCCGCAGTGGCCGCCGCAGCCCTGGATGCGCAATACGTCAAGGACCTGCTCGACGACAAGCCGGCCTCGGCTGCGCAGGCAGACACCTTCGACACCGATTTCGACTTGAGCCTGGATGACCTGGAAGCCGCCTCGCCGGCCGAGATCGCGCAAGACCAGCAAACCTTTGAAACATTGCTCAAACAACAGACCGAGTCTAAGGCCGACGCACAGGACCTGTCGGACTTTGACCTGGACCTGCAGCTGGACCCGCCCGCGTCGCAAACCGATGACGACTTCCTGTCGGGCCTTGAAGAGCAGATCAAGGATGTACCGCCGGTGGAGCCGCCGACCCTGACGCCGGCTGCGCTGGACGAATTCGACCTGCCGGAAGACTTTGACCTGTCGCTGGCGGACGAGCCGAGCAAGCCTGCGGCCAAGCCCGATGCCTTCGCGTCGGAGCTGGACGACGTCAACGCTGAACTGGATCGATTGTCCCAGAGCCTGGAACATCCGCCGATCGAGCCTTCCTTCACGGCTGAAGATGCCGCGCTGGGTGCTGAGGATGAGCCGGATTTCGACTTCCTCTCGGGCACCGATGAAGTGGCTACCAAGCTCGACCTGGCCCAGGCCTATATCGACATGGGCGATGCTGACGGCGCGCGAGACATCCTGTCCGAGGTGCTGACCGAAGGCAACGAAGGTCAGCGTGGCGAAGCCAAGGAAATGCTCGGCCGAATCTAACGGCCGAGGCAGAAAAATGTGGGAGCGGGCTTGTTGTGGCGAGGGAGCTTGCTCCCGCTGGGGTGCGTAGCGCCCCTGAAAAGCGGGCTCCAGCTGCGCTGTCGAACGGGAGCAAGCTCCCTCGCCACAAAAACCCCAGATTAAAAGCCCCCTCTCATGCACCCTGACGCCCTATAATGCCCGCCTTTGCGCAACTCATCAGGCTCACAGTTCTTGGCAAATATAGATAACGCGGCTGCCGAAATGGCGGCCGCAGGCTTTTACCGCATCGCCCTGGGCGTGGAATACAAAGGCTCGCGCTATCGCGGCTGGCAGCGTCAGGCCTCCGGGGTGCTGACGGTGCAGGAAACCCTGGAAAACGCCCTGTCCAAAGTCGCCAACTCGCCGGTGTCGCTGATGTGTGCCGGGCGTACCGATGCCGGCGTACACGCGTGTGGCCAAGTGGTGCACTTCGACACCCAGGCCGAGCGGTCGATGAAGGCGTGGGTGATGGGGGCTAATATCAATTTGCCCCATGATGTCAGTGTCAGCTGGGCCAAGGTCATGCCGGCGCATTTTCACGCCCGTTTCAAGGCCATCGCCCGCCGTTACCGCTACGTGATCTACAACGATCAGATCCGCCCGGCGCACCTCAATGAAGAAATCACCTGGAACCACCGCCCGCTGGATGCCGAGCGCATGGCCGAGGCCGCGCAGCATTTGGTCGGGGTGCATGACTTCAGCGCGTTCCGTGCCGGGCAGTGCCAGGCCAAGTCGCCGATCAAGGAAGTCCACCACCTGCGGGTGACGCGCCACGGCAAGATGATTGTGCTGGATATCCGTGCAGGTGCCTTCCTGCATCACATGGTGCGCAACATCGCTGGCGTGCTGATGACCATCGGCACCGGTGAGCGCCCGGTGGAGTGGGCCAAGGAAGTGCTGGATAGCCGCATTCGCCGCACGGGCGGGGTCACGGCGCATCCGTTCGGCCTTTACCTGGTGGATGTGGAGTACCGCGACGAGTTCGAATTACCGGAACGCTTTATCGGGCCGCACTTCCTCACCGGTTTCAGCGAACTTGGCGGCTGACGCCCGGAAAAGCTTTTGTTACCATCCGGGACTTTCTCGGTCCAACCCTGAGGTTCCTACGACATGTCAGCCGTTCGCAGCAAGATTTGCGGGATTACCCGCATAGAAGACGCGCTGGCGGCAGTCGAAGCGGGGGCGGATGCCATTGGCCTGGTGTTTTATGCCAAGAGCCCACGGGCGGTGAATGTGCTGCAGGCGCGGGCGATCATCGCTGCATTGCCGCCCTTCGTGACCACCGTGGGGTTGTTCGTCAACGCCAGCCGCTGCGAGCTCAACGAAACCCTGGATGCGGTGCCGCTGGATATGTTGCAGTTCCATGGCGACGAATCGCCAGAGGAATGCGAAAGCTATCAGCGCCCGTACATCAAGGCGTTGCGGGTCAAGGCCGGGGACGATATCGCCGCAGCCTGCGCCGCTTATACCGGCGCTCGCGGGATTCTGTTGGACACCTACGTCGAAGGCGTACCTGGTGGCACGGGCGAGTCGTTCGACTGGACGCTGATTCCCGAGGGGTTGAGCAAACCGGTCATTCTCGCGGGTGGGCTCACTCCAGCGAATGTCCAGGCGGCCATCGAACAGGTCCGGCCTTATGCCGTGGACGTCAGCGGTGGGGTGGAGCAGGGCAAGGGGATCAAGGACCCGAGCAAGATTCGCGCGTTCATGCAGGCCGTGCGCAACAGCAGGGGTGGGATGTGACGGCTGGCAGTCTGCCGCCGTCCATAACTACCACTGTGTAAAACAGCCCGGCGCCGCCTGTGGGTGGCCCGGAAACGAAGTGGCAACCCTGCGCTGGCAGGTTGTCTGGAAGGCTGAGGATACGGGCGGGAAATGGCAGGTCCAACGTCTGACCCCGTCCCGTCTGTGTCATCGCCACATATGAATTTAGCTCAAGGGCATACGCGGGGCTGTGTTCGAGCCACCGGTACTGGAGAAAAGAAAGCATGAGCAACTGGTTAGTAGACAAACTGATCCCTTCGATCATGCGTTCCGAGGTGAAGAAAAGCTCGGTTCCTGAAGGTCTGTGGCACAAATGCCCATCCTGCGACGCGGTGCTGTATCGCCCGGAGCTGGAAAAGACCCTGGACGTTTGCCCCAAGTGCAACCACCACATGCGTATTGGCGCACGCGCCCGTATCGACATCTTCCTGGATGCCGATGGCCGTAATGAACTGGGTGCCGACCTGGAGCCGGTTGACCGTCTCAAGTTCCGCGACAGCAAGAAGTACAAGGACCGCCTGGTCGGCGCACAGAAGCAGACTGGCGAAAAAGACGCGCTGATTTCGGTCAGCGGCAAGCTGCTGGGCATGCCGGTAGTAGTCTCGGCCTTCGAATTCTCCTTCATGGGCGGTTCCATGGGTGCCATCGTCGGTGAGCGCTTTGTTCGCGCTGCCAACTATGCCCTGGAAAATCGTTGCCCAATGATCTGCTTCGCCGCCTCCGGTGGTGCGCGTATGCAGGAAGCCCTGATTTCCCTGATGCAAATGGCCAAGACCTCGGCGGTACTGGCGCGTCTGCGTGAAGAAGGCATTCCGTTCATCTCCGTACTGACCGACCCGGTCTACGGCGGCGTCTCCGCCAGCCTGGCGATGTTGGGCGATGTGATCGTTGGCGAGCCTAAAGCCCTGATCGGTTTTGCCGGCCCGCGCGTAATCGAGCAGACCGTGCGGGAAAAACTGCCGGAAGGCTTCCAGCGCAGCGAGTTCCTGCTGGAGCACGGTGCGATCGACCTGATCATTCCGCGTGGCGAACTGCGCCCTCGCCTGGGCAGCCTGCTCGCGCAAATGATGGGCTTGCCGACGCCTGTGTACATCGCGCCTAAGGTCGAGCCGATCGTCGTGCCGCCGGTGCCAGCAAACCTATGACCCAACGTACCCTGGGCGAATGGCTCGCCTACCTTGAGCAGTTGCATCCGTCCGCCATCGACATGGGCCTGGAGCGCTCGCAACAGGTAGCGGCCCGCCTCGGGTTGGGCCAGCCGGCACCGCGTGTGATCACGGTGACCGGCACCAACGGCAAAGGCTCCACCTGTGCCTTTGTCGCCGCGCTGTTGCAGGCCCAGGGCCTCAAAGTCGGCGTGTACAGTTCGCCGCACCTGCTGCGCTACAACGAGCGGGTGCAGCTCAATGGCGTCGAAGCCACTGATGCCCAGCTGTGCGAAGCCTTCGCAGCCCTGGAAGCCGGGCGTGGCGACATTTCCCTGACCTATTTCGAGATGGGCACCCTGGCGGCGTTCTGGCTGTTCGAGCGTGCGCAACTGGATGTGGTCGTGCTGGAAGTCGGCCTCGGCGGGCGCCTGGATACTGTCAACGTGGTGGATGCCGACCTGGCCCTGGTAACCAGCATTGGTGTCGATCATGCCGATTACCTGGGCAATACCCGCGAATCGGTGTCTTTTGAAAAGGCCGGGATCTTCCGCCAGGGCCGTCCGGCGCTGTGTGGTGACCTGGACCCGCCGCAACCCTTGCTCGACAGGGCGCGCGAACTGGATTGCCTGTTCTACCTGCGGGGTCGCGAGTTCACCCTGGACATCGGCGACACCCATTGGCAATGGCGTGGGCAGGATGCACGTGGCCAACGGGTAGAGCTGCTTGATTTGCCGTTGCTGAACCTGCCGATGGAAAACGCCGCGCTCGCGCTGCAAGCCTATTTGCTGCTGGACCTGCCGTGGGACGCCGCGCAGATCGCGGCGACCTTGCTGGCAACGAAAGTGGTGGGGCGCCTCGATCGCCGAACCTTCGACTGGCAAGGCAAGCGCCTGAGCCTGATGTTGGATGTAGGCCATAACCCCCATGCTGCGCAGTACCTGGCTGAGCGTCTGGCGCGTACGCCGCCGGTGGGGCGTCGCCTGGCGGTGTTCGGGTTGTTGGTCGACAAGGACCTGGACGGCGTGGTTGCGCCACTGCTGGGCAGCGTCCAGTCTTGGGCCGTTGCGCCGCTGGACACGCCACGCAGCCGTCCTGCGGTTGAGTTGGAAACTGCCTTGCAGAACCTTGGCGCGCCGGTGACGTCGTATGCAAGCGTCACTGCAGCCCTGGAGGCGCAGTGTGCGGTAGCGACGGCCGAGGACGAAATCCTGTTGTTCGGATCATTTTATTGTGTTGCCGAGGCGCTTGAATGGCTGGCCCGGCGCTCCACGGAGGAAGCTGCACATGGCATTACTGGATAGCGCATACAAGCAGCGAATGGTCGGGGCCCTGGTGCTGGTGGCGTTGGCGGTAATCTTTTTGCCGATGCTGTTTTCCCGCCAGGACGAACAGCGCCAGGTGGTGGTTGAAGCTCCCGCTGCGCCCCAGGCGCCGGTGGTGCCGCAGGTTCAGGTCGAACCGGTGGTCGTGCCTGAGCCTCAGGTGTTGCCGGAAGAGCCTGTGCCCGTCGAGGAGGAGGTCGTCACACAGCAGGCGCCTTCACAGGCCCCTTCGATGCCGGTGCAGCCAAGTGTGCCGGTGGTCAAGCCAACGCCAGCCCCGGCTGTCGCCGCCAAACCGGCTGCACCGGCGCCAGCGCCCAAGCCGGTAGCGCCGCAGCCTGCAGCGCCTGGCAAGCCGGATGTGGGGCAGAGTCGCATCGACCCTAATGGCCTGCCGGTCAGTTGGTCGATCCAGCTGGCCAGCCTGGCCAATCGCGAAAGTGCCGACGCCTTGCAGAAAAAGCTGCGTGCCCAGGGGTATAACGCTTATATCCGCAGCGCTGACGGCAAGAATCGTGTGTTTGTCGGGCCGCTGATCGAGCGTGCGGAGGCAGATCGCCTGCGCGATTTGCTGGGTCGTCAGCAGAACCTCAACGGGTTTGTGGTGCGTTTCCAGCCCGAGCGCGGCTGAACGGGCAATAGGCTCTAAATGTGGGAGCTGGCTTGCCTGCGATGGCGGTGGTTCAATCGNCAAGCCAGCTCCCACATTGGTTTGTGCTGGGGTTGAAATGCGATTGGCCCGTCACAATCTATTGATTTGCAAAGCACCCGCAATCACCGCTTACCGATAGCCCGGCGCTCTGCTAAAATGCGCCGCCTTATCCGTACGTAGGCTGCACTGTGCCATTTACCTGGGTTGATTGGGCGATCGTTGCAATCGTCGCCATCTCCGCTTTGATCAGTCTGAGCCGCGGCTTCGTAAAAGAAGCACTGTCGTTGCTGACTTGGATCATCGCAGGAGTCGTAGCCTGGATGTTCGGTGGTTCACTGTCGGTCTACCTGGCCGGGTACATAGAGACACCTTCGGCTCGCGTCATCGCGGGCTGCGCCATCATGTTCATCGCCACGCTGTTGGTGGGGGCAATGGTCAATTATCTTATTGGCGAGTTGATACGTGTCACCGGCCTCTCCGGGACCGATCGATTTCTCGGCATGGCCTTCGGGGCTGCGCGTGGCGCGTTGCTGGTGGTCGTGGCGGTCGGGCTGTTGAGCCTGGGGCCGGTACAGCAGGATTCGTGGTGGCAGGAGTCGGTACTCGTGCCAAAATTTCTATTGGTTGCAGACTGGTCCAAGAACCTCATCCTGGGGTGGAGCAGTCAGTGGCTGGCCAGCGGAATCAGCGTACCCGCTGATCTTCCGTTCAAGGAGCACCTCTTACCGGCCAAAACGCCTCAGTAAGCTGTGTTCAGTCAAGATTCATTAAGTAGGGGTTGCGTCGCATGTGTGGCATCGTCGGTATCGTCGGTAAGTCGAACGTCAATCAGGCGCTGTATGACGCGCTAACCGTCCTCCAGCACCGCGGCCAGGACGCTGCCGGTATTGTGACCAGCCACGACGGCCGGTTATTCCTGCGCAAGGACAATGGCCTGGTGCGTGACGTGTTCCATCAGCGTCACATGCAGCGCCTCGTCGGGCACATGGGCATTGGCCATGTGCGCTACCCGACTGCCGGTAGCTCGACCTCGGCCGAAGCTCAACCGTTCTACGTCAACTCGCCTTACGGCATCACCTTGGCGCACAACGGTAACCTGACCAACGTTGAACAACTGGCCAAGGAGATCTACGAATCTGACCTGCGCCACGTCAACACCAGCTCCGATTCGGAAGTGCTGCTCAACGTGTTCGCCCACGAGCTGGCCCAGCGTGGCAAGCTGCAGCCGACCGAAGAAGACGTGTTCGCCGCCGTGATCGACGTGCACAACCGTTGCGTCGGTGGTTATGCGGTGGTGGCGATGATCACCGGTTACGGCATCGTTGGTTTCCGCGACCCCCATGGCATTCGCCCGATTGTGTTCGGCCAGCGTCACACCGACGAAGGCGTCGAGTACATGATCGCTTCCGAAAGCGTGTCCCTGGACGTGCTGGGCTTCACCCTGATCCGCGACCTGGCGCCGGGCGAGGCTGTCTACATCACTGAAGACGGCAAGCTGCACACCCGTCAGTGCGCCGTAGCGCCGAAACTCACCCCGTGCATCTTCGAGCACGTCTACCTGGCGCGTCCGGATTCGATCATCGACGGCGTCTCGGTCTACAAGGCGCGCCTGCGCATGGGCGAGAAGCTGGCCGAGAAGATCCTGCGCGAGCGTCCCGAGCACGATATCGATGTGGTCATCCCGATCCCGGATACCAGCCGTACCGCTGCGCTGGAACTGGCCAACCACCTGGGCGTCAAGTTCCGCGAAGGCTTCGTGAAGAACCGCTACATCGGCCGTACCTTCATCATGCCCGGCCAGGCTGCACGCAAGAAATCGGTACGCCAGAAGCTCAACGCCATCGAGCTTGAGTTCCGCGGCAAGAACGTAATGCTGGTAGATGACTCCATCGTGCGGGGCACCACCTGCAAGCAGATCATCCAGATGGCCCGCGAAGCCGGGGCGAAGAACGTGTACTTCTGTTCCGCTGCGCCTGCGGTGCGTTACCCGAACGTGTACGGTATCGACATGCCGAGCGCCCATGAGCTGATCGCGCATAATCGTTCGACCCAGGACGTGGCCGACCTGATCGGCGCCGACTGGCTGATCTACCAGGACCTGCCGGACCTGATCGAAGCGGTTGGCGGTGGCAAGATCAAGATCGAGCAGTTCGACTGCGCCGTGTTCGACGGCAAGTACGTGACCGGCGATGTCGACGAGGCCTACCTGAACAAGATCGAGCAGGCGCGCAACGACTCGTCGAAGATCAAGACACAGGCGGTCAGCGCGATCATCGACCTGTATAACAACTGAGTAAACACCGGCCCTGAGGGGCCGGTTTTGTATCTTAAACAAAGAATTGAATAAGGAGTCGCAGCATGAGTCAGGAATGGGATGCCGGTCGGTTGGACAGCGACCTCGATGGCGTAGCTTTCGATACCCTGGCTGTGCGCGCCGGCCAGCACCGTACCCCGGAAGGTGAGCACGGCGACCCGATGTTCTTCACCTCCAGCTACGTGTTTCGTACTGCCGCCGACGCCGCTGCGCGGTTTGCTGGCGAAGTGCCGGGCAACGTGTATTCGCGCTACACCAACCCGACCGTGCGTGCGTTTGAAGAGCGCATCGCGGCTCTGGAAGGTGCCGAGCAGGCCGTGGCGACTGCCACCGGCATGGCGGCCATCCTGGCCGTGGTGATGAGCCTGTGCAGCGCCGGCGACCATGTGCTGGTATCGCGCAGCGTGTTCGGCTCGACCATCAGCCTGTTCGAGAAGTACTTCAAGCGTTTCGGTATTGAAGTCGATTACGTGCCCCTGGCGGACCTGTCCGGTTGGGAGGCGGCCATCAAGGCCAATACCAAGCTGTTGTTCGTCGAATCGCCGTCCAACCCGCTCGCAGAGCTGGTGGACATCGCCGCGCTGGCCGAAGTCGCGCATGCCAAGGGCGCGATGCTGGTGGTGGACAACTGCTTCTGCACCCCGGCCTTGCAGCAACCGCTGAAGCTGGGTGCGGACATTGTGGTTCACTCGGCAACCAAGTTCATCGACGGCCAGGGCCGTTGCATGGGCGGCGTGGTGGCCGGTCGCAGCGAGCAGATGAAGGAAGTGGTGGGCTTCCTGCGCACCGCCGGCCCGACCCTCAGCCCGTTCAACGCCTGGATCTTCCTCAAAGGCCTGGAAACCCTCAGCCTGCGCATGAAAGCCCATTGCGCCAACGCACAGGCCCTGGCCGAGTGGCTGGAGCAGCAGGACGGTATCGAGAAGGTGCATTACGCCGGCCTCAAGAGTCACCCGCAACACGCCTTGGCCCAGCGTCAGCAGCGTGGCTTCGGCGCGGTGGTGAGTTTCGAAGTCAAGGGCGGCAAAGACGGTGCCTGGCGCTTTATCGATGCGACGCGCTTGATCTCCATTACCGCCAACCTGGGTGACAGCAAGACCACCATCACCCACCCGAGCACCACCTCCCACGGGCGCCTGGCGCCGCAGGAGCGTGAAGCGGCCGGCATCCGTGACAGCCTGATCCGCATTGCGGTGGGCCTGGAAGATGTCGCTGACTTGCAGGCAGACCTGGCCCGTGGGCTGGCGGCCTTGTGATCGAGTGGTCCATGGAGGCCGCAGCGGCCAGTAACGGGCGCGTGGCGCTGGTGACGGGTGCGGCGCGGGGCATTGGCCTCGGGATTGCCGCGTGGCTGATCAGCGAAGGCTGGCAGGTGGTGCTGACCGACCTGGACCGCGAGCGCGGTGCCAAGGTGTCCAAGGTGCTGGGCGACAATGCCTGGTTTATCACCATGGACGTGGCCGACGAGAAGCAAGTGGCCCAGGGTGTCGCCGAGGTGCTGGGGCAGTTCGGGCGCCTGGATGCGTTGGTGTGCAACGCGGCGGTGGCCGACCCACGCAATATCACCCTGGAAAGCCTGGACCTGGCGTACTGGAATCGGGTGCTGGCGGTCAACCTCAGTGGGCCGATGCTGCTGGCCAAGCACTGCGCGCCTTACCTGCGTGCCCATGGCGGTGCCATCGTCAACCTGGCCTCGACCCGGGCGCGTCAATCCGAGCCTGACACCGAAGCCTATGCGGCCAGCAAAGGTGGGCTGTTGGCCCTGACCCACGCCCTGGCCATGAGCCTGGGGCCGGAAGTGCGGGTCAATGCGGTCAGCCCTGGCTGGATCGACGCACGTGATCCGGCTGCGCGGCGTGCAGAGCCGCTCACCGACGCCGATCATGCCCAGCATCCGGCGGGCAGGGTGGGGACGGTGGAGGACGTGGCGGCGATGGTGGCCTGGTTGCTGTCACGCCAGGCCGGGTTCGTCACCGGGCAAGAGTTCGTGGTGGACGGCGGCATGAGCAAGAAGATGATTTACAGCGAGTAGGGCGGGTAGCTGTCTTGAAGTCATTTTGTCTTTTTCAGAAAAACTTCAAGCAGGCTATTGACTTAGGTCCGCTACCTGCGTAAATTTCGCGGCCTCAACGAAGCAAAGGGTGATTAGCTCAGCTGGGAGAGCATCTGCCTTACAAGCAGAGGGTCGGCGGTTCGATCCCGTCATCACCCACCACTTCTTGAGAGTTTTGCCCTAGGGCAAGACGCAACGTTAAAGGTTGCACCGACGCGCAGCGGTAGTTCAGTCGGTTAGAATACCGGCCTGTCACGCCGGGGGTCGCGGGTTCGAGTCCCGTCCGCTGCGCC
>NZ_JBQEQE010000010.1:25222-169330 GCF_052046095.1 Pseudomonas sp. 22072
GCAGCGGTAGTTCAGTCGGTTAGAATACCGGCCTGTCACGCCGGGGGTCGCGGGTTCGAGTCCCGTCCGCTGCGCCATATCTGCATCAAGGCCCACTGAACGCCTTGAAGCACAAGGAAAGCCACTGGCTCACCTTGATCCGATAGCAAAGACCCTGGTCGAAAGACCGGGGTTTTTTGTGTCTGGGGTTTGAAAAAAAGCCTCATCTTCTTCGCTACCAACAGCGCTCATTATCGGCAAACGGCCGGCAGAACATTTCGATTCTGTCGGCCGTTTTGCGTTCTTGTGTCAAAAAATTTCAATGTGGTTATTTGCCGCAGGCGCAGAAACCTTTAAAGTTAACCCTTCGGTCAACTTTGCACTGTCATCATGGCCTTTTGATTCGTCGAGAAAGGTTTCTGCAAGTCTCCAGATTTGGTGTACTTAACCATAAGGGCGGATTTATAACCGCTCAGAGGATGATCCATGTCCAACCGTGAAATAACCCGGCGCTCGTTCCTCCAGGGCGGGCTGGTGGCGGGTGTGAGTGTCACGCTCACGCCGCTCAGCACCCAGGCGCTGGCTGCCTTGATGGAAAACAGCGTGACCGTGCCGTCTGAAAAGTGGCTTGGCCATAACGGCAAGGCGCGCCAGCGTAACGATGCCTTGTCGAAAGTCTGCGGCAGCAAGGTGTTTGCCCGCGACATCCGTTCCAAGGACATGCCTGGCTGGCCCCAGCAGCAAGGTCACGCCATGTTGCTCAAAACCATCAAGGCCGACCACATCTACGCGGGCTACGACCTGTCGTGGCTTGGCGCCGAGTTGCAGCCGGACCGCATTGTCACCGCTGCCGACCTGGACAAGGACGGTATCGTCTTCCCGGAAGAACATGCGCCGGACCCGTTGCTACCCGAGGGCAAAGTGCCGATGTTCATCGGTCACCCGGTGGCGATCCTGATCTGGAACGACTTCGAGCGTTTCCGTCAGGCCAAGAACAAACTCAAGTTCAATGACAAGGCGATTCGTTACGGCGCCAAAGTGCCGTATTACGAAGGTGACCCCTACGGTAGCTTCCGCTACGTGCGCGTGGGTGGCCCGACCTCGGCCGATGAAGACGAATTCGCCAGCCTCAAGGATTCGATCCTGTTCCCGATGCTGAAAAACCGTCGCCCAGTGTGGAATTCCCAGCCGAACCTGCACGGCAACCTGACCGAGCGCGGGCTGTTCTACGCCGAGCGCATGAAGAGCCAGATCAACACGCCACCGGACAACTGGCTAGTGTTTGACGAGCGCTACAAAACCCCATCGATCGAACCGGCCGCCATGGAGCCGGACAACGGCAACGGTTGGTACGATCCAGCGACCAAAACCCTGCACTTTGTGGTGGCCACCCAGTGCCCATTGGAAGTTGCGACCGAGACCGCCAAGATGATCTCGCCGTCGCGCTTCGGCCTGGCTCATCTGAACATGCACCCGGGTTACACCGTGGGTTACGGTTCCAAAGACCACAACATTTTCGTCTACTACGCCGCCCTCGCTGCGTTGTATGGCGCTGGTGTGCCGGTGCGCCTGGCCAACGACCGTTACGAGCAATTCCAGAGCGGCATCAAGCGTCACCCATTCGATATCCGCTATCAGTTGGCGGTCGACAAGAACGACCACAGCTTCAAAATCTTCCTCGCCGACATGAGCGTCGACGGCGGTGGCCGGATCAACTACAGCCCATCGGTGGCTGCGGTCGGCGCCACGGCGGCGCAGTCGATCTACTACATGCCGCAGAACGACCTGCAAGTCACCGCGTACCATTCCCGTGGCGTTGAAGCCGGTTCGATGCGGGGCTACGGCACCCTGCAAAGCATGGCGGCGACCGAAATGATGGTCGACGAAATCGCCGGCCGCCTTGGTGTGGATGCCATCGAGCTGCGGCGCAAGAACGCATTGCGTTCGGGCATGAAGAACACCCAGGGCGCGATCCCTGCCGGTGCGTTGCGGCTGCACGAAATTCTCGACAAGGCCGCTGTGCACGACGTGTGGAAAAACCGTGACGCGATCAAGCAACAACGCGAAGCCGCAGACCCGGATAACTGGTATGGCGTCGGTTTTGCCATCTGCCAGAAAGACTTCGGCACCGGTTCCGAAGCGCCGATGGCCAGTGTTGAATTCAGCGCTGACGGTCGCATCAGCCTGCGCCACATCGGAATCGAAATCGGCACCGGCATGTCCACTTCGCAGTCGCTGGTGGTTGCCGACTTCCTCGGCAGCCCGGCCCACGAAGTGAAGACCGGCGAAACACAATGGCAGGAAATGCAACTGGTCACCGGCGGCAACCCTTACACCATGAGCCAGGCCGAGCAGGACAACCTGCTGCGTAACCCGCGTTGGGTGGGCAAGCTCGCTTCGGCGTCTTCGGCGACCAACTCGGCGTACTACTTCAGCCACGCCACCCGCGAAGCGGCGCGTGTGCTGTTCAACCACGGCCTGTGGCCAGCGGCGCTAGAGATCTGGCGCCAGGGCCCGTTCGGCGGCCAGGCCAACCCCTATGTGGTACGCCGCGAAGACGCACATTGGGTGGACGGCAAGCTCACCGCCAACGGCATGCAGCCATTGAGCTTTGAAGAACTGGCCAGGCGCGCTCATGAGCGAGGCCTGGTCACCGCTGCCACGGTCCACGGGTTCAACCGCTGGAGCTGGGCCGAGGCTGAGTACAGCATCGACGGCGTGCGCGAGCGCCTGCCGCTCGACGGTCTGGCGGTGAAATACGGTGATGGCGCACCGAAAGCCAAGCAGGCGCTGATGAGCACTGCCGGTTTCCACCTGCTCGATCGCCAGAACGTCAGCTATCCCGCCACCCAGTTGAATAACGCTGCGGTGACGTACTACAGCCCCGTCGCCACGTTGGTCGAGTTGAAGGTCAACAAGGGTTCGGCGCAGGTCGAAGTGCTCAATCACCATTCATGGGTCGAGTGCGGGCGTGTGCTGGTTGAAGAGTTGGTCAAAGGCCAGCTCGAGGGTGGAGTGGCCATGGGTATCGGTCACGCCTTGATGGAAGAAATGCCGTTGTACGAAGGCGGGCCGGGGGAGGGTGACTGGAACTTCAACCGCTACCGTCTGCCGATGGCGCGTCACGTTGCCGTGTGGAAACAGACCTCGGAGATTCTGCCGGCGCTGTCGCCAAGCGACCCGTCCAAAGGTATCGCTGAAGTGGTGATGATCCCGATTGTCGGGGCCATTGGTAATGCGGTGGCACACGCCATCGGTAAACGTGTTCGCGACCTGCCAATCACGGCTGCACGCATCAAGGAGGCCCTCAATGGCTAACCGTCCGCTTCAACTGACCCTCAATGGTCAACCCGTCGGCCCGGTGGACATCCCTGATGACCTGCCGATGATCGACTACCTGCACGAATACAAAAACCTCACGGGCTCGCGGCTGGGCTGCGGCCAAGGCATTTGCCACGCCTGTGTGGTGATCGTCGACAACCCGGACGGCACCAGCGAAGAAGTGCGCACCTGCATCACTGGCGCGCATTACTTTGAAGGCAAGCAAGTGCGCACTATCGAAGGTCACGCCAAGCGCGATGAGTCGGGCCAGGTCACTGAGCTCAACCCGATCCAGCAGCGCTTCGTGGATGAGTTCGCCTTTCAGTGCAGCTATTGCGCGCCGGGCTTCGTCAATGCGGCGACCGTGTTGGTGGAGAAACTGCAACGCCAGCCGACCGTGTACAGCAAGCTGGAACAAATCATCGAGGACAGCCTCGGTCATCACGTCTGCCGTTGTACCGGGTACGTGCGTTATTACAACGCCACCCGCAACGTGCTGACCGATCTCGGCCTGGTCAAGGAGGGTTAAGCATGAAGCTTTTTCTGACCCGCCTGGCCTTGGCGGTCGGCCTGGCCGCGCCGGTATTGTTTGCCCACGCTGATGATCAAGCCAAGCGCGGCGAATACCTCGCCCGCGCCGCTGACTGCATGGCCTGCCACACTGCACCGGGCGGCGCGCCGTTTGCCGGCGGCCTGCCGATTGTCTCGCCGTTTGGCACCATCTATGGCACCAATATCACGCCAAGCAAAGAACACGGCATCGGCTTGTACAGCGATGACGAGTTCTTCGCTGCGTTGACCGAAGGCAAGCGTCGCGACGGTGCGTACTTGTATCCGGCGATGCCCTACACCTCGTACCACCTGATGCCGCGTGAAGACTCGGACGCTATTCATGCGTACCTCAAAACCATCGAGCCGATCGAGCGCGCAGCGCCGGTCACGAGCCTGAGCTTTCCCTTCAACGTGCGCCTGGGCCTGATGGGCTGGAACGTGCTGTACGGCAAAGCGCTGAAACTGGAACCGGCCGAAGGCAAGAGCGAAGCCTGGAAGCGCGGCCAGTACATGGTCGAAGTGCTCGGCCACTGCGGCGAATGCCACACCCCACGTGGCCTGCCCGGTGCGATGGAGCTGGACAAGCGCCTGACCGGCGGCATCCTCAATGGCTATCTGGCGCCCAGCCTGCTCGCCACCGACCTGGCCGCGCGCGGCTGGAATGAGCAGGACCTGGCCACGTTCCTCAAGCATGGCATGAGCGCACAAGGGACGATGTTCAACGAGATGTTCCCGGTGTTCCACAACAGCACCCAGGGCCTGAGCGATACGGACCTGGCCGCGATGGCGACCTTCCTGCTCGGTGATAAACCGCCCGCAGCCAAGGCGCTGGTCGAAGTGCCGGTGGAACACCTTGGCCCGAGCGCTCAGCGCGGCCGCCAGGAATACCTGAACGTCTGTGCCGGTTGCCATGCCGCCGATGGTGAAGGCAAGCCGCACATCGCGGTGGCGATGCGCGGCAACACCACGCTGCGTCTGGAAGACCCGCGCAACCTGGTGCGGGTGATCGAGGACGGGATTGGCGAGCAGAAGTTCTCCGGGTTCGAGCACATGCAACCGATGCCGGGCTTCGCGGGAAAACTCAGCCCGGAACAACTCACCGATCTGATCAATTACCTGCGCCAAGGCTGGGGCGGGCAATCGGCGGAGCTGGCGGTGAGCGATGTGCAGAAGCTGCAGGCTGAGGCGCCGTCCATCGAGCACAAGGCGCACTGACATGCAGCATCTGGATCTGCAGGTGATACGACGGGCGCTGGCGTGGTCGGTGGCGGGGCAGCGCATTTGGCTCTGTACGGTGCTGGCCACCTACGGCTCGGCGCCGCGGGCGCCGGGTTCGCTGCTGGCGGTGAACGCCGCTGGGCAGTGGATTGGGTCGTTGTCGGGTGGTTGCGTCGAGGAAGACTTTCTCGAACGCGTCGCCGAAGGTGCGTTTTTCGCTGCGGTCAACGTGGTGCGCTACGGCGCAGGGGACGATCCGCGCTCGCGGGTCAGCCTGCCCTGCGGCGGCATTCTCGATGTATTGGTTGAGAAGTTCGAGCCTGACTGCGAGGTGCAGGCGCACCTGCGTGAAGTGGAGTCGGCGCTGCTCGGGCAGCGCCGCTTGATTCGCCAGGTCGACCTGGCCAGCGGGGCGCGCAGCCTGGTCGCTGATTGTGAGCAGGGCGCGCGCATCGAGCGTGACAGTGCGCGGGTGCGCATCCGCGTCGGTGCGGCTCAGCGTCTATTGCTGGCCGGGTACTCCAGCGTGGCGCAGGCGTGTGCCGAGTTTGCGGTCGGCCTTGGGTTTGAAGTGATTCTCTGCGACCCACGCGAGGAGGTGCTGGAAGGCGTGGTGCTCAATGGCGTGGAGATTCGTCGCCAGTTGCCGTCGGTGTTTATTGCCGACGGCGGCTGTCACCGTGATACGGCGGTGGTTGCGCTGACGCATGACCCGCGTATCGACGATCTGGCGATGATGGAAGCGGTGCGTACCGACGCGTTCTACATTGGCGTGATGGGGTCGTTGCAGACCTCGCAGAAGCGCTTTGAGCGACTGCGCCGCATCGGTGGGTTGGGGGAGCCTGAACTGGCGCGGATACACGCGCCCATCGGGCTTAACCTGGGGAGCAGGACGCCGTCGGAAATCGCGTTGGCGGTATTGGCGGATATCGTACGGATTCGTAGCGGGATTGCTCGCGACCAGCTCTGAGCGCATCTTTGCTTGAAGGCTTGATGTAAATGTGGCGAGGGAGCTTGCTCCCGCTGGAGTGCGTAGCGCTCCCAGGCTNGGGGCCGCTTCGCAGCCCAGCGGGAGCAAGCTCCCTCGCCACAGTCTGCCTGTGTTTACATCCCGAATTTATCCCGCAACCCGTAGTACCAAGCCCCCAGCGCCGCAAACGGCGTGCGCAACATTTGCCCACCCGGGAACGGGTAATGCGGCAGGCCCGCAAACGCATCAAAACGCTCAGCCTGACCTCGCAAGGCCTCCGCCAGTACTTTGCCTGCCAAGTGCGTATACGTCACGCCATGGCCGCTACAGCCCTGGGAGTAATAGATGTTGTCACCCAGGCGACCAACCTGCGGCAAGCGCGACAGGGTGAGGAGGAAATTGCCGGTCCAGGCGTAGTCGATCTTCACGTTCTTCAGTTGCGGAAATGCCTTGAGCATTTTCGGTCGGATGATCGCTTCGATATTCGCCGGGTCCCGCGCGCCATAGACCACGCCGCCGCCGAAGATCAGGCGCTTGTCGCTGGTGAGGCGGTAGTAGTCGAGCAGGTAGTTGCAGTCCTCGACACAGTAATCCTGGGGCAACAGCGTCTTGGCTACTTCATCGCCCAGTGGTGCCGTGGTGATCACTTGGGTACCGCACGGCATCGACTTGGCCGCCAGCTCCGGCACCAGGTTGCCCAGGTAAGCGTTCCCCGCGACGATAATGAACTTGGCTCTGATCCTGCCTTCAGCAGTGTGCACCACCGGATTGGCGCCGCGCTCAATGCGCACCGCTGCCGATTGCTCATAGATCGTGCCGCCCAGGGATTCCACAGCCGCGGCTTCACCGAGCGCCAGGTTGAGCGGGTGGATATGGCCACCGCTCATGTCCAGCAAACCCCCCACATAGTTGTCACAGGCCACCACCTCGCGGATGCGGCGCTCGTCCAGCAACTCCAGTTGCGTATGGCCGTAGCGCTCCCACAGACGCTTTTGCGACTCCAGGTGGCCCATGTGCTTGCTGTTGAGGGCGGCGAACACGCCACCGTCCTTCAAGTCGCACTGGATCTGATACTTGGCCACGCGCTCACGGATGATCCTGCCGCCTTCAAACGCCATCTGCCCCAACAACTGCGCCTGGTGAGGCCCGACGCTGCGCTCGATCACGTCGATATCGCGGCTGTAACTATTGACGATCTGCCCACCGTTGCGGCCCGAGGCACCAAAACCGACCTTGGCGGCTTCCAGCACCGTAACGCGAAAGCCGCTCTCCAGCAAAAACAGCGCACTGGAAAGCCCAGTATAGCCGGCCCCGATCACGCACACATCGGTCTCGACTTCACCTTGCAACACAGGACGGGGCGGAACTGCATTCGCGGAAGCGGCGTAATACGACTGGGGGTAGGGGGTGTTCGCCATCCTGGAACCTCTGTTTTATATTTTTTACGAGTGCGCCGATCCTACCTGAGTTAAAAATCGCCTGCCAGCCACCCGAAAATCACGGGTGTACCCGGCGCAAATAAAAAATTCGCATATTCATAGGGTTAGCTGCAAAAAAGATGTTGACACCCCTTCGGAATTCCGTAGAATGCCGCCTCACAGCAGGCACGTAGCTCAGTTGGTTAGAGCACCACCTTGACATGGTGGGGGTCGTTGGTTCGAGTCCAATCGCGCCTACCAAACAAAATCCGCTCTGCTGGGCGGTCTAGAAGGGCCCACCGAAAGGTGGGCCCTTTTTTGTTGTCTGGATTTCATGCAGAACGTTCACTAAATATAGGGTTCGTTCACACTGGGCAATGTGAACGCTGATCTTGTTGCGGTTAGGGTGTGGCTGGAGTCAGGCAATGTTCGTTGAGGGTGATGCCGAGGGTGACAATTTCATTGTGCATTTCGACTGTGCCTTGCAGCACCTCTTGTACCCAATAGCTCTTAAATTCTTTTCGGTGATGCTTGAAGGCCGCTACCTCCGCCCCACCTCCAAGATATTCACCAGTACCCTCTTCGTACTTCTGTGATGTCTTGTGCGATATGAGTTGACGGTGTTTGATTGTGTTGCTGAATCCAGCGAGATATCTAAACCAATGGAGCTTAGTGGCTCGTGTTATTTCCTTTCTCAGTGGGCCTTCAGGAAGGGTGTCACGCACCTTACTGATGGTGCAATCCTCAATCGGGATTGGATTGGGGAGTGCCATGGCGTTAACTATCTGAGCAAAGATATCGAATGTATTGCGGGTGATATTGATTGCGGCAATCAGGTTTGCTTCGCTCGCGATTTTGGCAGCCGCGAACTCCTCTAGCTCCTCGTCGGACCCTGCCATCATTGCGGCAGCAAACATCTTAATCCCGTCCGGGTCGTGATCAGCGTTATAGGCGGCAAACGCTTTGCGAGCCGCATTCTTGTGGTACTGATATATGCATAGGGATTGATAAACCGAGTCGACGGTGCTCAGCAGCCATTTTTTTTCGGGTTCGCTGGTGCGAATATGTTCCTTGAGTGCATGTAAATTCCACCTTCTCCACATGGTTGCTCCTTTGACTGTTTATTTTATGGGATAGCTTACGATAGACATCTGGGCAGCCAGTGCGACCATCTGATCCCCTTGCAACTCGACCGCAGGGAAGCTGGAAAATCGAACATTCCGACCCGAAAGATCCAAAAACAGCGACTTATCAGTGAGCTCCAGTTTAACCGCCCCTGCGGGATATATTCCCTTGTCTTTCTCTGTGATAAGGAACGCCAGTGGAAAGAAGGAAAGGAGGCTCATGCAGCACATGTTCTGCCCGTTTTTCACGCTGAAGAGCTTGATGTTTTGATGATGCTTGTGTGGAAAGAACCAGTAGAAGATGTCGTGTGTATCGCTCATGGCGTGATCATCGCCTAGCACAAACTCCTTCAGTGGATCGAAGTAGGGTGTGGATTGGCCGGGTTTAAAACATTCTTCTACCGACGTGGCAGATAGGACGTGACCAACCATAGCGCGTGCGTACTTCAGGGCGTTTACTGGGGTGTGGACACTCGAAACGGGGCTGTTCGCATACTTGAAGAAATGGTTGATTTTGAGCGTTAGAGACTTACAGACATCGGCGATTTCTCCGTCATTCTGACCCAGTGCCGTCATATTGCAGTTTCGACAGATTGTGCGGAATTTGCTGCCATTCGGAGATCGCACGCCCTTCAATTTTGGGAGTTGAAGGTCGAAAGCTTCGGTGAGGTGGACTTGTTCCACCGCAGTTACCGTGATGCTTCCTTGTGGGGGGACATGATCTTGGGAAAGAGTTCCGTATGTGCCACAGATCAGGCAATGGCCGCTTGTGATTTTGGTGTGTTTGCTTCGTTCAGATAGTGATTTTGCAAAGTCACCCATGACGCCCTCTCTCTCAGTTCCTTGTACGTTTTGTTTGTAGCACGAGACTGATTTTCTATCTATTTTCGGGTAGAGCCTTTACCCCTCCGCCAAAAATAAGTGGGCTCACGGTCTGGAGACGCTTATTTCTGCTCATGTCTGTCAGCCAGTAGCTGTGCAGCGTCTAACGCGAATTGAAGGACGTTTGCAGCCTCTATAAATGCTTCTGGGTCATCCGTACCTTCATAGATGACCCCGCCTTCTATGACGTCCTGTACGACGCTATCGACGTACTGATAGAAACTCACAACCAGCTGAGCATCATCTGGAGAGAGGTAGCCAAGTTTCCCAAGATTGGCGACGTAGACCCTGCAATAGTGCTGTGGGATTCTTCCCTGCAATGAAGCTAGCGTTCCTCTTCCGCCATTCCGAGTAACTGGTTTCCCATTTCGGTTAGACCGGCATGGTAGCCTCGTTCTACGGCAATTTTCCTTAATACCAATACCTCAGCAACGATAGCCACGCGCACGCTTGTACGTTCCTGCCAGCTTTGTCAGAACCACCCACCGACTGCTATTAGAGCGGTAAGGAGCAGGCCTGCGGTGCTGATGATTTCACCGGTTTGCATTGCATTCTTCCCTTTGTGCTAGATGCGAGCAGATCCGAGGTGGAGGGACGGGGCACACGATGCTCTCTCCCTCTCAAATCGAATTAATGAGTTAGCATAGGATAACCGATGAGCGAACTGTTTGAGCGGTGGCTAAAGGCGCACCATGAAGCGTCAGATAAAATGAATTACTTCATGCTCGGGGCGATCTTGGCAATCTGTGCTTACTTCGCCCAAACGAATACGTATGCCAAGCTTGGTCTGAATCAACAAACCTTCTTGATTGGAACATTGCTGATTTTTGGCCTGAGTGCATTCTTTGGATTCAGGCGGATTGAATCAGGTTTGCACGTGGTAAAGCATAACGGTGACTACATCCAGTGTCTTGAATTGAAAGACAAGGAAGGGGCGCGTGCTTGCTTTCAACTGATGAACGAGGCATCGGTGAAAACTGGCGTTTTTTACAGATGGCGGAACTACACGTTGGTTCTGGGATTCGTGTGCTTTCTGGTGACGAAGGTGGCTGGACAGTACCTCATCTGAGGGGCGGTTGCTTCGCTGATATAATGCGACCCTAATGCAGATTTTGTATATATTGGAATTTGTAAGGCTCTGGGACCTGCTCGGGGTCGTGATTCAATCATGCTGGAAACCACCTCAATACCATGTAATACAAGGCTTTCAGCACTTCTATTCGTGCGGGTCACGTCCCTTCAGGGCTCCTTCCGCAGAGCCACCTGACGACGGCGCTGCCGTTCGGAGACGCGGCGCTCATGGAGGCGGTCCCCGGAACTGAAAGTATCTACTCTCATGCGTTTGAAGCCGCTCATGACAGGCTTCAGGTTTTCCTGGATTTTCTTGATTTGCTCAGCTATTTGCACTGCTGGGTCATTGCTACCGAGCTGAGTAATGCCGTCATAGTCAGCCATATCAAATCTGTAGACGTTGAGCTCTTTAACCTGACTCGAAGGGGCTCGCCTCCACGTTATGCTGATGGTGTATGCCTTGTCTTTCAGTGGGGCGTACTCTGATAAGTAACTCGACAAGCCTTGCCCAGGCTTGAGTACGCTGATCGTGTTCAATGGTATTTCTAATTGGCTACCGCGAGCCTCCCCATTCTCTAACGGTGGTTCAAAAGCGATGGATATGTCATAGGCTGTAGCGTTGCCCGTATTATCAACTTTCAAATCAAAGTGGAGCATCGACCACCTGTTCGGTTCTATGGTGACTACCACGTGAGGCTGAGACGCAGCCTGTACCATTCGAGTCGTTTCATTCGCCAATACTTTGGTGACTCGCCATAGAAATATCGTCGCAACAGCGGTGACCAGCGTCCCGAGAACGCCGCCGATAGCAATGACAATGCTGACCCAGTCAGTAGATTGTTCCATCAGTTGTCCCTGCACATAGGTAAAGTAGCTGGAGCGTAGCATGCATATACGGATGTATTTTCCATGCCCCCGCCAAAATTTGGGTGCACGTTTAGATAACTGTTCTATTTCTGATCGGCAGAAATAATTCTGGTGGTTTTGCCCTAGGTGCTAAGCCAATCGCAAGGGGTGTAAATGAAGGTCGCAGCTTTTCTAAAATAAGATGGGGTAAGTGGCCCCGAATAGCTTGATTTGAGGTATCTGCGTAGCGACCATCGTCACGCTGCCTTCATTTCTTTCTTGATCCTGTACACCGTGGCGACACCGCAGTCAGCCAGCTTGGCAATTTCATCAGCAGACATTGTTGGATGCTTCCGCATCAGCGCCTGTACCTCAGTCCACTTGGAAGTGTTCCTGCCTTTACCTGTTGGCTTCCACTCAGGATCAGCGGTACGCTTGTTCTCCAGTCCTTGCTTGATGCGTTCCACACGTTTCTCTTGATCCAGTCGTGCCATGGTAGCCATAAGGTCGATGAGCATCTTGTTGATCACATCCATGATTTGTCCGGTAATCCCCTTCGCTTCAACCAACATGTGACTAGTAGGAAGATCAGCCACAACCAGACGCAATCCCTTAGCCTTTATCGTGCCCTTGAGAGTGTCCCAGTCAGCCTGTGAGAGACGACTCAAACGGTCTACCGTCGCCACTCTCGGCAGTATCGAGCAAGGCAAGCAGCTCAGGGCGGTTGAGCTTGGTCCCACTGATGTTCTCGGCTTACACACCAACGATACTCAAACCCTTGTCGACAGCGAACAACTCCAGAGTCACTTTTGCACGGTTGGCGTCTTGGTCTTTCGTTGATGCTCGGAGGTGGAGGTGGGCGTTCATGGCGTACTATCTTTTACCCTTGTATTCGATAGATAAATCGATGTTTGAATCGCATAGCTATCCGCAATAGATATCTGATAGTGATTGGCGTGTGGCTATCGAACTACCAGTTACGTCTACCTATTTGATAGCGTTTATCGACTCAGCTTTTGAATTCCGGCCTAGATGACGTCGGAGTTTAAACCCAGAGATTCCAAGGCTGAGGCGACGCTTTAGCGGGCGTCTACCGAACCTCCTGCCTTTTTTTCATCGCACTGGACACTTGATGTGGTTGCAGGTAGCGTCAGTTACTTAGTCGACATGACAGGGATACAATCATGGCAGATAGGCACCCGTACTCCGGTATTGCAGGGCTGACACAGACCGTTGCCCAGCTCAGAAAGTCGTTCCCTGTCCAATTTGGCTCAGATACGATGAAAAAACTAGGGATAGCACCTAACAACGAAAGCTATGTATTGAACACGCTGCGATTTCTTGGTGTGCTCGATGAGGATGGGAAAAAGGGGCAAAAAGTTGGTTCGGTTTTTAGCCAGCATGAAGATGTTGAGTTTCAGCGAGGTTTCTCGGAAATCGTCTCTTCAGCTTATAGCGAGCTTTTTGAGTTGCACGGAGAGGGCGCTTGGACGCTCCCGTTGCCCAAATTAATCGCTTACTTCAGGCATACAGACAACACGAGCGACATTGTAGGAAAGAAACAGGCCGCGACATTCCAAGCACTGGGGATACTGTCCGGTAAATTAGACGGGAGCGTACGAACGCCCACACCTAAACCGAAGACAAGCGACACATCCGCTCCTACTCGTGCAGTGCGCTCTAAGACTGCCAAAGCTACTCCGCAGCTACCTGAAGTCGAAATCCCCTTGCCCATTCAATCAGCTCCCCCGGTAGCTCAGTCTTCCGCCATGGCGCTTACTGTCAGGGTCGAAATTAACCTACCCGCTGGCGGTGACCAAGAGACCTACGACCGCATCTTCAAAAGCATCAGAGAGAATCTGCTGAATGGCAACGTCTCTTAATCTCTTCGAAGAAATAGTCCGCAGGACGACAGGGGCATTTGATGGCGAAAGTGAGGTCAAAAACATTGTCCTGCATCCATTTGAGCTAAGAAATATTCATCAAGGTCTTTATGGGAAGGTCAAAAAGCTTTTCGACAATGGTCACTGTGCAGAGTCTACATTCGAGGCATTTAAGCTTATAGATAAGCTTGTACAGCGGTTATGCCAAGTGGATGAGTCGGGCTTTAAGCTCATGATGAATGCCTTTAATGAGAGTAAGCCAATTCTCACCCTTGCCGACTTATCGACCACGAGTGGCCGAGATGAGCAGAAGGGTTACAGCTTTCTTTTCAGCGGAGCAGTGATGGCCATTCGAAACCCCAGAGGGCATGAGATAAACCTCAGTGACGATCCCGACACCTGTTTAGATCATCTTGCATTTGCCTCTCTGCTGCTTAGAAGATTGGAGCAGAGTGGTTTTTCCTGATTGCGAAGGCTAGGATTTCCAACAGCACATGCTGTGTAAGTCCAGCACTTCAACCCGGCAACCGCTGCTCGATCAATTCTCGTCCAAAGATCGTTCAAACTCAGCGATCAGCTCGCGGAGCTGCACGATATCCATGCGGCGTGTCCCGCTTTCAACGTTACTCATGAACGACTGTGGACGTCCAGAGCCTCTGAACACTGTACTTGGTTCAGGCCAGCCGCCTTCCTGTGTTTCTTCAGTAGGGTCAGCAGGACTGCGTGTTCGGGTTTGTAGACACTGGAATTTGGGCAAAGGAAAGTCAAGACGCCGGGCGGCGTCTTTCAGGGCTTGTATGTCCAATCAGGCGAAAAGCGTCGCCACCGCCAGCAGGCAAATTACCTGGGCGAACAGCTGGCAGCGTATTTCGCCAAGCGTGGTCGCCATATTACTCATTTGTCCGGCATACATAGCGGGAACCCTCATTGTCGGCACGACGCCGTGAATGAACTCCAAGTACACACAGCTGCATCGTGGAGTATAGGCGCTGATCAGGAATTTTCCCTGCCGACGCCCTAGCGAGTTCATCCTCGCGATTTTTCCAAAAAAACTGCGCTGAATCTCTGCATGGCACCGTACCGCCCGAAGCCATCCCCCCACAAAAATTATTGGTTTGCAGCAACAATTTTTCTTGTTGGACACCCCCGGCCCCAGGCAGCAAAGTTGCCGCCACTGACGCTCGACCTTCCAGGTCAACAATAAAAAACCGAGCCGACTGCACGCCACTTTCAAGCTGTGAGCCCTTTGCCCACATCCTGCTGTAATGGCGCCGCAGCGCGCACTAAAGGACCTCCCCGCCATGCAAACTGTTGTGAACTTATGGCCGTTGATCGGCGTACTTGTCATCGTGGTCGGCTTTGTATTGCGCTTCAATCCGCTGTTGGTGGTCACCGCGGCCGCCATCGCCACCGGGCTTGCCGCCCAGTTCCCCCTGGAAAAAATTCTTGCCACCATGGGTGATGGCTTCCTTCAGACCCGTGCCTTGCAACTGATTCTGTTATTGCCGCTGGCGGTGATTGGCCTGCTGGAACGCCATGGCCTGCGCCTGCATGCGCAGAACTGGATTGCACGCTTCGAACGCGCCACGGTCGGGCGCTTGCTGATCATTTATCTGTTTGTGCGTGAGTCCACGGCGGCCATGGGGTTGACCAGCCTGGGTGGGCATCCGCAGATGGTGCGGCCGCTGCTGGCGCCGATGGCCGAGGGCGCAGCGGAAAAACGCTATGGCAAGTTGCCGGATAAGCTGCGCCACAAGGTACTGGCCATGTGCGCTGCCACCGACAACGTCGGGTTGTTCTTTGGTGAGGACATCTTCGTGGCCTTTGGTGCGATTGCGTTGATGCACACCTTCCTGCTTGGCTCGGGGATTGATGTGGAGCCGCTGCACATTGCGGTGTGGGGCATCCCGACGGCGATCTGCGCCTTCATCATTCACGCTATCCGGTTGCATCGTTTTGACCGGCGCTTGACCCGCGAAATGAGCTCGGCCACCGCTCCGGTGGAGGCTGCTCAATGATTATTTCCATTCAATACCTGTACTGGCTGGCGGGCGTGCTGTTGCTGATCACCGCCGGCATGACCCTGCTCGACCGTTCCCACCCCAAGCGCTGGTCCAGTGCGCTGTTCTGGTTGTTGTTCGCCGTACCGTTCCTTATAGGCGAGCGCCTGCCTTCGGTGGTCATCGGAGTGGGTGTGGTGGTGATGGCATTGATTGCGGGCTTGGGCGGCGTTGGTCGTGGCCGCCATGCCGAATTGCACGACAAGGCGTCCCGCGCCAGTGCCGGGCGCCTGGGCCACAAACTGTTCATCCCGGCGTTGGCGATTCCGCTAACCACGGTGATTGGTTCAGTGTTGCTCAAACACACCGAAATCGGCGGTGTACCGCTGCTGGACCCGAAGAACACCACCTTTGTCTCCCTCGGCATCGGTTGCCTGATCGCCCTTGGCCTGGCCTGCTGGCTGACCCGGGATACGCCGGTACAAGCGTTACGCGAATCCCGTCGCCTGACCGAAGCCCTGGGCTGGGCCATGGTGCTTCCGCAAATGCTGGCGATGCTCGGGCTGTTGTTCAGTGAGGCCGGGGTGGGCACGGCGGTCGCTCATGTCACCACCACCTACATCAACCTGGACTACAAGTTGGTGGCGGTTATGGTCTATGTGTTGGGCATGGCCTTGTTTACCGTGATCATGGGCAATGGTTTTGCGGCCTTTCCGGTGATGACCGGTGGCGTCGGCGTGCCGGTGCTGGTGGGGATTTACGGCGGCAATCCGGCGGTGATGGCGGCGATTGGCATGTTCTCTGGCTATTGCGGTACGTTGATGACGCCGATGGCGGCCAACTTCAATATCGTACCGGCGGCGTTACTGGAGCTGCCGGATAAAAATGCGGTGATCAAAGCCCAACTACCCACGGCGCTGATGATGCTGGTGGTCAATATCGTGCTGCTCTATCTGTTGATGTGAGGCCACTGTGCAAAACGTATTGCTGACGGGCTTCGAGCCCTTTGATAAGGCGGCGGTAAACCCCTCTTGGGAGGCCGTGCGCCAGTTGGACGGTGTGCAGCTGTGCGAGGGGGTGCAAATGGTTGCGCGTTGCTTGCCCTGCGCATTTGCCACCGCTGCCGAAACCTTGCTGCAGTTGATCAACGAACTGCGGCCGGCAATGGTCATCGCCACGGGCCTGGGGCCTGGGCGCAGTGATATTTCCGTCGAGCGCGTTGCGATCAACGTTAACGATGCGCGTATTCCCGACAATCTGGGGGCGCAGCCGATTGATATTGCGGTAGTGGATGGCGGCCCGGCGGCGTACTTCTCGACGTTGCCGATCAAGGGCATGGTCAAGGCGGTGCGTGAGGCGGGCATTGCGGCCTCGGTATCGCAGACGGCGGGGACGTTTGTGTGCAATCAGGTGTTTTATCGCTTGCAGCACGCCTTGGTGGGGACTGGGGTGCGCAGTGGGTTTATTCACGTACCTGGTTTGCCTGACGCGGGCGAGCATTCGATGTCGCTATCGACAATAGTCGAGGGGTTGCGTGTGGCGGCATTGGCAGCCTGGCAAACCCAGGTAGATATCGCCTTGAGTGGTGGTCAGGTGAGCTGACGGCAGGCGCTGTTGTTTGTGTACGCTGTGTTGCGATTTCAACTACAGTTCAAGCACATATTTGCCTTGGGAAGTCACCATGTTAAAGCGTACGAAGTTCGTGTCGGTTGCGTTGTCCCTTGCACTGTCCGTGACCAGTGGCCTTGCCTTTGCAGATCCAGGCAATGGCAAAGGCCAGGGTAACAATAAAGGTGATGTCTACGGTGGGCAGGGCAAAGGCCAAGGCAATAGCAAGGGTGATGCCTATGGTGGGCAGGACAAGGGTAAAGGCCAGGGTAATAACAAAGGTAATGCCCAGGGTGGGCAAGGTAGGGGCAAGGACAATGGCGGGCCTTCCAGGAATGACTTCAGCGTTGATCGCGGTCTTGTACTGAACGTGCTGGGCGGTCACCGCGATTATTGGAGCCCTGGGCCAGCCTTGCCGCCTGGCATTCAGAAAAACCTGGCACGCGGCAAGCCCCTGCCGCCCGGTATTGCCAAGAAGCTGGACGGCCGCTTGCTGGGGCAGTTGCCTCGCTACGACGGTTACGAGTGGCAGCAAGCGGGGACCGACTTGATATTGGTGGCCATCGCGACCGGTATCATCTACGAAGTTCTGAACGGCGCGTTTGATTGAGTCGCAGCGCCCTCAGGCTTCACGGCCGGGGAAAAACAACTCAAAACAGGTCACGCCATCTTCACTGCTTACACGGTACCGCCCGTTATGCAGCTGCATGATGGTCGCCACGATCGAGAGTCCCAGGCCGTTGGACTGGGCTGACCGCTCGCGGGATTCATCCACCCGGTAGAACCGTTCGAACAGCCGCGGCAGGTGCTCGGCCGGGATCGTCTGGCCGTGGTTACTGACCCTCAGGTTGATGCCCGCGCCATCCGGCACTGCCTGGATACTCAGTTCCGAGCCCGGCGCGCCATATTTGATGGCGTTGGCGCACAGGTTGGCCAAGGCACGGCGCAGCAACATCGGCTCAGCCCAGATCACCCCTTCGCCCAAGGCGGTGATGTGCATGTCCACATCACCGGCCAGCCCATCGAAGTAATCCGCGATGCGTTCCACTTCATCCGCTGCGTCCAGCGCCTGGCGTTGGCGCAGTGCGCTGGCGGGATCGGTGCGGGCCAGGAACAGCATGTTGTCGAGCATTCGCGCCAGGCGTTCCAGCTCTTCGACATTGGAGGCCAGCAGTTGCTGGTAGCTCTCGATGCTGCGCTGCTGCTGCAGGGCAACCTGGGTTTCGCCGAGCAGGTTGTTGATCGGGGTGCGCAGTTCATGGGCCATGTCGGTGGACACTTGGCCCAGTTGTACAAAGCCTTTGGCCAGGCGTTCAAGCATGGTGTTGAACGAGTCGATCATGGGCAGCAATTCTTTCGGTGTGCCGTGGCTGTCGAGCCGTTCGGCCAGGTTGCTGACGCCGATCCCTTGGGCATGCCGGGCCAGGCGGCGCAATGGCAGCAAGCCGCGATGAACCAGCAGGTAACCCACCAGCGCCAGGATGATCGCGGCGATACTCGCCAGGATGTATACGCTGAGTCGATAACTGGTGAGCACCGCGGTGCGCTCGGTCATCAGGCGGCCGCTGGTGATTTGCAGGCTGCCCAGGTCGCCGGAGTCGATAGCCACGGCCACCAGCGAGAAGGGAATACCGTTCAGGCCTGGCAAATGTTGCACGTCGCTCAACATGAGTTTGTGATCCTTGGGCAGCGGCTGGATCGACGGCAACTCAATATTCCCCGGGTTTACCAGCAGCAGTGGCTGTTTGTCGGGGGCGGCAATGCTCAGCACGGATTCGCGGTTGCCCAACATGTTCTGGAACAGCTCTGGCTTGGTCTTGATCAGGTCCAGGGTATTGCTGTCGTTGAGCAGGTTGCGTAACTGGTCCACCCGGGATATCAGCGCGGCGTCATCGCGGCGGATCAGTTCGCGCTCCAGTTCCCGGTACAGCGCCACGCCCAGGGTGGCCAGCAAGGCGAAGGCGAGCAGGGCGAAGATCAACGCCAGGCGCAGGGTCAGGGAGTAAGGGTGTTGACGGTTCATGGCTGGGTATCGAAGCGGTAGCCAATGCCCCGCACGCTGTGGATCAGCTTGAGCTGGAACGGGTCGTCGATTTTCAGGCGCAGGCGGCGCACGGCGACATCCACCACATTGGTGTCGCTGTCGAAGTTCATGTCCCACACCCGCGAAGCAATCAGCGAGCGGGACAGCACCTGGTCCTGGTGCGTCGCGAACAGATGCAGCAGGGCGAACTCTTTGTTGGTCAGGGTAATGCGCGTGCCGGCGCGGGTCACCCGACGTTTGAGTACGTCAATGTGCAGGTCGGCGATGTGCAGTTGTTCTTCATCCCGGCTCGGGCCACGACGATTGAGGGTACGCAGGCGCGCCACCAGTTCGGCGAACGAAAAGGGCTTGATCAGGTAGTCATCGGCACCCAGCTCAAGGCCTTTGATGCGGTCGGCGATGTCATCGCGGGCGGTGAGGAACAGCACTGGCGTATCGGCTTCTTTGCGCAGTCGGCGCAGCACTTCCCAGCCATCCATTTTCGGCATCATCACGTCCAGTACGATCACGTCGAAGGGCGTTTCAAGGGCCTGGTGCAAGCCGTCCACCCCATCGCGGGCCAGGCTTACGCAATGCCCCAGCTCCTGCAGCCCATTGAGCAGATAATTACCGGCCTTGGGTTCGTCTTCGACTACGAGGATGTTCATGGAAGGTGCTCTGCTTCAATAAGTTGCGCCAGTGTAGCCCGATCAATTGTCATTGGCGCAACCGGTGCCCTGGACTTGGTAATCCAGCACATGTTCGCGGTCTTGGTGGTCCAGGTAGCGCAGTTGCGTCGGCACAACCCCGCATTGGCCGTAGGTGTCGGTGCTCGACAGCACCCTGGCGACATCCAGGTGCACGAAGAAGCCGGTTTTATCGTGGATCACGTGGGTGGCGGGGGCGGTGTCGGCAGCGAATACCGAGCCAGTGGCAAGCAAAGCGGCGAAGCCTAAGGCGAAGAGTTTCATGGTGGTGTCTCACGTTCCGGGTGGGTAGTGAGCTCACGGTAACCAGGCGATCCCAACAGCCAACCAACAGGATCATGACAAGTTCGTCATTTTTTACTTGGAGGTGACGGGCCAGGACTCGGCGTTTACAAGCGTCGAGGTGATCCGTAGATTGCAGGGCCCAGCCCATGAGGAAGCCGCGCAGTGTCCAGCCCAACTCCAAATATATTTACCCGGCGTTACCGCGCCTTTCTGTTCGATATGGACGGGACCCTGCTCAACTCCATTGCCGCTGCGGAGCGCGTCTGGGGCATCTGGGCTGCACGGCATGGCTTGGATGTGGAAGCCTTTCTGCACACCATTCATGGCGCCCGCGCGATTGATACGATCACCCGCCAGGCATTGCCGGGCGTCGATCCACAGGTAGAAGCCCAATGGATCACCGAGGCTGAGCTGGACGATGTCGAAGGCATCGTGGCGATTCCCGGCGCGGTGGCGTTTTTGGCGAGCCTGCCCGTCGATCAATGGGCGTTGGTCACCTCAGCGCCAAAGGCATTGGCCGTGCGCCGGCTGCAAGCAGCGGGCATCCCCGTGCCGGCGGTACTGGTGACAGCCGAAGATGTGAAGACGGGCAAGCCCGATCCGGCCTGTTATGTGCTGGGTGCTCGGCGCCTGGGCGTGCCGATGCAGGACTGCCTGGTGTTCGAGGACGCCACAGTGGGTATTCAGGCTGGGGAAGCGGCGGGGGCGGATATCATGGTGGTGACCTCGACACACGTGGCGCCGATGGTGACCGCCCATGCTTGCATCGAGCAATACGGTGCGTTGAAAGCCGAGCGTGGGGCTGATGGCTTGCTGTCCTTAAGTTCGTTGGCGCCATGATACGTGGAAGGCCGAGCCCGTTACCGGTCTCGGCCTTCCATGCAGTCGATGGGATCGGACAGTGCCTGCAGTCGGCTGTTTTTCATCCCCTGGCGCGACACCACCATTTCCCTGAGTATCTCGGTGGCGAGCCGGTTGATGGCTTCTGTACCGTGATAATGCGCGCGCACGATGCCGGTAATCGCGAAGTGATCGGTTCCCGGGCCGCTGAGAACGGCTGAGAGAGTACCGTCGGCATGCAGCGTGCACTCAACGGTATAGCTGGGCAGGCGCGCTGCCAGTGCTGACTCGATCTGGGCTTTACTGAGGGTATCCATCTGTATCTGCACCTTTGACTGACTGCGCAAGCCCAATGATAGGTGGTGCGGCGGCGCTGTAAATACCGGCGATCCGATAACAGGTAAACGCCCTCAGCGTGCGGTTTTTCCATGGGTGCGATGAGCGGCGCGCTGACGCAGCTTGCGCAAGATCACCTTCTGGATTGGCTTGAGGCAGAACGCAAGCAGGTAGCCACAGAGCAGAAGCGCAAGATCCAACCAGGAATGGGTGTCGGGATCGGCCCCTTCCACTTCCATTCTCAAGCAGCACCCGAGTGCCACGAAGACCAGCCCTATCAGCAGGGCGATCATCCAGGATCTTGAAACAAGCGGTTGCGACGCGGCTGGCCTCATCGACGTGTTCCCGAAATGCACTCGGACGGCAGGATAAAGTGTCAGAAGTTGGGCTGCCAATAGCGCGACAAGTTCCGGATGCCCTGACAGTTTCATCTTGCAGCGAAGGAAGGGCTCAACGTGCGCTGGTCACCCGGGAAGCGCGAACAGGCCAATTGGGTTTTCGCCAGCCGTTACAGTGAACGAAAAGGCTGGCTACTGGAGGCGTTTCAAGGCGTCTGGTTTTTGTCAGGTGCAGTCAGGCCGGCCTGGATACGCTGGTAAATCTCCTCGCGATGCACGGCAACATCCTTAGGTGCGTTGATGCCGATTCGTACTTGCTGGCCGCTAACGCCCAGGATGGTGATCGTAATGTCATCACCGATGTTTATGCTTTCACCGACTTTGCGGGTGAGTATAAGCATGGACTTCTCCTTGAATTACTTTTAAGGACACATGTTTCAGACAGGGTAGGTGTCGGATGTGTGTAGCTTACTGCGAAGCGCTTCCCTGTGACTGCCTCTTTCTAGGACGCATAGAGGCGACATTAATTCCCATGGCGGTATCATACAGGTCGCGATACATGATTCGCATTGTTTAAGCCAACGTTTATGACGGCCAGAATAGACAGTGAATGGTAAAGTTGCCTCTTTGATCCTCAAAGGAGCAGGGCAGTGCGTAAAGTAGCGATGGCAATTGTGGTGTTGGCGTTGGCCGGATGCGGTGAAGGTAAGTCGGTCGACGCCCCCAAGGCCAAGCCTGCCGTGACCGAAAGCCTGCCGCAAACCGGTGCGATTGCCGCTCAGGAATGGGATATACGGGTCGGCCCGCCGGACCATAAGCTGCAGGCGATCACCGACCTGACCGCCTGGTTGCTGGAGCACGGGTTCAATTTCTACATTGTGAAAGTCGACGGCAAGGATGAGGTGCTATTGGGGCCGTTCGCGACCAAAGCCGAGGCCGAAGCCAAGCAGGCGCTGCTAAACGAAAAAATGGCGCGGGCCAAGAAAAACGACACCGTGTCGGAGATTATCGAACACCAGGCTGCGCAGTAGCAGGTGAAGTGGGCGGGCACCCCGCCCACAGTCAGCCGCAGGCCTTGAGGTTGACCGGGCCGACGAATTCATTACCACGTCCCATCACGCACGCCACTGTCTGGTTGCGCTGGCGCTCCCAGGTTTGCACCGGATAGGTCTTGTTCCAGGCTTCATACAATTGCCGGTCCTGCTTCGACAGGCGCAGGCCATACTGCTTGCTCATATAAAAATACGTGCGTGCGATCATCCCGCGAATGGACGGGCGCGGCATGACTTTCTTCGCCTTGAAGTCCACCTGGGTCAGGCATGAGCCGTACTGCCCGCTTTGCACCGGCAGCCAGCCAAAACTGAAGTTGTTACGGTCACCATTCACTTCGCCGATGCTCGGCACCAGGTTGTGCAGGTCTGCCTCGGCGCGCTTGAACACCTCATCATGGCGCGTGCAGTTTTTTCGCCCGCCATTTTGCCAGCATTGGCGCTGATGTCCGATTTGCCAGGCCGGCACGATGTGTTCCCACTCAATGCGTGCAGCGCGGTTGGCGTTTTTGCGGGGGATGTAACCGCAGGCTTTCAGGTTCACCCGGTTACCGGTGTATTTGCAGCCGCAATAAAATTCGGTGGATTGCGGCGCGTAGAGCTTCCAGGCGATCTTCTTGGCTTCGCTGAAGGTGCGAGGGGCTTGGGCGTTGGCAGTGAAGGTTAAAAACAGACAGCACACAGCAATAAAACGGGCACTCACAATCAATCTTCCTTCGGTACAACCCAAAAAATCTGCACGCCACCGTCGTCCCGATAGGCGAGGGTGACGTTGTCATTCTCTGCAATCTCTTCCAGTAAACGTTGCCAATCGTTCTCCGGTTCCTCGGGTAAACGGAAGATCAACGCCGCCTTGGCTTTCTGCGCGTTGGTCGAATTGATGATTTTTTGCACGCGGATAGCCAGGCGCTGATAGGCGTCAGGCGCTGCAGGTGCTGCGGAAGAGGGCTTTGCCACAGAGCATTCCTTAATTGGCTGTACGCACATACAGTATTTAACTGTAGGCAATTTCGCAACTGCTTAAATTTCAAGAAGTTCGTCTGACAGCGAATCAGGGAGTTTGTTGAGGTTCGGGGGGAGAGGGGCTGAATGTGGCGAGGGAGCTTGCTCCCGCTCGGGTGCGTAGCGCCCGCNCGCAAGTATTTTGGGCCGCTTCGCAGCCCAGCGGGAGCAAGCTCCCTCGCCACAAAAGCATCTTTCTACAGATGAATCAGCAGGGATCAGTATTCCCAGAAGATCCGTTGCAGTTCCTTGCTGTCCTGGGTCTTGGTCAGGGCGACCATCGCCAGGATGCGGGCTTTCTGCGGGTTCAGGTCAAGGGCGGCGACCCAGTCGTATTTGTCGTCTGGCTGTTCGGCGTTACGCAGAACCATGCCACCGGCGTTGACGTGGGAAGAGCGAATGATCTGCACGCCTTGTTTACGCAATTCCACCAGCGCTGGAACGACCTTGGACGATACTGACCCATTACCGGTACCGGCGTGAATGATCGCTTTGGCGCCCGCTTGGGCCAATGCCTTGTAGGCAGTGTCGCTCACGTTGCCATAGCCGTAGGCAATTTCAACGTCAGGCAGGCTTTTGATGGTCTTGATGTCGAACTCAGAATCCATGGTGTGACGCTTGGCCGGCAGGCGGAACCAGTAGGATTTACCCTCGACGACCATGCCCAGCGGGCCCCATGGGCTCTTGAACGCTTCGGTCTTGATGTTGATCATTTTGCTGACGTCGCGGCCAGATTGGATCTCGTCGTTCATGGTCACCAGCACGCCTTTGCCCCGTGCATCCTTGCTGCCCGCGACCGCAACGGCGTTGTAAAGGTTGAGCATGCCGTCCGCCGACATCGCGGTGCCTGGGCGCATGGAACCGACCACCACGATAGGCTTGTCGGTTTTTTCCACCAGGTTCAGGAAGTAGGCGGTTTCTTCAAGGGTGTCGGTGCCGTGGGTGATCACGATGCCGTCGACGTCCTTGCTGTCGGCCAATTCGGCGACACGGCGACCCAGTTGCAGAAGGTTTTCGTTATTGATGCTTTCCGACGCAATTTGCATCACTTGTTCGCCGCGAACATTGGCGATCTGGCTAAGCTCAGGAACGCCGGCGATCAGTTGTTCGATGCCGACCTTGGCCGCCTGGTAGGTGGCACTGTTGGCCGCACTGGCGCCGGCGCCAGCGATGGTACCGCCGGTGGCGAGGATGACTACGTTGGACAGTTTGGTCTTGCTTTCGACTTCCTTTGCCTGGGCGGCAACGGGGAACAGCAGCAGAAGGGCCAGGGCGCCCGGAATGACGTTCTTCAATGCAGATTTCATTATTTTTCTCTCTGGTTTTTGATGAGTGCTGTAGCAGGTTCATCTAGAACACCCGGGCGGTTCTGAACGCCGCGAGGTGCTGAGAAAGAGCAGGATTTGTACCAGACTGAGCATGTTGGTTTTTATAAATTAACTTATTGATTTAAAACAACTTAACCTAAGATTTTAGTTTCATGGGGCTTGGCGCTGTCCGGCTTTCCGAACGCGAAGGGTTGTGGTGTTCGGTTGTCCGAAAGCGATCACGATATGTCCGAGCGCTGTGGTCGATCATTCGCAGTGCAGTCTGTCGTTTCAGCGAACGGCAGAAACGGCGAGCTGGCTTAAACGTATCAGCGGTCGGTGGCTCAAGGGAGAGCTTGGAGGGCGCCAATGAAAGGCTTGCTGCTACCGTTGACAAATCTCGACAAGGTTCTCATAGTTTGCTCAACGCAAACGTTTGCGAGATGTTTCACTGCGCCCTTGGCGCATCGTGACAGCTCGTATCAGCCGCCCAGGTGGGAGGGCTGCCGAAGGGCTCTTCGGTGCAAGCGTTGCTCACAATAATCATAAGATCGGAGTGAACCCATGAAGCTGCCATTTGCTGGACGTCTTCTTGCTGTTGCTGTGCTTGCTGCCGCATCCGCCGCTTTGCCTCTCTCTTCTGCATTTGCCGATGACGCTGCCAAAACGCCTACCGTGGGTTTGGTCATGAAGTCCCTTGCCAATGAGTTTTTCGTCACCATGACCGACGGTGCGAAGGATTACCAGAAAGCGCACCCAACAGAATTCAAGTTGATCTCCAACGGCATCAAGAACGAAACCGATACCAGCGCGCAGATCGCCATTGTCAACGAAATGATCAACGCCAAGGTTGATGCGCTTGTCATTGCTCCCGCCGACTCCAAGGCACTCGCCAGTGTGCTGAAAAAGGCTTCCGATGCCGGTATCAAGGTGGTCAACATCGACAATCGCCTGGACCCGGAAGTACTCAAAAGCAAAAACCTCGATATTCCGTTTGTAGGCCCGGATAACCGCAAAGGCTCCAAGCTGGTGGGCGACTACCTGGCCAAGCAACTGGCCGCCGGTGACAAGGTCGGCATCATCGAGGGCGTACCCACTACCACCAATGCCCAGCAGCGCACCGCAGGCTTCAAGGATGCGATGGACGCGGCAGGCATGAAGATTGTTTCCACCCAATCCGGTAACTGGGAAATCGACCAAGGCAACAAAATCGCGGCAGCGATGCTGAGCGAAACGCCGGATATCAAGGCGCTGTTGGCCGGTAACGACAACATGGCCCTGGGCGCTGTTTCCGCCGTGCGTGCGGCAGGCAAGGCCGGCAAGGTGTTGGTGGTAGGTTACGACAACATTGACGCGATCAAGCCAATGCTCAAGGACGGCCGCGTGTTGGCCACCGCTGACCAGGCCGCCGCCCAGCAAGCCGTGTTCGGTATCCAGAACGCGCTGAAGCTGGTCAAGGGTGAGAAAGTCGATGCCAAAGATGGCGTGATCGAAACCCCGGTCGAACTCGTCATCAAGCAGTAATCCTGGCAGTACCCAACAGCGCCCGCTCGTCCTGAGCGGGCGCCTGGAGATTTTCCTATGTCATCTTCCGCCCCGAACGCTGTCCTCTCGGTCAGCGGTATCGGTAAGACCTATGCCCAACCGGTTCTGTCCGACATCACCCTGACGCTCAATCGCGGGGAAGTGTTGGCGCTGACCGGTGAGAACGGCGCAGGCAAAAGTACCTTGTCGAAGATCATCGGCGGCCTGGTCACGCCCACCACCGGGCACATGCAATTCAACGGTCAGGATTATCGCCCCGCCAGCCGCACCCAGGCCGAAGCCTTGGGCGTGCGCATGGTCATGCAGGAACTCAACCTGCTGCCGACGCTGACCGTGGCTGAAAACCTGTTCCTGGATAACCTGCCGAGCCGCTGTGGTTGGATCAGCCGCAAACAATTGCGCAAAGCCGCGATCGAAGCCATGGCCCAAGTCGGCCTGGACGCGATCGACCCGGACACACTGGTAGGCAGCCTGGGCATTGGTCACCAGCAAATGGTCGAGATCGCTCGTAACCTGATCGGCGACTGCCATGTATTGATCCTCGACGAGCCCACGGCGATGCTTACTGCTCGTGAAGTCGAGATGCTGTTTGAACAAATCACGCGCCTGCAGGCTCGAGGCGTGGCGATCATTTATATTTCGCACCGGCTCGAAGAGTTGGCCCGTGTCGCCCAGCGCATTGCGGTATTGCGCGACGGCAAGCTGGTCTGCGTCGAGCCGATGGCCAATTACAACAGTGAGCAGTTGGTGACCTTGATGGTCGGTCGCGAACTGGGTGAACACATCGATTTGGGCCCGCGCACCATCGGAGGTCCGGCCTTGACCGTGACGGGCCTGACCCGTTCGGACAAGGTCCGCGATGTGTCCTTTGAAGTGCGCGCCGGTGAAATCTTTGGCATTTCCGGCCTGATCGGCGCCGGTCGCACCGAATTGCTGCGCCTGATTTTCGGCGCCGACCCGGCCGATAGCGGCACCGTGGCCTTGGGTTCGCCGGCCAAGGTGGTGAGCATTCGCTCGCCGGTCGACGCGGTCGGTCATGGTATTGCCCTGATCACCGAAGACCGCAAGGGCGAAGGCCTGCTGCTGACCCAGTCCATCAGCGCCAACATCGCCTTGGGCAACATGCCGGAAATTTCCGGCGGGGGCGTCGTCAACAGCCGTAACGAAACCGCTCTGGCCAAGCGCCAGATCGACGCCATGCGAATCCGCAGTTCCAGCCCGACGCAACTGGTGTCCGAGCTGTCGGGTGGTAACCAGCAGAAGGTGGTGATTGGCCGCTGGCTGGAGCGCGACTGCGCAGTAATGCTGTTCGATGAGCCCACCCGCGGTATCGACGTCGGTGCCAAGTTCGATATCTATGCCTTGCTCGGTGAATTGACCCGCCAGGGCAAAGCGCTGGTGGTGGTGTCCAGTGACCTGCGTGAGCTGATGCTGATCTGTGACCGCATCGGTGTGCTGTCCGCCGGGCGCCTGATCGAGACCTTCGAGCGTGACAGCTGGACCCAGGACGAATTGCTCGCCGCCGCCTTTGCCGGCTATCAGAAACGTGATGCGCTGCTCAACGAAGCAGCGCCTAGGAATACCCCATGAAAACAAACATTTCCCCCGGTAAAACTGGCGGCAACTTCTATGGCCTGGGTACCTACCTCGGGCTGGCGGGTGCCCTGCTGGCGATGATTGCGCTGTTCTCGATGCTCAGCGATCACTTTCTGTCCTATGACACCTTCAGCACCCTGGCCAACCAGATTCCAGACCTGATGGTGCTGGCGGTGGGCATGACCTTCATCCTGATCATTGGCGGCATCGACCTGTCTGTGGGATCGGTACTGGCATTGGCGGCCTCGGCAGTCAGCGTGGCGATCCTGGGCTGGGGCTGGAGCGTGTTGCCTGCCGCTCTGTTGGGCATGGGTTGCGCGGCGTTGGCCGGCACCATCACCGGTTCCATCACGGTGGCCTGGCGCATTCCGTCATTTATCGTATCCCTCGGCGTGCTGGAGATGGCCCGCGGCGTGGCCTACCAGATGACGGGCTCGCGCACCGCTTATATCGGTGACTCGTTTGCCTGGCTGTCCAACCCGATTGCCTTCGGTATTTCTCCGTCGTTCATCATCGCCTTGCTGGTGATCATCGCGGCCCAGTTGGTACTGACCCGTACGGTCTTCGGTCGCTACCTGATCGGCATCGGCACCAACGAAGAAGCGGTGCGCCTGGCGGGTATCAATCCCAAGCCTTACAAGGTCCTGGTGTTCAGCCTGATGGGCCTGTTGGCTGGTGTGGCGGCGCTGTTCCAGATCTCGCGCCTGGAAGCGGCGGACCCGAATGCCGGTTCGGGCCTGGAGCTGCAAGTGATCGCCGCCGTAGTGATCGGTGGCACCAGCCTGATGGGCGGGCGTGGCTCGGTCATCAGTACGTTCTTCGGGGTGTTGATTATTTCGGTCCTGGCCGCCGGGCTGGCGCAGATCGGCGCGACGGAACCGACTAAACGCATCATTACCGGTGCCGTGATCGTGATTGCCGTGGTCCTCGATACTTATCGCAGCCAGCGCGCCAGTCGGCGGGGCTGAACCATGGCAACGATCAAGGATGTGGCAGCGCTTGCAGGTATTTCCTACACCACCGTGTCCCATGTGGTGAACAAGACGCGCCCAGTCAGCGAGCCGGTACGCATCAAGGTCGAGGCGGCGATCAAGCAGTTGGACTACGTGCCCAGTGCCGTGGCACGCTCGCTCAAGGCCAAGACCACGGCCACCATCGGGCTGCTGGTGCCCAACAGCCTCAACCCGTATTTTGCCGAGCTGGCTCGGGGTATCGAGGATTACTGCGAGCGTAATGGCTATTGCGTGATCCTCTGCAACTCGGATGACGACGCAGAGAAACAGCGCAGTTATTTGCGCGTGTTGCTGGAAAAACGCGTCGACGGCTTGATCGTGACATCCGTGGGCGGTGATGACAGTGGCCTTGCCGCAGGCTTGAGTGCAGTGCGCACGCCGATGGTGATTGTCGACCGGGCGCTGGATGGGATTGATGTGGACCTGGTGCGCATCGATCACGAAGAGGGCGCTTACCTGGCGACCCGGCACTTGCTGGAGTTGGGGCACCGGGACATCGCCTGTATCGGCGGCCCTGGGCATACCCGCGTGGCGCAGATGCGCCTGGCCGGGTACCAGCGTGCATTGCGCGAGGCGGGCATCGAGGTGTTGTCCAGTCGTACCCTGGAAAGCGATTTCACCAGCACGGGCGGGTATGCCGCAGCCGTACAGTTATTATCGCAACACCCGCCCAGCGCGATTTTCGCCAGCAACGATATGATTGGTTTTGGCGTGCTGCGCGCCGCCGCCGAGCGCAATGTGCGGGTGCCGGGCGAGCTGTCGGTCATCGGTTTCGATGACATCCAGATGGGGCGCTACGTCTACCCGGCGCTGACGACGGTTGGCCAGTCGATCCTGCAATTGGGCGAGACTGCGGCCGAATTATTACTGCAACGAATAGCAACCCCCCAACTGCCGATCGATCAACGTATCGTGACGCCCAGTATTGTTTTGCGTGAGTCGACCGCGCCATTGGCTGATGTGTTCGCCCAATACCGCTGAACCGAATTGATGAGTACTGATGTATGCCAGCAAAAGTAGTGGTAATAGGCAGCTTGAACATGGACCTGGTCACCCGCGCCAGTCGCTTGCCGCGTGCCGGTGAAACCCTGATCGGCCAGACATTTTCCACTGTGCCCGGTGGCAAGGGCGCCAACCAGGCCGTCGCCTCGGCACGCCTGGGGGCGAGTGTCGCCATGGTGGGGTGCATCGGTACCGACGCCTATGGCAGCCAATTGCGCGATGCGCTGCTGGTGGAAGGGATCGACTGCCAGGCCGTCAGCACGGTGGATGGCTCCAGCGGTGTGGCGTTGATCGTGGTCGATGACAGCAGCCAGAACGCCATTGTCATTGTGGCCGGCAGCAACGGTGAGCTGACGCCTGCGTCGCTGCGAACGTGCGACGCTGTGCTGCAGGCGGCAGACGTGATCATCTGCCAGCTTGAGGTGCCGATGGAGACCGTTGGGTATGCGCTCAAGCGGGGTCGCGAACTGGGCAAGACCGTCATCCTCAACCCGGCCCCGGCAAGCGGACCATTGCCCGCTGACTGGTATGCCTCGATCGATTATCTGATCCCCAATGAAAGCGAGGCCAGCGCTCTCAGCGGCGTAGCGGTCGACTCCCTCGACAGTGCCAAGGTCGCCGCGACCGCGCTGATCCAGGCGGGTGCTGGCAAGGTCATCATCACCCTGGGCGCCCAGGGCGCGCTGTTTGCCGACGGCAAGAGCTTTGAGCACCTGGTGGCGCCGAAGGTCAAGGCGGTGGATACCACCGCTGCTGGCGATACCTTTGTCGGTGGCTTTGCCGCCGCGCTGGCCGCGGGCCAGAGCGAAGCCGAGGCGATCCGTTTTGGCCAAGTGGCGGCGGCGTTGTCAGTGACCCGCGCCGGCGCTCAGCCTTCCATTCCTACGCTGCACGACGTACAAGGTTTTGTGCCCGCATGAAAAAGACACCTTTGCTGAATATCGCCCTGTCGCGCGTGATCGCGTCCCTGGGCCACGGTGACATTCTGGTCATCGGCGATGCCGGCCTGCCGGTACCTCCCGGCGTCGAATTGATCGACCTGGCACTGACCCAGGGCATCCCGGACTTCATCAGCACCTTGCGCATCGTGCTTAGCGAAATGCAGGTGGAAAGCCATGTTCTGGCAGAAGAGATCCTGCTGAAGCAACCGCCCGCGCTGACCGCGCTAAATACGCTCACAGAGCAGGCTGCACTGGGCGAGCGACGCCTGCTCAGCCATGACCAATTCAAGCAATTGAGCCGCAATGCCCGCGCTGTGGTGCGCACTGGCGAGTGCCAGCCGTACTGCAATATCGCGCTGGTGTCCGGCGTAACGTTCTAGCGTCCCCCCTATGACAAGGAGTGCTTTATGCAACGTGGTCTACCTACCCTGAAAAACCTGTTCCGGAGTGTTCTGCTTTTGTCCGCGCTCACTGCTGCAAGCGCCCAAGCGGCGGAAAAAATCGACCTGATCATCGATACCGACCCGGGTGCCGATGACGTGGTGGCCTTGCTGTTCGCCATGGCCTCGCCGGAGGAGTTGAGCATTCGTGCGCTGACCACCGTCGCCGGCAATGTGCGCCTGGACAAGACCTCCCGCAACGCGCGCCTGGCGCGCGAGTGGGCAGGGCGCGAGGACATCCCGGTGTACGCAGGTGCGCCAGCGCCGTTGTTGCGCAAACCGATCTACGCCGAGAATATCCATGGCAAGGAAGGCATCTCGGGCGTCACGGTGCATGAACCGAAAAAAGGCCTGGCCGAAGGCAATGCAGTCGACTACCTGATCAAGACCCTGAGCAGCGCCAAGCCGCACAGCATCACCATCGCCATGCTCGGCCCGCAGACCAACCTGGCACTGGCGCTGACTCAAGCGCCCGAAATCACCCAGGGCATCAAGGAAGTGGTCGTGATGGGCGGCGCCCACTTCAACGGCGGCAATATCACCCCAGTGGCCGAGTTCAACCTGTTTGCCGATCCGGTGGCGGCGGAGATCGTGCTCAAAAGCGGTGTGAAGTTGACCTACCTGCCGTTGGACGTGACCCATAAAGTCCTCACCAGCGACGCCCGCCTGAAGAAGATTGCGGACCTGAACAACAACGCGAGCAAAGTCGTCAGCAGTATTCTGAATGAGTACGTCAAAGGCGATATGGAGCACTACGGCATTCCGGGTGGCCCGGTCCATGACGCTACCGTGGTGGCGTACCTGCTCAAGCCTTCGCTGTTCAGCGGTCGTGAGGCCAATATGGTGGTCGACAGCCGCGAAGGCCCGACCTTCGGCCAGACCATTGTCGATTGGTATGACGGCCTCAAGCAGCCGAAGAATGTGTTCTGGGTTGAGAATGGCGACGCCCAGGGCTTCTTCGATCTGCTGACCGAGCGCCTGGCGCGTCTGAAGTAAGTTAGCGGGGCGGCGCTCGTCGCCCTGTTCTATTCGCGCTCTTGGGCGCCCATGTAGTCGGCCGGGTATTTCTCGAATATCTGGCCGATGAATGCTTGCGCCGCCTGGGTGCCCAGTTCCTTGACTAACAGGTCGATACCAATGATCGCCAGTTCTTCCGGGCTTCCGGGGCTGTAGGAACTTTGCCCTTGGGGCCACTTGGCTTTGATGTCGGCTTGAAGCGTTACGGTGGTCATGGAAATCTCACGGGCTAAAAATGCGGGGGCAATGCACTGGAACGCCGTTCCAGAGGGGCGCAGTTAAGCATTTTGTACGGCATTTGGCACTGCTACTTAGGCATGAAGCGGCGGCTGTGCGACACTGTTGGCCTGTTAAATGGCCGGGAAACACCGCGTGCAAATCGATTTGAGCAAGCCCGACAACCTGACGCTGGACGCCGTGCGCCAATTGCTTGGCAGCGCCAGTGACGACGAACATACCCAGTTGCGGGTAACCAAAGAAGGCATCGCCTACATTTCTTCCGGCGTAGTCGGTGGGGCTGATATCGCTGGCCTGGTGTTTCGCCTGGAGACCTGGGCCAAAGGTTCCGGCTATGTCGGCAACGTGGCGGCCAGCGATGAAGTCTGGGTCATGCAGATTTTCAACGCGCTGAAGCAGAATTGGCCTACTCCTTCGTCGGACTACATCGATATCTACTGAATACGTTCATATCTAGTCACGATTCACCAAGCGATTGCAGGCTGCGACTCAGGCAGACTTGCCCACAGGCGGTTAACGTCTTGAAACCAATCGCTTTGAATGCTGTCGCACGATCTCTGTCCACTTTTTATCATAGGAGGCTTCATGCCTTGGAAGCTCGCATCATTCGGTACTTTGTTGGCTGCGCTCGCGTTGGCGGGTTGCAGTACCCCGGGTGCCTCTGAGCCAGGCAAAGCTGCCACTGTGACCGATGCCGGTCATAGCCGCTGTGAGTCGAAGGCCGCAGAGTTCGCCATCGGCCAGAAAGCCTCGCCCCAGTTGCTGGAGCAAGCACGTACGCGGGCTGGCGCGCAGAATGCACGCATCCTCAAGCCCAACGACATGGTCACGCTGGAGTATCGCTCCGACCGCCTGAACCTGAACACCGACGACAATCTGGTGATCAACCGGGTTAACTGCGGCTGATACGGCTTTTGCATCGCCCATAAAAAACCCCGTCACATGGACGGGGTCTTTTTAGCTCAGCGGAGAATTACTCGCCGCGAACCTGTGCAGCTTGCATACCCTTTTGGCCTTTCTCAGCCACGAAGGAAACGGTTTGGCCTTCTTTCAGGCTTTTGAAACCGTCGCTTTCGATAGCTTTGAAGTGTACGAACAGGTCGTCACCGCCACCTTGAGGAGTGATGAAGCCGAAGCCTTTTTCATCGTTGAACCATTTAACGGTGCCGGTTTGGCGATTAGACATGGTGTATCTCCAAGAAACATATATTTTCAGTAGTGCTGTGCTGCTCAGGCCAACTGGGCACACAGGGCTATCATAGTCGAAATGTTCGGCTTGGGAGCCCCCCCAAGGCACTGTTTGCTAATCAATCGCTTTGCGTTTGATTCATTTTTTGGCTGAAAGCCCCGATTCACGGGGCTTTGCGACGAAATATCAGCTGTTAAAAAAAGCCGTAAAACCTGCATAATTTGTGTGAAATGGCAGTTTTCAGGCTGTTTTTTCAGCGAAATGACCGTCGAATCGTCAGCCAATCTTACTTTTTCTTCACCACTTTGCAGGACGAAATAGCCGCGACTGCTTTGTTTTTAAGCTCCGGGCTGGCGTTCTGGTTGGTCATCAATTCCTTGATCTCGGCAGTGCTCAATTCGGCATTGATCTTGTCAGCGCCACATTCACAGTGGGCTTTGGCAGTTTTGACGTCCACGTTCTGGCTGGCTGCGGCACTGCAGTCGTTGACGAAGGCGTCACGGGCGCCAGCTGGCCAGTTGGAAGGGGCTGCAGCCTGCGCGCCGAGGGAAAGGAGGCTCAGGGTAGCGGCGACAGCGAGGGTAGAGGTAAAACGCATCATGGGATGCTCCTTTGGGTCGAGGACGAACGGCGATTCTCAGTGGCTTTGAGGCCCTGCGTACAGCTCAAGTTCACTTTTGCAACTGTAAAGCCATGAATTGCTCTTTACCCAGCGCTTGACCAACGCGATGACCGTTCATCTGTGCTAGCATCCTTGCCTGGCTATTTCCGGGCGCGCCATTTGCCGCCTTGCCAGGTTCTTTTTGTTCACTCCAGTCACTCTGGTTCGATTATCGGTTGGCCGAAAGGCTCCTGCCGCTGTAAGGCAGGCGTTCATTATTGAGCGGCCTGGTGTTGGATCTTGTACTGGCTCATCCCAACCCACGTGACCTTTGGTAGGGGTCACCACTAGGAGAGGAGGCGCCATGCCAACTATTACTCTTCCCGACGGCAGTCAGCGTTCATTCGATCATCCGGTTTCCGTAGCCGAGGTCGCCGCATCCATTGGTGCTGGCCTGGCCAAGGCCACCGTGGCCGGCAAGGTCGACGGCAAGCTGGTTGATGCCAGCGACCTGATCACCAGCGACGCCAGCCTGCAAATCATCACGCCCAAGGATCAAGAGGGGCTGGAGATCATTCGCCACTCTTGCGCGCACTTGATTGGCCATGCGGTCAAGCAACTGTATCCAACCGCCAAGATGGTGATCGGCCCGGTCATTGAAGAAGGCTTCTATTACGACATCGCCTATGAGCGTCCTTTTACGCCGGACGACCTGGCGGCCATCGAGCAGCGCATGCACGCGCTGATCGAAAAAGATTACGACGTCATCAAGAAAGTCACCCCGCGTGCCGAAGTGATCGACGTGTTTACTGCACGTGGCGAGGACTACAAGCTGCGTCTGGTAGAAGACATGCCGGACGAGCAGGCCATGGGGCTGTACTACCACGAAGAATACGTGGATATGTGCCGTGGCCCGCACGTGCCGAACACGCGCTTTCTCAAATCGTTCAAGCTGACCAAGCTCTCCGGTGCCTACTGGCGCGGTGACGCCAAGAACGAACAGCTGCAACGGATCTACGGCACGGCCTGGGCTGACAAGAAGCAACTGGCCGCCTATATCCAGCGCATCGAAGAAGCTGAAAAACGCGACCACCGCAAGATCGGCAAGCGCCTGAACCTGTTCCACCTTCAGGAAGAAGCGCCGGGCATGGTGTTCTGGCACCCGAATGGCTGGACCCTGTACCAGGTGCTTGAGCAGTACATGCGCAAGGTGCAGCGCGAAAACGGTTACCTGGAGATCAAGACTCCCCAGGTGGTTGATCGCAGCCTGTGGGAGAAATCCGGGCACTGGGCCAACTACGCCGACAACATGTTCACCACCCAGTCGGAAAACCGCGACTACGCCATCAAGCCGATGAACTGCCCATGCCACGTGCAGGTATTCAATCAGGGCCTGAAGAGCTACCGCGAGTTGCCGATGCGCCTGGCCGAGTTCGGTGCCTGCCACCGTAACGAACCATCGGGTGCGCTGCACGGCATCATGCGGGTGCGTGGCTTCACCCAGGACGACGCCCACATCTTCTGCACCGAAGAGCAGATGCAGGCCGAGTCCGCAGCGTTCATCAAGCTGACCATGGACGTTTATCGCGATTTCGGCTTTACCGAAGTCGAGATGAAGCTGTCCACTCGTCCGGAAAAACGCGTCGGTTCCGACGAACTATGGGATCGCGCCGAAGCGGCATTGGCCGCTGCGCTTGACAGTGCGGGCCTTGCGTACGATCTGCAGCCGGGTGAGGGCGCGTTCTACGGTCCGAAGATCGAGTTCTCGCTCAAAGATTGCCTTGGCCGTGTCTGGCAGTGTGGTACCCTGCAGCTCGATTTTAACCTGCCGATCCGTCTGGGAGCCGAATACGTCTCCGAAGACAACAGCCGTAAGCACCCGGTTATGCTGCACCGGGCGATCCTCGGTTCGTTCGAACGGTTCGTCGGTATCCTGATCGAGCACTACGAGGGCGCGTTCCCTGCGTGGCTGGCTCCGACCCAGGCAGTGATCATGAATATCACTGATAAACAGGCAGATTTTGCCGCTGAAGTTGAAAAAACTCTCAACGAAAGCGGATTTCGTGCCAAGTCCGACTTGAGAAATGAAAAGATCGGCTTTAAAATCCGCGAGCATACTTTGCTCAAGGTTCCCTATCTTTTGGTTATCGGAGATCGGGAAGTCGAGATGCAGACTGTCGCTGTGCGTACTCGTGAAGGTGCTGACCTGGGCTCGATGCCCGTCGCCCAGTTCGCTGAGTTCCTCGCGCAAGCGGTTTCCCGGCGTGGTCGCCCAGATTCGGAGTAATTATTATTAAGCGTGAAATGAGACAAGATAAACGAGCTGCACCGAAAGCCCCGATCAACGAGAATATCTCGGCACGCGAGGTTCGGTTAATTGGCGCTGATGGCGAGCAGATTGGCATCGTCTCGATTGATGAAGCGCTTCGTATTGCAGAAGAGTCCAAGCTGGACCTGGTGGAAATCTCCGCCGATGCAATCCCACCTGTTTGTCGGGTGATGGACTACGGTAAATCGATCTTCGAAAAGAAGAAGCAGGTTGCCGCAGCGAAGAAGAACCAGAAGCAGATTCAAGTAAAAGAAATCAAGTTTCGTCCAGGGACGGAGGAAGGGGATTACCAGGTAAAACTGCGCAACCTGGTACGTTTCCTGAGTGATGGGGACAGGGCCAAGGTATCCTTGCGATTCCGCGGCCGTGAGATGGCCCACCAGGAGCTGGGGATGGAACTCCTCAAGCGGGTTGAAGCTGACCTGCTGGAGTACGGTTCGGTCGAACAGCATCCTAAGATGGAAGGACGCCAGCTTATTATGGTCATCGCCCCGAAAAAGAAGAAGTAATCAACAGGGCACGGCAGGCCTTCTGATTATGTTTATCAACTGAATGCGGAGTACCGAACATGCCAAAGATGAAAACTAAAAGTGGTGCTGCTAAGCGGTTTCTGAAAACTGCTAACGGCATCAAGCACAAGCACGCTTTCAAGAGCCACATCCTGACCAAAATGTCGACCAAGCGTAAGCGTCAACTGCGCGGTAGCAGCTTGCTGCATCCGTCTGACGTGGCAAAAGTCGAGCGCATGCTGCGCCTTCGTTAATTTTGGTTCAAGAATAGAGGAAGTAACTCATGGCTCGTGTAAAGCGTGGCGTCATGGCCCGTAAGCGTCACAAAAAAATTCTGAAACTTGCTAAAGGCTACTACGGCGCGCGTTCACGCGTATTCCGTGTTGCCAAGCAAGCGGTAATCAAGGCAGGCCAATACGCCTACCGTGACCGTCGTCAGAAAAAACGTCAGTTCCGCGCTCTGTGGATCGCTCGTATCAACGCCGGTGCACGTGTTAACGGTCTGTCCTACAGCCGTTTCATCGCTGGCCTGAAAAAAGCGTCCATCGAAATCGACCGTAAGGTTCTGGCTGAACTGGCCGTGAACGAAAAAGCGGTGTTTGCTGCGATTGTCGAGAAAGCTAAAGCCTCCTTGGCTTAAGTACCCCCGACAGTCACCCTGGGCTACTCCTGTGGCCCAAGGTGGTAAACGTCATAAATAGGGGAAGAGCCTTCAAGCTCTTCCCCTATTTTGTATCTGGAGTCTGTACATGGAAAACCTGGACGCGCTCGTCGCCCAAGCCCTTGAGGCTGTGCAAAGCGCTGAAGATGTAAATGCCCTGGAGCAAATCCGGGTTCACTACCTTGGCAAGAAAGGTGAATTGACTCAGGTGATGAAGACCCTGGGAAATCTGCCCGCTGAAGAGCGTCCGCAAGTCGGTGCGCTGATCAACGTCGCCAAGGAGCGTGTCACAGAGGTTCTCAATGCGCGCAAGGCGTCGCTCGAGGAGGCCGATCTTGCGGCCAAGCTCGCCGCCGAGTCCATTGACGTGACCTTGCCTGGTCGTGGCCAGGCGTCGGGCGGTCTGCATCCGATCACCCGGACTCTGGAACGTATCGAACAGTTCTTCACCCACATCGGCTACGGCATTGCCGAAGGCCCTGAGGTCGAAGACGACTACCACAACTTCGAGGCGCTCAACATCCCAGGCCATCACCCGGCCCGGTCGATGCACGACACCTTCTATTTCAACGCCAACATGCTGCTGCGCACCCATACCTCGCCGGTACAGGTCCGCACCATGGAAGCGAACAAGCCGCCGATCCGCATTGTCTGCCCAGGCCGTGTGTACCGTAGCGACTCGGATATCACCCATTCGCCGATGTTCCACCAGGTCGAAGGCCTGCTGGTTGATCGCGATATCAATTTCGCCGACCTCAAAGGCACCATCGAAGAGTTCCTGCGGGTGTTCTTCGAAAAAGAGTTGGCGGTACGTTTCCGTCCTTCGTTCTTCCCGTTCACCGAGCCATCCGCTGAAGTCGACATGGAATGCGTGATGTGCAGCGGTAAAGGCTGCCGTGTGTGCAAGCAGACCGGCTGGCTGGAAGTGATGGGCTGCGGCATGGTTCACCCCAACGTGCTGCGCATGTCCGGGATCGATCCAGAAGAGTTCTCGGGCTTTGCCTTCGGCATGGGCGTTGAGCGTCTGGCCATGCTGCGTTACGGCGTGAACGACTTGCGTCTGTTCTTCGACAACGACTTGCGGTTCCTCGCGCAATTTCGCTAGTCGTAACGAATCTTTAGGAGAGCAGGATGAAATTCAGTGAACAATGGCTGCGTGGCTGGGTAAGCCCGCAGGTAGATCGCGACGAGCTGGTTGCTCGCCTGTCGATGGCCGGTCTTGAGGTCGATAGCGTTACGCCGGCCGCCGGTGTTTTCAGTGGTGTGGTGGTGGGCGAGGTGTTGAGCACCGAGCAGCACGCGGATGCCGACAAATTGCGTGTGTGCCAGGTCAGCAACGGTTCGGAAACCTTTCAGGTCGTGTGCGGAGCGCCTAATGTGCGCCCGGGCCTGAAGATCCCGTTCGCTATGATCGGTGCCCAGTTGCCGGGCGACTTCAAGATCAAGAAGGCCAAGCTGCGTGGCGTTGAATCCAACGGCATGCTGTGCTCCCAGGCCGAGCTGCAAGTGGGTGAGGGCAATGATGGCCTGATGGAGCTGCCGGCCGACGCGCCAGTGGGTCAGGACATCCGTGTTTACCTGGAACTCGAAGACGCCAGCATCGAGGTCGACCTGACCCCCAACCGCGGCGACTGCCTGTCCCTGGCTGGCCTGGCCCGTGAAGTGGGCGCGCTGTACAACGCACCTGTCACTCGTCCAGTGGTCGCTGCCGTACCGGCGGTACACGACGAAGTGCGCTCGATTGAGGTACTGGCACCAAACGCCTGCCCGCGTTACCTGGGGCGTGTGATCCGTAACGTGGACCTGTCCAAGCCAACGCCGCTGTGGATGGTTGAGCGCCTGCGTCGTGCCGATGTACGCAGCATCGACGCCGCCGTCGACATCACCAACTACGTGATGCTGGAACTCGGCCAGCCGTTGCATGCGTTTGATCTTGCCGAAATCAATGGCGGCATCCGCGTGCGTATGGCCGAAGAAGGCGAGAAGCTGGTGCTGCTCGATGGCCAGGAAGTCAGCCTGCGTGCCGACACTCTGGTCATCGCCGACCACGCTCGCGCCCTGGCAATTGCCGGCGTGATGGGTGGTGAGCACAGCGGTGTATCCGCGACCACCCGTGACGTATTCCTTGAAAGCGCGTTCTTCGACCAGATCGCGATCGCTGGCAAGGCTCGTTCCTACGGCCTGCACACCGATGCGTCGCACCGCTACGAGCGTGGCGTGGACTGGAAACTCGCCCGTGAAGCCATGGAGCGCGCTACCGGCCTGCTGCTGGAAATCACCGGTGGTGAAGCCGGCCCGATTACCGAAACTGTCAACGAACAGTACCTGCCGTCGATTGCACCGATTACCTTGCGTGCCAAAAGCGTTGAGCAGATGCTTGGCCTGGTCATCGAGCCGGCTGAAATCGAGCAACTGCTGTCTGCGCTCGGCCTGGGTATTTCCGCGGGTGGGGAAGGGCAGTGGCAGGTTGCAGTACCTAGCCATCGCTTCGACATCAGCCTGGAAGTCGACCTGATCGAAGAGCTAGCGCGCCTGTACGGTTACAACCGCCTGCCGGTTCGCTATCCGCAAGCACGCCTGGCACCGCAACCCAAGGCCGAAGCGCGTGCGCACCTGCCTGAACTGCGCCGCCTGCTGGTGGCCCGTGGTTATCAGGAAGCTGTGACCTATAGCTTCATCGATCCAAAGCAGTTCGAACTGTTCAACCCCGGTGTTGAACCGTTGCTGCTGGCCAACCCGATCTCCAACGATATGGCTGCCATGCGTTCGTCGCTGTGGCCGGGCCTGGTAAAGGCACTTTCCCACAACCTGAACCGCCAGCAAGACCGCGTGCGTCTGTTCGAAAGCGGCTTGCGTTTCGTCGGCCAGCTCGATGGCTTGAAGCAAGAGCCGATGCTGGCGGGTGTTGTCTGCGGCAGCCGTCTGCCGGAAGGCTGGGCGCAAGGCCGTGAGGTCGTGGACTTCTTCGACGTCAAGGCAGACGTGGAAGCGGTGCTGGGCTTTGCCGGTGCGCTGGACGCCTTTACGTTTGTATCGGGCAGCCACCCTGCCTTGCACCCAGGCCAGACTGCACGTATCGAGCGTGGAGGTCGCCTGGTGGGCTTCGTCGGCGCCATTCACCCGGAACTGTCGAAAACCCTGGGTCTGGACCGTCCAGTCTTCGTGTTTGAGCTAGTCTTGGCTGAAGTTGCGTCGGGCAAGATGCCTAAATTCAGCGAGTTGTCGCGCTTCCCTGAAGTGCGTCGCGACCTGGCCTTGATCGCCGACCGCGAAGTCGCTGCCACTGCGGTTCTGGATGTAATCCGTGAAAATGCAGGGGAATGGCTGACAGACCTCAGGCTATTTGACGTCTATCAGGGTAAAGGCATTGATCCGCATAGAAAAAGCCTTGCAGTTGGCTTGACCTGGCAGCATCCATCGCGCACTCTTAATGACGATGAGGTGAATACCACGACGCAAAATATCCTCACCTCGCTCGAACAAAGGTTGAACGCCACGTTAAGGAAGTGACGTATGGGGGCTTTGACGAAAGCTGAGATGGCGGAACGTCTGTACGAAGAGTTGGGTCTGAACAAGCGCGAGGCCAAGGAATTGGTCGAGCTGTTTTTTGAAGAGATCAGGCACGCTCTGGAGGACAACGAACAGGTCAAATTGTCCGGTTTCGGCAATTTTGACCTGCGAGATAAACGCCAGCGGCCTGGCCGCAATCCAAAAACGGGAGAAGAAATCCCGATCACGGCTCGCCGTGTGGTCACCTTTCGTCCAGGGCAGAAGTTGAAGGCCCGAGTTGAGGCTTATGCTGGAACCAAGTCATAACGACGAGCTACCCGTCATCCCAGGCAAGCGCTACTTCACCATCGGTGAAGTCAGCGAGTTGTGTGCGGTAAAACCGCACGTGCTGCGCTATTGGGAGCAGGAGTTTCCTCAACTCAACCCCGTCAAACGCACCGGGAACCGTCGGTATTATCAGCGCCAGGACGTGCTGATGATCCGACAGATCCGCGCGTTGCTGTACGACCAAGGGTTCACCATCAGCGGCGCACGCCAGCGTATGTCCGGTGACGAAGCCAAAGACGACACCACTCAATACAAGCAACTGATCCGCCAAATGATCTCCGAATTGGAAGATGTACTGGTGGTGCTGAAAAAATGATTCAAGCTTTAAAAATACTTCCACATTTCAAAAGCTTGCGGTATATTCCGGTTCGCTTCGTTAAGAAGCGAACCCAGTAACACGCCTAGTCGGGGCGTAGCGCAGTCCGGTAGCGCACTAGCATGGGGTGCTAGGGGTCGAGTGTTCGAATCACTCCGTCCCGACCATTATTCCTGAGTAAAATCAGACACTTGAGCCGATCAGCTAGATCGGCTTTTTTGTGCCTGCGCAAAAACTTGCACAAAAACTACCCGGTGATCTCAATGATATTCAGGTCCAGTATTGCCTCGGACCAGATGATTCTTCGTTGGTCTCCCTGGGAGCTTTCAGTCATTCCGCCATTGCGTTCATTAGGCTCGGCCTAAGCAGGCTCTCAGTGATCCCTGATGTTCGATAATCTGGGCTTTCGTCTCTTCCCTCCGATCATCCGCTAAGCGAAAGTAATCATTACGAGCCAGGGTCGCCTCAAGTTTCGCGATGGTCTGTTGTATGGCGATGCACGGGTCGTTCCTAGAGAGCTGCCTCTGGAGTCGATCAGACGTTATGGTGTAATGCTCGATCGTTGCGTATGCAGTGCCGAGTTGTTTATCGACCTCTACCAGTTTATTTTCCGCTGCCGTGAGTTTCGATTTCACTAAGTTGAGTTCTTTCGACAGTTCATCTCTGGTGTCCGAAAGCTTACGGTTTTGCTCTCGATACTCATCAATTCTTAAGCTTTGCTGCTTAACAGTAGCTTTGACGTTACCGAATTCCATGAGTTGGTAGCCCGCACCACCGAGCAGTGTGAGGGCAGGCACCAATACCGCGATTACTGTGCCCGCTTTAGCCCACCCGCTTCTCGGATGTACTTGTTCATTATGTTCTTTCGGCATTTTCACGCTCAGCTTTGTGAATGAGATGAGATCCGACTGCCTTATCTTAGCGGACGTCCGAGAATCGAACGCCATGGTTCGGCCGAAACCTTTATATGAGTTCCTTCAGGATTCAGCAATGACAATGGGCTCGGACCTTATCTGGGGAGTGTCGCCAGGCCGGGTATCTGTCTTTCAGCCGCCAATGGTGACTGTGTAACCTTCTGCCTGAAAGGCAAGATAGAATCCCTCGCATCAAAAACAAAGGAGGGTCGCGGATGTTCAGTCACATCACTGTTGGAACAAATGATCTTGATCAGGCTGCCGCTTTTTACGACGCTGTACTGATCCCGCTGGGGCTGTGTCGCCGCACCGTAACTCCTGATGGTGGACCGACGTCGGCATGCTGGGTCAAGCCAGATAGCGCTCTTCCTCGCTTTTATGTGTACAGCCCTTATGATCGCAACGAAGCCAGGGCAGGGAATGGCAGCATGGTCGCTTTCTCGGCTCCCTCTCCAGATGCGGTAGACGTTGCCTATACCGCCGGGCTTCATGCGGGCGGATCGGATGAGGGAATGCCCGGCTTACGTCCGCAGTATGGTGAAGGTTACTACGGCGCATACTTGCGTGATCCAGATGGCAATAAGGTACATGTTGTTCATCGTGGAGATTTGTAAGTTCGGCACATTCTGGCTTGTACGGGGTGTTTGCGGCAGTGCCGTTCTGGCTGCCGTCTTACCTGGGGCTTCATGATCGCGTCTTCTTGAAACGGCTGACCGGGCGCACCAAACCAAGGTTTTCGCGCAGTGTGGTGCCGGTATATTCGCGCCGAAATAAACCGCGCCGCTGTAACTCGGGAACCACCCAGCGGGCAAAATCCTCCAGCCCGCCCGGCAAGTGCGGCACCAGAATATTGAAGCCATCCGCCGCACCTTCTTCGAACCAGCGCTGCAGTTCATCGGCGATCTGCAGCGGCGTGCCGATCACGCTGTAATGACCGCGGCCACCGGCAATGCGTCGGCCCAGTTGCGCCAGTGTCAGCTGTTCACGCTGGGCCAGTTCACTCAGCAGTTGCTGGCGGCTGCGTTGACCGCTGTCGGTCAAGGGTAGCTGCGGCAGCGGCCCATCCAGGGGGTAGCCGGACAGGTCGAAATTACCCAGCATGCGCCCCAGCAACGCCACCCCCACCTTGGGTTCGACCAGCGCCTGGAACGCTTCGAATTTGGCCTGGGCCAAGGCTTCGGTTTGCCCCACCACCACAAACACGCCCGGCATGATTTTCAGCGAATCGGCCTCGCGCCCGTATTGGCCCAGGCGAGCTTTGAGGTCGCTGTAGAAGGCCTGCGCGTCGGCCAGTGAGGTCTGCGCGGTAAACACCACTTCGGCGGTCTGCGCGGCCAGTTCACGGCCGGTTTCCGAGGAGCCAGCCTGCACGATCACTGGCTGGCCCTGGGGCGAGCGCGCCACGTTCAGGGGGCCTTTGACCTGGAAGTGTTCGCCCACATGGTCCAGCACATGGCGTTTACTTGGCTCGTAATAGCGCCCGCTGGCCTTGTCGCGCACGAAGGCGTCTTCGTCCCAGCTGTCCCACAGCCCCGTCACCACCTGATGAAATTCCCGTGCGCGGCTGTAGCGTTCGGCGTGACCCAGGTGCTCGTCACGACCAAAATTCAGCGCCTCGGCCGCGTTATCCGACGTCACCAGGTTCCACCCTGCGCGGCCGCCGGAGAGGTGATCCAGCGAGGCGAATTTGCGCGCTACATGGTACGGCTCGTTGTAGCTGGTGGTGGCGGTGGCGATCAAGCCGATATGCTCGGTCACGGCACTGAGGGCCGAAAGCAGGGTGAGCGGCTCGAAATGATCCGAACGCGCCATCTGGCTGGCGACCTCACCGGTGGCGGCGGCGATGCTGTCGGCCACGAACAGTGCGTCGAACTTCGCCGCTTCCGCCACCCGTGCCAAATGCTTGTAGTGGGCGAAGTCCAGGCCAGCATTCGCCGGTACGTCGGGGTGGCGCCAGGCGGCCACGTGGTGCCCGGTAGCCATCAGGAAGGCGCCGAGTTTGAGTTGACGGCTCATGCTAGAAATCCTTGCGCAGTTGCACGCCGAAGTAACGCTCATCGTCACGAGGCACGGCGCGGTAGATGTAGTTGCCGCCGCTGGCTAGCAGCGGTGAGTAGGATTTGTCGGCGAGGTTCTTCGCCAACAGCGCCACGCGCCAGCCATTGGTGTAGTCGGCCAGGGCCACGCTGGCGTTCCAGATGCCGTAGGCGCCTTGTTTGGTGTTCAGGTTCTGGCTGATGTCGTATTGCACTTCGCTCTGCCAGCTGTAGTCAGTGCCCAGTTCGATATCCAGGCCGTTATCCAGAGGGATGCTGTAGTCGGCGCGCACGTAGCTTTTCCAGTCCGGGCTGAACGGCAGTGGCTTGCCATTGACGTTGCAGGTCGCCGCCGCGCCTGGCGGGCACGCGAACTGATCGATGCGCGCCCGGGTATAGGCCAGGGCGCCGGAGAGCTTGAGTTGCTGGGTGGCTTGCAACGCGTAATCGAGCTCGACGCCTTCGGTGCTGACGCTGCCAGCGTTGATCAGGCGTGTCACGACTTGGCCGGCGACGGTGTCGAAAAAGTTGGCCTGGTAGTTGTCGTAGTCACTGTGGAACACCGCCAGGTTGGTGGTCAGGCGGTTGTTCCAGGCAGTGGCCTTGATTCCGGCTTCCCAGGTATTGGAAGTCTCCGGCTTGAGCGCGTCAGTGTCGCGCGGCTGCATGTTGAAGAACACGTTATAGGCCGGGCCTTTGTAGCCGCGCGAGTAAGTGAGGTAGCTGGTCACGGTGTCGCTGATGTCGTACTGCACGCCCAGCCGCCCGGACCAACCGTCCTCGTCTACCGAACCGGAACTCGATGTCGCCGGTTGAATGCCGCTGACGGTAGTGGCAGAGGTGGACACGCGGCGATGGTCGTACTTCAAGTCGTCATGGGTGTAACGCAACCCGGCGATGCCGCGAAAGCGCGAGGTGAAGTTGAGCGTGGTCTCGCCGAACACCGCGTAGCTGTCGCTGGTGGTGCTGTAGTCGGCAATGCCTCTATCGACCCGCGTCGTGGTGGTGAGGGTGCGCTGATAGGTCTCCTCATCCTTGCCATGCATGTAGAACAGGCCGCCGACGTACTCCAGGAACTCGTCTTTGGGCGAGGCCAGGCGCAGCTCCTGGGAGTATTGGTCGAACGCCAGGTCGCCCTTGTCAGCGGTGCCGGGGAATGCGGCGGTGACCGTGCCGAGACGGTCGCCATCCTGATATTGAATGTTGTCCCAGCCGCGCCAGGCGGTGATCGAGGTGAGGGTGTAGTCGCCCAGGTTCCAGTCCAACTGTGCCGACAGGCCCTTGTTGGTGTCTTGCACATGGCTGCGGGTATCGGTGTTGATATCGCGGTTGTCGCTTGAGGCGCGCACCGGCCTCAAGGCATTGCTGAACGCCGGGTTCAGGGACTTGCTGACCACACCATTGGGCGCGTCATTGTGGGACTGCATGTAATCGGCGATCAGGGTCAGCTTCACGTCGTCGTTGGGCGTGAACTCCAGCTTGCCGCGAACGCCCTTGTGGTTGTAGCCATTGACCTCCTGACCGTTATGGCGGTTGTCGACGTTGCCGTCGTAGCTGCCGAACAAGGTGCTGATCGAGCCTTTGAGTACCTCCGGTACCAGGCTGCCGCCGATGCCGAAGCGCGTGCGGCTTTCATTGCCGCTGTAGAACGACTGATCGATAAACCCGTGGGTCTGGGCCGTCGGCGCCTTGCTGGTGATATTCAGCACGCCGGCCGAGGCGTTCTTGCCGAACAGCGTGCCTTGCGGGCCGCGCAGTACTTCGATGCGCTCAAGGTCCAGCAGGTCGAGGGTGGCCTGGCCGGGGCGTGCATAGACCACGCCGTCGATCACCGTGGCCACAGTGGGCTCCACCCCAGGCGAGGTAGAAATGGTGCCCACGCCGCGCACGAACAATGAGGTGTCCTTGTTCGAAGCACCGGTGCGAAAGTTCAGCGATGGCACCTGCTGCGCGATGCTCGCCACCCCGTTGCGATTGTCACGCTCCAGTTGCTCGCCATCGAGCACCGAGACGGCCACCGGGACTTTTTGCAGCGATTCTTCGCGGCGGGTAGCGGTGACTGTCACGGATTGGAGCGTGGGTTCCTGCTCATCAGCCGCAACAGCGCCGCAGACGGGCAAGGCGCTGAGGCCGGCCAGAAGCAACAAATGGGTGTGCCGTGGAAAGTTATGCATGCTGTGCCCGCTCGAAAAAATACCCTGGTCCGCTGCGGTTCTGCGACCGTCAGCGCCTGTGAACATGTCTTGGGCATTCGCTCGAGCGAGTAGCAGACAGCGCGCTTTGTTAGCGCTAACATCGGCATTATTGAAGCGGGCCGTTTAGAGCGTCAAATACTAAAAAATTAGTTTTATATTCCTTTTTTATAGGGCTATTTCGTGAGCGAACACCCACCGCGCAAACGCCGGGGCGCCGGACGCGTCACCCTGAACACCGTGGCACGCCAGGCCGGGGTGTCGGCCATTACCGTGTCGCGTTACTTCAACCAACCTGAACAGGTCTCGCCCGAGCGCCGCGAGCGTATCGCCGAGGTGGTGGCGCAATTGGGGTATGTGCCCAATCTGGTGGCCGGTGGCTTGGCCTCTGCGCGAGGCAAAATCGTCGCGATGGTGATTCCGAATATCTCGGGGCCGATTTTTGCCAATACGCTGCAGGGCTTCAGCGACACCCTCAGTCGTCACGGTTACCAGCTGTTGTTGGCCTCCAGCTATTTCAGCATCGAACAGGAAGAAAGCGCGGTGCGTGCCTTTCTCGGCTGGTCGCCGGCAGCGCTGGTGCTGACCAGCCGCTTTCACAGCCCTGGCACCGAGAAGATGATCGCCGAGGCAGATATACCGATCGTCGAAACCTGGGACTACGTGCCAGAACGCGCGCCGTTGCAAGTGGGTTTTTCTCATTATGAAGTGGGCGTCACCGCCGCTCGCTACTTGCATGGCAAAGGCTATCGGCGCATCGCCTTCGTACAAAACAGTGCAGTGGGCGACTTCAGCGCATTGGAGCGGCGCGATGGGTTTACCGCGACCCTCTCCGAGTTGGGTGTGCAGCCGTGGGTCTTTGTGCCGGACGCCGACCGTGCGCCCTTCGAAGCTGGCAAGCAGGCCATGGACGCGCTGATGGGGCAGACGATCACGCCCGACGCGATTTTCTTCGCCAACGATAACCTCGCCGCCGGTGGTTTGCTGGCCGGTCAACGCGCCGGGCTGAGCATTCCCCAGGACTGCGCCGTATTGGGATTTGGCGACTACCCGTTTGCCCATATGTTGCTGCCCAGCCTCAGCACCCTCCAGCCACCCGCGTTGGAGATTGGTGTACTCGCTGCCACACGCGTCCTGCAAAGTCTGGGCGTATTAGCCACCGATGAGGAAGTTGAGCGCTTGAATCTTTTGCACTGTCAGTTAATTGAAAGAGAGAGCACCTGAATGACCCGTCGTTATGGCTAATTGCAACTAGTGGCTATTGGCTGCTAACGCTCTAAATCAGTGCATTTGGCAATGTTTTGTATTTAATTACCCCCTTATCCGGAACTAGGGCTATAACTTCCAGTCGATACACCCGGCTAACGCCTGCCTGGGCTATGGCGAACTAATGGCATTGTTCGGTAGTTCTAAATAGCCATACTTTTCGCAACGTTAGATATTCCTCAATGATGTCCTCAGCGCCCATCGATGCTTGCAAGATGCAGATCCCGCACACCGACCAAGTGTGCGCGTGGCTGATGCAGCACGCCGGGCTCAAAATCGCTGATCTGGAACGCGCCCAGCGTTTATCCACTGAGCCTGGCGACCTGCTCGGTTTACTCACGCGCCTGGGCCTGGTGTCCGAAGTCGAACTGGCTCGCGCCTGGGCCGATTTGCTGGATGCGCCACTACTGGTGGCCGACGCGGCGCCGCCGTTGCTTGACCCGCTTCCCGTGCTCACCGAGCGCTTTATGCGCCATTACCAGCTAGTGCCGATGGGTTGGCATCAGGGCGGGTTGCGCGTAATGGCTGCCAACCCGGCGCAGTGGTATCCGTTCCAGGCCCTGGCGTATGCCTGTGAGGTGCCGGTCTGGCTGGCCGTCGGTTCGCATAATGAAGTCGAGACGCTGATCGAGCGCTATTACGGCCAGGGCCGTTCCGCCATGGGCAGCCTGATCGAAAACCTCGATGAGCAGGGCGGCGTGCTGGAGGACATCGAACACCTCAAGGACATGGCCTCCGAAGCGCCAGTGATTCGCCTGGTCAATCTGATCCTGCAGCGCGCCGTGGAACAGCGCGCCTCGGATATCCATATCGAACCCTTCGAAAACCAACTCAAGGTGCGCTACCGCATCGACGGCGTGCTGCACGACGCCGAAGCACCGCCTGCCAGTTCGTCGGCGGCGGTGATCTCGCGGGTGAAGATCATGGCGCGCCTGGACATCGCCGAACGACGCCTGCCCCAGGACGGGCGCATCATGCTGCGCATCCAGGGCAAAGCGTTGGACCTGCGGGTGTCCACGGTGCCCACCAGCTTTGGCGAGTCGGTGGTGATGCGCCTGTTGGATCGGCAAACCGTGCAATTCGATTTCCCCAGCCTGGGCTTCGACGGCCCGCGTCTGGCGGCCTTCCAGGATCTATTGGCGCGGCCCCGCGGCATCCTGTTGGTCACCGGGCCCACAGGTTCGGGCAAAACCACCACGCTCTATACCGCGCTGTCGCAACTCAACACGGCTGAACGCAAGATCATCACGGTGGAAGACCCGGTGGAATACCAGCTTGAAGGGATCAACCAGATCCAGGTCAAGCCCGCCATCGGCCTGGACTTTGCCGGAGCGCTGCGCGCCATCGTGCGCCAGGACCCGGACGTGATCATGATCGGCGAAATCCGCGATCTGGAAACCTGTCGCATCGCCGTACAGTCCTCCCTCACGGGTCACTTGGTGCTCTCAACCCTGCACACCAACAGCGCCGCTGCGAGTATCACGCGCTTGCTGGACATGGGCGTGGAGAGCTACCTGATTGCCTCCACGGTCAGCGGTATTCTCGCCCAGCGCCTGGTGCGGCGCCTGGACCCGGCCACGCGCGTGGCCTTCCAGGCCCCGCCGGAACTGATCAAGGAGCACGGCCTGGATCGCCTGACCGAGCAGCGTCCGATCCTGCTTTACCGCGGTGACTATCACGGCCGCAGTGCCCTCACTGAGTTGTTGGTAATGAACGACGAGTTGCGTGGCCTGCTGATGGGCCACGCCGACGCCGCCAGCCTCGAGCACGCCGCCCGCCGCGCGGGTTTGCGCACCTTGTATGAAGACGGTTTGCGCCAGGCCCTGGCCGGTGTCACCTCCCTGGAAGAAGTGTTGCGTGTCACCCGTGGAGATGACGTGTGAGCCTGTTCAAGTTCCGTGCCCTGGACAGCCAGGGCGTGGCCCAGAACGGCACGTTGCAGGCCATTGACCAGGCGGCTGCTGTCGCCGTCTTGCAGCAGCGCGGGTGGTTGCTGCTGCACATCGAAACGGCCAGCAGCCCCTTGTTGCGCCAGGCACGCGGGCAGTTGAAGGGCGCCGCGCTGGTGAGTTTCACCCAGCAGTTGGCCACGTTATTGGGCGCCGGCCAGCCCCTCGAACGCGCTTTAAACCTGTTGCTCAAGCAAGCCCGCCATCCTCAGGTGCGGGCCTTGATCGAGCGTATCCGCGACCAGGTCAAGGCCGGCAAACCGCTGTCGGCTGCGCTGGAGGAGGAGGGCGGCACGTTTTCCCCGCTGTACCTGAGCATGGTGCGCGCCGGTGAAGCCGGCGGGGCGTTGGAAGGTACCCTGCGCCAGCTCAGCGACTACCTGGAGCGTAGCCAGTTGCTGCGCGGCGAGGTGATCAATGCGTTGATCTACCCGGCGTTCCTGGTGGTGGGTGTACTGGGTTCCCTGGCGCTGTTGCTGGCCTATGTGGTGCCGCAATTCGTGCCGATTTTTCAGGACCTTGGCGTACCGATTCCACTGATCACCCAGGTGATCCTGGCGCTCGGCGAGTTCCTCGGCGCCTATGGCCTGGTGGTGCTGGCCGGGTTGTCGATCAGTGGATGGATCCTGGCGGCGCGCCTGCGCGACCCCCTGCGCCGTGAGCGTTACGACCGTCATCTGCTGGGCATCCGCGTGATCGGCCCGCTGTTACAACGGGTGCAAGCCGCCCGCCTGACGCGCACCCTCGGCACGTTGCTCAGCAATGGCGTGGCGCTGCTGCCCGCGCTGGTGATTGCCCGGCAAGTCTGCAGCAACCGTGCACTCCAGGCGCAAGTGGCGCTGGCCGCGCAACGGGTCAAGGGCGGCGGCACCCTGGCCGATGCGTTCGGCCGCCAGCCGCTGCTACCGGAGCTGGCGCTGCACATGATTGAAGTCGGTGAACAGGCCGGCGAACTGGACAGCATGCTGCTCAAGGTCGCCGACATCTTCGACGTCGAGGCCAAGCGCGCCATCGAACGCTGGCTCGCGGCACTGGTGCCGACCCTGACCGTGGTCATGGCGGTGCTGGTGGCGGTGATCATGCTGGCGATCATGCTGCCGCTGATGAGCCTCACCAGCCATATATGAACTTTCAAGGAGCAGAACCGATGAAAACCCGACACCGCCAAGGCGGCTTCACCCTTTTGGAAATGCTGGCGGTGATCGTGCTGCTGGGCATTGTCGCAACCATTGTGGTGCGCCAGGTCGGTGGCAATGTGGACAAGGGCAAGTACGGCGCGGGCAAGGCGCAATTGGCCAGTTTGAGCATGAAGATCGACAGCTACGCCCTGGACGTGGGGGCGCCGCCCAACAACCTGCAACAGCTGCTCGACAAGCCGGCCAGTGCTTCCAACTGGTCCGGCCCCTACGCCAAGCCTTCGGAGTTGAAAGACCCGTTCGGCCATGGGTTCGGCTATCGCTTCCCCGGTGAGCACGGTGCCTTCGACCTGATCTTCTACGGCCAGGACGGCCAACCCGGCGGCGAGGGCTACAGTGCCGACCTGGGCAACTGGGAATAACCCGCCCGTGGCCCAGCGAGGCTTTACCCTGCTGGAGATGCTGGTCGTCATTCTATTGATCGGCATTGCGGCGGGGTTGTTGGGGTTGGGTGTACGGCAAGGGCTGCAGGTGGCCAAGGAGCGCCGGGTGGTCGCGCAGATGGTCGAGGCGCTGCGCGCCACGCGGGCGAGCGCCATCGTCAGCGGCCAGGCGGCGCGCACTCAGTTCGACCTCCAGGGCCGCTCGTTCCAGGCCCCAGGGCGTGCGTCACAGCAGTGGCCAGCGCAGGTGCAAGTGACCTTGCACAGTGCCGAGCAGGCCGGGGCCGCCGTGGTGTTCTATCCCGACGGCAGTTCTACCGGTGGCAACCTGCTGCTGGCCAACGGCAGCCGGCGTTGGCGCATCGACATAGGTTGGCTCACCGGCAGTGTGCAATCCAAGGCGCTGCCATGAAGCACCAGGCCGGCTTCACCTTACTGGAAATGCTCGCCGCCCTGACGTTGATGGCGGTGTGCAGCAGCGTGTTGCTGGTTGCCTTCGGCCAGAGCGCGCGCGCCTTGTCCCAGGTGGCCCGCAGTGACCGCCTTACCCATGCCGCGCTCACGCTGCTGGACCAGGAAGCTGCCGGCCCGCTGATTGAAGGAACCCGCCAAGGCCAACTCGACGGCATCCATTGGCAATTGACCAGCACCCGCCAACAGCCGCACCTGTTTCGTCTTGACCTGAACGTGCGTGAAGGCGCGCATCAGGCGCACTTCAGCACTTTGAAGGCGCGCCTGTGAAGCGCCGTGAGCAGGGTTTCACCCTGCTGGAAGTGCTCGTGGTGCTCAGCTTGCTGTCGGTGTTGTTGCTGCTGGTGAGCGCAGCGTTGCTGGGGGCCAATCGGGCGGTGGCCAAGGCCCAGGCCTACACCGTCAGCCTGGATGAAATGCGCGCCGCCCAACAGTTTTTGCGCACCTCGATCAGCGAGGCGCTGCCGCTAAAGCTCACTGACGATGACAGCCAGGCCGAAGGTTTTTTTATCGGCATGCCTGAACGTTTGCAGTTTGTGGCGACCTTGCCCGGTGTATTGGGCGGGGGTATCCAGCGCTTTACCCTGCAACGGGTCGGGCAGGATCTGCAGGTGGCTTTTTCGCAGAGGGCCTCCCACGCCAACGCGCAGCGCGATGAGCCGCAGGTGCTTTTGCATGACGTCGAGGCGCTGCAGTTCAGCTATCGCGGTGTCTCGCCACTGGGCCAGCCCACCGACTGGTTGAGCCCGTGGCCCTGGCCCCGGCGCCTGCCCACAGCGGTGCGCATCGACGCCTCCGTCGACGGGCCGGTGCCATGGGGCGCCCAAGTGGTTGCGCTGCGCCTGAACCTGTCCAGCGCGAGCAGCGAAGAATGAAGCGCCAACGAGGTGCGGCCCTGTTGCTGGTGCTGTGGGTGCTGGCCTTGCTCAGCGTATTGCTGGGTGGCCTGGCCGGGTGGGTGCAACTGCAAAGTCGCCAGGCGCTGTGGCTGCGCCAGCACACTCAGACACTGTTGGCCGCCCAGGCCGGTATCGCAGAGGTCATGGCGCAAGGGCAGTGGGTGGCGGACGGGCGTTCTATTGCGCTGACCTTCGACGACGCCCGCTTGCAGGTCAGTGTGCGCAGTGAGCGCGGCAAGCTGTACCTGGTCAACGCCGCCCCCCAGGACCTCACGCGCCTGGCCCTGGCCTGCGGCGCAACACCGGTTCAGGCCCAGCAGTTGGCCAAGGCCCTTGAGACTCGCCGCCATCAGGGCCTGGCGCCGTTTCGGGTGCTGGAGGAGGTACGTCAACTTCCCGGCATGACCCCGGCGCTCTACAGCCAACTACTGCCGCACATCACCTTGTGGAGCGACCTCGACCGGCCCGCTCCGGCATTCGCCAGCCCCCTGATGCGCAAGGCGTTGAACCTGCCACGCCAGGACGCCGAGGGCGTCGACCCCGGCCAGGTCGTGGAAATCGACAGCCGCGCCGAGCGCCCCGGCGGCTATCAGGCACGCCTGCGACTGACCCTTTTATTGAGCCCTGCGGAGGACAGCGCACAGCCCTATCGGGTGGTGCGGTGGCAAGAATGATTCAACTCGAACCGATTGCCCGCTACTGGCGCGGCAGCCTGCTGCAACAAGGCTGGCGCCTGTGGCTCACGGAGTTACGCGGCTGTGTGCCGAAGTGGCTGGCGTTCCAGGAACCGCCTGAGCAGGTTCATCACTGGCCGCTGACGGCTCCAGTGTTGCCAGGCAATGCGCGCCAGGTGCTGATGCTTGCTCCTGATGCCGTGTTGCAGCAAAGCGTGCAACTGCCTCTGGCTGCCGCGCGCAACCTCGTGGAGGTGGTTGGCTATGAACTGGACCGCTACACCCCGTTCAACGCCGGGCAGCTCTATTTCGTCGCCCGCCAGGAGCGGCGCACACCCAGCCACCTGGAGGTGAGGGTGGTGGCGATCCTGCGCGAGCGCCTTGACCAGGTCCTCACTGACTGCGCCGCCCTCGGCCTGTACCCACACCGCGTGGATGTGGCGGGCCTGGGTATCGACCTGCTGCCCGCGCCGTTACGCCCGCGTTCGCGGCCTGCCGGCAAGCAATTGCAGCGCAGCCTGCCGTGGTTGTGCGGCGCGTTGCTGATCGCGGCGATGCTGTTGTGGCTCAACGACCGCCAGCGGGTACTCGACAGCATGCACGCCACTGTCCAACAGCAAAAAGCCGAGGTCGCCCAGGTGCACGCCCTGCGCCAGCAACTGCTCAACACCCGTGGCGCGGCGCAGTACCTCAGCCAGCGTAAACGGGCGCAACCGCCCCTGGCCGCGCTGCTGAATGACTTGACCAGTTGCCTGCCCGCCGACACCTGGCTCGACCAATTGGACGTCAAGGACGGCGAGGTGAGTTTCTCCGGCCAGAGCGCCAAGGCCAGTGGCCTGATCAGCCGCATCAAAGGCTGCCAGCGCTTGGACAACGCGCAGTTCGAAGGGGTGATCCAACCCGACGCACGCACCGGCAAGGACCAGTTTGCCTTGCGTGCCCACTTACGCCAGGAGGCCGCCGATGCGCCGACCCCTCACACCCCGTGAACGCCGCGGCGCCGCCTTGTTGACCCTGGCGTTGGTGCTCGGCGCGGCCTATTGGCTGTTGATCGACAGCTGGTTCGCCGGGCCGCTGCGGGCCATGGGTGAACAGGCCGAACAGTTGCGTGAACAGCAGCAGCGCTATGCCAGCGTCATACGCCAGGGCGATGCCTTGCGCGAACAGCTGGCGCAAGCACAGCAAGACCCGGCCAGCAGCGCCAGCCTGTTGCCAGGGGACGACCCGGACGTGGTCGCCGCCGACCTGATGCAGCGTCTCGCCGACCTGATCAACAGCCACGCCAACCTCGGCGGCGGCTGCAACCTGACCCAGCGCAAACCGATCACGCCCGAACAGAACGACAGCGAGCCCTATCGTCAGGTCAAGGTCAGCCTCACGCTCAATTGCGCCATCGAACCGCTGACCGCGATCCTGCATGGGCTGGAATATCAACCGCCTTTTCTGTTCGTCGATGAGCTGCATATTCGTCGCGACAAACAGGCGCCAGCCAGTGGCGGGGCGGGCAAGCTGGCGGTGCAACTGCTGGTGCGCGGCTACCTGCAACCGGCGCGGGTGGCACCATGATTGGCCCCTTGCGTCCTCTTGAATGGGGTTGGCTCGGCATGGCCGGGCTCTTGGGGCTGTTGATGGCGATGATCCTCAGCAGCATCGGCGACGCACCCCGGTGGTTACCCGATGCGCCGGTGCACGCGCCACCCTCGTTCCAGGCGCAAGCCGCTCCCACGCCAGCGTTGCAAGACCTTGCCGGTACCTGGCAAACGCCGCTGTTCAGCCCGGATCGCCGCCCGGACCGGGAGGTGGGTAAAACCCAGGTGGCGAGCCTGGCCAACCTGACCCTCAGCGGCATCATGATCACCGGCAACCTGCAAATGGCCATGCTCAAGCAAACCGGCGGCCCCACGCTCACGGTGTGCTTGGGCCAGGCGTTGCCCAACGGCTGGCGCCTGGAACACCTGACCCCGCAATACGCCCGTTTTGCCCTCAACGGGCGCACCCAGACCCTGAGCCTCTACGGTAAGCGGTTACCCCTGAACTCACATCCCCGCGAGTCTCTCCCTTGATCGATATGCGCACTTCGCTGTTTTGCCTGGCTACCGCCGTCTCCCTGGGCGGCTGTGGATCTTTGCCCGACACCCTCGACCCGGACGACGACCTGCTGCACGAGGCCCTGCAGGGCACCGGCGCACAACGCCCGCCGCTTCAGGCGCCTGTGGCCGAAACCGCTCCACCTGCCACCCAGGCTCCGCCGCAGCGCCAGCTCATTCGTGGCAATCAAGCGTTTGTGCGCCAGCCCGCGGCACCCGTAAACGTGCCGGAGCAGGGCGGCGACATCGTGTTCAACTTCGCCGATCAGCCCATCGAGGCCGTGATCAACAGCGTGATGGGCGACCTGCTGCACGAGAACTACAGCATCGCCGAGGGCGTGAAGGGCACTGTCAGCTTCTCCACCTCCAAGCCCGTGGACAAACAGCAAGCGCTGTCGATTCTCGAAACCCTGCTGTCCTGGACCGACAACGCCATGATCAAACAGGGCAACCGCTATGTGATCCTGCCGGCCAAACAGGCCGTGGCGGGCAAGCTGGTGCCGCAGATGCGCGTGGCGCAACCGGCCAGCGGCCTCTCGGCACGTCTGTTTTCACTGCGCTATATCTCGGCCACCGAGATGCAGAAACTGCTCAAACCCTTCGCCCGTGAAAACGCTTTTTTGTTGGTGGACCCGGCGCGCAATGTCCTGAGCCTGGCCGGCACGCCCGACGAACTGGCCAACTACCAGGACACCATCGACACCTTCGACGTGGACTGGCTCAAGGGCATGTCGGTGGCGGTGTTCGGCCTGCAACGCGCCTCGGTGGCCGAGCTGATGCCCGAGCTGCAAGCCATGTTCGGCGCGGACAGTGGCACACCCCTGGCCGGCATGCTGCGGTTCTTGCCGGTCGAGCGCACCAACTCGGTGGTGGCGATTTCTTCCCAGCCCCAGTACCTCAGCGAAGTGGGCGACTGGATCCGTACCATCGACGAGGGCGGCGGCAACGAGCCGCAGATGTATGTGTACGACGTGCGCAATATGAAGGCCGGCGATCTGGCCAAGTACCTGCGGCAGATCTACGGCAATGGCGCGATCAAGGATGACGCCCCGGCGAAAGTAGCGCCGGGGTTGCGTACCACCACCTTGTCCTCATCCACCAGTGCCGGTTTGCAGGCGAGCGCCCCGGTGCCCGCAGCCGAAGAACCTGAATCCGAGCCTGCCGAAAACACCCAGGCATCGCCCACCAGCGACCTCGAAGCGGGCACGCGCATCACCGCGCAAAAGAGCAGCAACCAACTGCTGGTGCGCACCCGCCCGGCGCAATGGAAAGAAATCGAAGCGGCGATCAAACGCCTCGACAACCCACCGCTGCAAGTGCAGATCGAGACCCGCATTCTGGAGGTCAAGCTCACCGGCGAACTGGACCTGGGGGTGCAGTGGTACCTGGGCCGCCTGGCCGGTAATTCCACCAGCACTACGGTGGCCAATGCCTCCGGCAGCCAAGGCGCCCTGGGCGGTGGCGGGGCAGGGCTGGGGGCGGCGGACTCGTTGTTCTACTCCTTCGTCAGCTCCAACCTGCAAGTGGCCCTGCACGCCCTGGAAACCAACGGCCGCACCCAGGTGCTGTCGGCGCCATCCCTGGTGGTGATGAACAACCAGCCGGCGCAGATCCAGGTGGGGGACAACATTCCCATCAGTCAGACCACCGTCAATACCGGGGACGCCGACACCACCTTGAGCAGTGTGGAATATGTGCAGACGGGGGTGATTCTGGATGTGGTGCCGCGCATCAATCCGGGTGGGCTGGTGTACATGGATATCCAACAACAGGTCAGTGATGCCCAGAACCCGACGGGGAACAGTGAGACGCCGGTGAACCCGCGTATCTCCACGCGCTCGGTGTCCACCCAGGTAGCGGTGCAGAGTGGCCAGACGGTGTTGCTCGGTGGGCTGATCAAGCAGGACAACGCTGAGAGTGTCAGCGCCGTGCCTTACCTGGGGAAGATTCCAGGGTTGCGCTGGTTGTTTGGCAACACCGGCAAGTCCAAGGACCGCACGGAGCTGATTGTGCTGATTACGCCGAGGGTGATTACCAGCAGCAGCCAGGCGCGGCAGGTGACGGATGATTATCGCCAGCAGATGCAGCTGTTGCGACCGGCTCAATGATCCTGGCTGTACCGAGTACCCATGTGGGAGGGGGCTCGCTCCCGATGGTGGCCTGGCACCTCGCGATCAAAAATGTGGGAGCTGGCTTGCCTGCGATGATGGCCTGCCAGCCGACGCCTATCAACCTGACACCCCGCGATCAAAAATGTGGGAGCTGGCTTGCTCGCGAAGGCGGCCTAACAGGCGACGCAGTTATACCGGGTACATATCCATTCCTGCGGTAACGGCCACTTAGGGTTCCGCCCTGACGGCGGCTCACTTTGCAAAAGCGGCAAAGTAAGCAAAACGCTCTTGCCCCACCACTCGGCACCTCGCCTGGGCTCGGTGTGCCCGTAATCCGCCAGTGATTTGGGGGGCCGCCGCCACGCGCCATCCATGGCGCGGGGCGGCTAAACCGGCATCCCTGCCGGTTTACCCCCCAAATCCCTGTCGAATTCCGGCCAGCGTGGTTTGACGGGGCGCTTAAGATCAAAAGCAGATCAAGATCAAGAGCGGCTCGCTTCGCATCGTGGTTACCGTCCGTAGTTACCGTTGCGATGGGGGCGTGTCAGTAAATGCATTTTGGCTGGCCCACAGTCATCAGGAGCACGCCCCCTCCCACACTTTGAGCGTTCTGCGCGCTCAGATTAAAAATCATTTTTATGAATAATTATTTTTATAAATAATGAAAGTACAGAATATTAGCTTATGCCCAAATAGCATTATATTTTTAAAATCCATTCCGTTATGTTTGATCCCAACAGCCTACCCCTGACCTCGGATGGTACCCAGCGTGATTCAGATTCTGCGCGCCTGATCGGGTAATCATCCCGCCGCAGCAGAGTCGTTGGACGGGAGCTCAACGTATGTTGCCACTGCAAACCCCTCGCTTGCCCCACACCTAGCCCAAGCCGCATCGCCCCTTTGACTACCGGCCACGTCGCGCCAGGCGCATGCCTGCCCGACTTTGCGATTTGGAAAAAGCTGGGAATGGATATGAAGCAAATTCTGCAACCTACTGCTGCCCTGACCCTGTCGCTGTTCGCCGCAGCAGCCCAGGCCCAGGATGACAGCACCTTGTCGACGGTCGTCGTGACCGGCAACCGTGGCGCCGAGCAGCGCACGGTCACCAGCAGCCCGGTGCCGATTGACGTGGTCAGCGCCCGGCAATTGCAAAACACCGGCAAGCCCGGATTGATGGAGGCGTTGAGCGCGGTGATCCCTTCGCTGACCCTGCCGGAAAAAACCGGTTGGGACGCCAGCGGCATTGCCCGGGCACCTAACCTGCGGGGTTTGAGCGCCGCCGAAGTGTTGGTGCTGGTCAACGGCAAGCGCCGCCACACCAGTGCCACCTTGAATATCAACGGCATCAACACCGGCGCGGCGCCGGCTGACCTGGACCTGATCCCCATCAGCGCCATCGACCATGTCGAAGTGCTGCGCGATGGTGCGGCTGCCCAATACGGGTCTGACGCCATCGCCGGGGTGATCAACGTGATCCTCAAGGCCGACACCCGCGGTACCTCGGTGACCCACGCGGGCCTTGGCTACGACGGCAAGAAACAGACCGTGCAGCAAAGCCTCAACAAGGGCTTCGAAATCGGCAACGGCGGCATCGTGCAACTGGCCCTGGATGCACGCAGCCAGAACGATGACAACAAGGCCAGCGCCAACGGCTACACCTATGAGCAAGCCTATGGCCTGGCGGGCAAGTCCACCTATGGCGGCTACGGTACGCCCAAGACCAACCTGCTGACCCTGGGCTACAACGCCGAGTTGCCGATCGACGACAGCCTCAGCCTCTACTCCTTTACCACCTACTCGCGACGCAAGGCCGAGCAGGGGCAGAACTTCCGTCTGCCGACCATCACCAACACCATCACCACCGGGCCTAACGGTTACCCGGCCGGGTACACCCCGACCTGGTACATCGACGAGGACGACTTCCAGGCGGCGTTTGGTGGCAAGGGTACTGTGGGCGAGTGGGACTGGGACTTGTCTACCACCTATGGGCGCAACGAAGCGGAGCAGGGCACCACCCACAACCAGAACCCTTCCCTGGGCGAAGCCACGCCGAACAGCTTCACCTCCGGTACCTGGATTTCCACCGAGCTGACCACCAACCTGGACTTCAAGCGTGGCTTCGACATCGGACTGCAAAAGCCCTTGGACCTGTCCTATGGCTTCGAGCATCGGCGCGACACTTACGAGGTGCAAGCCGGCGATTACGCGTCTTATGCCAATGGCGGTTACTGCGTGGCGCCGGGTAACTGCGCGTCGTCCGGGGCACAGGTCACCAACGGTATTTCACCGGACGAAGAAAGCAGCGCGTCACGCAACAGCCTGGCCGGTTATGTGGATGTGGGTTTCAACCCCATGCCGGACTGGTACGTTGGCACGGCGGTGCGTTATGAGCATTACAACGAGGGCGTGGGCGCCACCCGCAGCGGCAAGCTGACCACCCGCTACGACTTCACCCCGCAGTTCGCGGTGCGTGCCACCGTGAGCAATGGCTTTCGTGCGCCGTCCCTGGCCAACAGTCTGTTCAGTGCGCGCTCCACCACCTATGGCGTCGTCGATGGGGTGTATCAGTCGATCAACTATGGCGTGCTCCCCGTGGGCTCGGCGGCGGCCCAGGCGCTAGGCGCGCAGGCGTTGAAGCCCGAGCGCTCCACCAACTTCAGTCTTGGTTTCACGCTCACGCCCACCGACCGCCTGAGCTTCACCGCCGATGCCTACGTGATCAACCTGCGTGACCGCATCACCCTTACCGGCACCTTGCTGGGCCCGGAAGTCACCCAGGTGTTGCAGAACAACGGCATCAACTCCACCTCCGGCGGCCAGTACTTTATCAACGGCGCCGACACCCGCACCAAAGGTCTGGACCTGGTCAGCAGCTACAACCAGGACCTGGGCGCGTTCGGCGCGCTGAAGTGGACCGCCGCGTTCAACTGGAACCAGACCCAAATCCTCAACTACAAGGAATCCACCCACATTCTTGGTACCTCCTACGACCTGATGGACCGCCAGGCGCGCAACCTGATCACCGGCGTGCAACCCAACACCAAGCTGATCCTGGGCGGTGACTGGAGTATCGAACGCTTCAACCTCAACCTGGCCCTGACCCGCTACGGCTCGTACAAGGAAGTGAACTCATCGGCCAATCGTGACCTGGACCGGGTCTACAACGCCCGCTGGATCACCGACCTCGACCTGGGCTACAGCCTCACCAAAGACCTGAACATCGCCATCGGCGCCAAGAACCTGTTCGACCTCTATCCCAAGAAACAAGGGGTGCCGAGCAGCACCATGGTTGCCAGCTACGGCACCTATTCGCCCTACGGTTTTACCGGTGGGTATTACTACACCCGGCTGACTTACGCCTTCTGAGGCCTGCGAGGAAAAGAACATGCCCATTGTCGCCAAACCCTATGACCTGCTGGATGAAGTCAGCGCCCAACCGCTGCGCCAGCGCCGTGCCGCCACGCCAATCAAGGCGTTGCGCGTGGTGCCGGCCCGGCACCCCTGGCGCTGGGCCGGGTCGATTTTCGCCGCGCTGGTATTACTCGCCATCGTGCACTCCCTGGCCACCAACCCGCGCTGGGAATGGGGGGTGTTCGGCCGGTGGTTCTTTTCGCCCTCGGTGCTGCGCGGGTTGGGCCAGACGTTGCTGCTGACGCTGTTGAGCACAGTGTTCAGCATCCTGCTGGGTACCGCGCTGGCCCTGGCGCGGCTGTCGGGTTCGCCGTTGCTGGCGGCGTTGGCCTGGGGCTATATCTGGTTTTTCCGGTCGATGCCGGCGCTGCTGGTGCTGATCATCCTCTACAACTTTGCCTACCTGTACGACCACATCGTGCTAGGCGTGCCGTTCACCGACCTGGTGTTCGCCGAGTGGTCGACGGTGGATGTGCTCAGCCAATTTACCGTGGCCGTCCTGGGCTTGAGCCTGATGCAGGCGGCCTACGCGGCGGAGATCATTCGCGGTGGGCTGATTGGCGTGGATGCCGGCCAGCATGAGGCGGCGGCGGCCTTGGGGCTGCCGGCCTCTCGACGCATCTTCCGGATCATCCTGCCCCAGGCGCTGCGCTCGATCTTGCCGTCGGGGTTCAACGAAATCATCGGCCTGGTCAAGGGCACCTCGATTGTCTACGTGCTGGCCTTGCCCGAGCTGTTCTATACCGTGCAGGTCATCTACAACCGCACCCAGGCGGTGATCCCGTTGCTGATCGTCGCCACGGTCTGGTACCTGATCATCACCACCGTGCTCACCAGCGCCCAGTACTACGTCGAGCGCCACTTCGCCCGGGGCACCGCGCGGGTGCTGCCACCCACGCCGTTGCAGCGCGTGCGCCGCTGGTTCAAGGAGAAGGCCCATGCCTGAAGCACGCGCCGGGCGCATTCAGATCCAGGGCGTGGGCAAGCGCTTTGGCAACCAGCAGGTACTCGATCATATCGACCTGAGCATTGACCCTGGCAAGGTCACGGTGATCCTCGGGCCGTCCGGCTCGGGCAAGTCCACCTTGCTGCGCACCATCAACCATTTGGAGAAGATCGACAGCGGGCATATCACCATCGACGGTGAGTACGTCGGATATCGGCGCAAAGGCGAGCTGCTTTTTGAACTCACCGAACGCGAGATTCTCAAGCGCCGTATCGACGTGGGCTTCGTGTTCCAGAACTTCAACCTGTTTCCCCACCTCACCGCCTGGGAAAACATCGCCGAAGCGCCCCTGGCGCACAAGCGCTGGAGCCGGCTGCAGGCCCGTGACAAGGCCGATGAATTACTCGCCAAGGTCGGTCTGGCGGACAAGGCCGACGCCTACCCGCGCCAGCTATCCGGCGGCCAACAGCAACGCGTCGCCATCGCCCGGGCCTTGGCGCTCGACCCCAAAGTGCTGCTGTTCGACGAGCCCACCTCGGCCCTCGACCCGGAACTGGTGGGTGAAGTGCTGGACGTGATCAAGGGCCTGACCCAACTGGGCGTGACCCTGGTGATCGTCACCCATGAGATCGGCTTTGCCCGCGAAGTGGCCGACCACGTGGTGTTCCTCTGCGACGGCCAACTGATCGAAGAAGGCCCGCCCGAACAGATCCTGCGCCAACCCCGACATCCCCGCACCCAGGCCTTTCTCGGCAAAGTGCTTTAGTTCAAGGAGTGACTGCCCATGTTTATCACCACTGCCCGTGTCGTCCTGTTGGCAATTGCCGGGGCCGCTGCCCACAACGCATTTGCCGTGCAACAGGTCGACCTTAGCCCCGACCGACCGCGCATCCATGCGCCACGCAATGAAGCGGCCATCGCGCAGATCCCGCCGGGCTTCAAGTTCGCCCAGCCGGGCAAGTTCACTGTGGCCGTGTCAGGCGTAGCCGGGCCACCGCTGGCGCTGCTGGCCAGTGACGACAAGACCACCATCGGCAGCGAGGCCGACACCGCCCAATTGGTAGCCGACAGCCTTGGCCTGCAACTCAACGTAGTGCAGACCAGCTGGGAAGACTGGCCCCTGGGCGTCAGCTCGGGCAAGTACGACGCGGTGATCAGCAACGTCACTGTGACCGAGGCGCGCAAAAAGCGTTTCGACTTCGCCACCTACCGCCAGGATGTGCTCGGGTTTTACGTCAAGAGCACCAGCAAGATCAGTGAGATCAAGCAGGCGGCGGACATTGCCGGGCTCAAGATCATCGTCGGCTCCGGCACCAACCAGGAAAAAGTCCTGCTGGCGTGGAACGAGGCCAATGAGAAAGCCGGCCTCAAACCTGCGTTGTTGCAGTACTTCGACGACCAGGCCGCCGCACAACTGGCGGTGCAGTCTGGGCGCAGCGACGCACTGTTCGGGCCGAACTCGGTGTATGCCTATTCGGCAGCGATCACCGGCGGCATCAAGCGTGTCGGCACCGTCAATGGTGGCTGGCCGTTGCAGGCGGATATCGCGGTGACCACGCGCAAGGACAACGGCCTGGTGCAGCCGATCCACACGGCACTGCAGGGTGCGATTGCCGGCGGCCAATACGAGCAGGTGCTGCAACGTTGGGGCCTGGATGTCGAGCGCGTCGACAAGTCGCTGATCAACCCACCGGGCCTGCCGGACTAGGAGCATCGACATGGGACTGACACGACGTGAAGCGCTATCGAGTATTGCCGCAGTCGGCGGTGAGAAGGCGGTCAAGGACGCATTGGCGGTGTTGGGCCTGGGCCCATCGTCACACCGCCGACCGCAACCGCTGAAACTCAAGGACGACCTGGGGCAGGGCACTCGGGTTCTGGTGCTGGGCGCCGGAATTGCCGGGCTGGTCACTGCGCTGGAGTTGACGCGCGCCGGCTTCATAGTGCAGGTGCTGGAGGCTCGCGAGCGCGTGGGTGGCCGCACCTGGACCCTGCGTAACGGCGACCGCGTGGACTATAAGGACGGTCGCTCGCAGACGGTGGGGTTTGACCCAGGCCAGTATTTCAACGCCGGGCCGGCGCGCATCCCCAGCCAGCACCGCACGATCCTCGATTATTGCAGTGAGCTTGGCGTGCCGTTGGAAGTGCTGGTCAACAGCAGCCATGGCGCCCAGGTGCGGCCGGACCTCAGCCAAGCGGCGTTCAGTGTCGGCCAGGCGCTCAACGATACCCGCGGGCATCTGTCGGGGTTGCTGGCCAAGGCGGTGCAACGCGACGCTCTCGATGATGTATTAAGTGGCGAAGAGCGCACACGCCTGCTCGGTTTTTTGCAGGTGTACGGTGACCTGTCCCAAGAGCTGGCTTTTGAAGGCACCCTTCGCTCCGGGCACCTTGAATCGGCCGCCCACCCTGGCGCCTTGCCCGACCGCCGCAGGCCGTTGACGTTAGAGCGGTTGCTGCACCCGGAACTCTGGGGGGCTTTACTGCACACCGAGTTCCCGGAATTTTCGGCCACCATGTTCCAGCCAGTGGGCGGCATGGACCGTATCACCGAGGCCTTCTACCGACGCGTGCAGGAGCAGGTGCAACTGGGCGCCCAGGTGCGGCAGATCCGCCAGCTGGAGGACGGCGTGGCGGTGACTTACCACGACCAGCACAGTGGCCGTGAACAGGTGGTGCGTGCCGACTTTCTGGTCTCCACCTTGCCGCTGCCCCTGCTGGCCAAGCTCGATACGGACTTCAGCGCGCCGGTCAAGGCGGCCCTGCTCAGCACCCGCAGCGACCAGGCGACCAAGGTGGCCTGGCAATCCCCGCGCTTTTGGGAGACCGACTACCGTACCTACGGCGGCTTGTCGTGGATCGAGCACCCGGCGCGCCTGCTGTGGTACCCCAGCAACGACCTCAACACCCGCGAAGGCGTGCTGGTGGCCGGTTACGTGACCGGCGAGGGCGCCGACGTGTTTGGCGGCCAGCCCCTCGATCAGCAGTACGCCGCTTCCCGGCAAGCCGTGGAGCTGTTGCATTCAGGTTACTCCAGGCACTTGCGCAGTCCTCTGGCAGTGTCCTGGGAGCAGATCCCCTACAGCGAAGGCCCGTGGTTGCAACGTGAACACTTCCCCGCCGAGGCCCACGCCCTGCTTGAACAGCCCCATGGCCGGGTGTACTTCGCCGGCGACGGCCTGGTGCAGAGCGGCGTGGGTATATGGCAGGAATCGGCAGCCAACTCGGCGCGCCATGTGGTCGCGCAACTGGCCGAGCGCATCACCCAACAACACCAACTCGCGGCGTTGGCCGCATCCTGAGGAGCCTCACCATGAGCGACAGCATCCAACGCACCAGCGTCGGCGAGTTCCCCATCTCGCAAACCGTCACCGTGCCGGCCTCGGCCAGCCTGGTGTTTGTCAGCGGCACGCTGCCGGACCCCGCCGACCCGAAGGTGCCTGGGGTATATGGCGACACCGAAGTGCAGAGCGTTTCAGTGTTCAACAAACTGCGCCAGATCCTGCGCCAACACGACCTGGACCTGGGCGACATCGTGCAGTTACGGGTGTTTCTGGTCGGCGCCGAAGAGACCGATGGCAAGCTGGATTTTGCCGGGTTGCAGCGCGGCTATACCCAGTTCTTTGGCACGCCCGAACAGCCAAACAAACCGGCGCGCACCGCGTTGCAAGTAGTGGCGTTGCCGTTGCCGGGGGCGTTGGTGGAGGTGGAGGCGATTGCGGCCAGGGCTGTGTGATCACACCCGTCACTCTGCGGCGTGGAGCCTTTGCTCTGTCGCTTGATCGATCAGTGCTCGCAACGCTTCGAACAAGGGTTGGGCATCTGTGTGTTTTTTGCCGTAGGCCAGGTTGAAGGCGTAATCGAAATCGGGAGGGTTCAGCCCCTGGGTGTGCTGCAGCAGGGTCTCCAGTTTGTCCATGGCCTTGACGGCTTTTGCTTCCGGCGAAAGCGCGTTCTCGTAGTCATCCCATAACGCCAGGATCTCGGCTTTCAGGGGGCTGTCCAGGGACTGCGCCAAGAGCAGCAGATCGCGCCGTTCCTGTTCGCCCTTGTTGGGAAAGGCCACCTGATTAACCGCAGGGACATCGCCGTGGATGGCTTCTCCCAAATCGTGGATAACGCACATCTTGAGGATTTTCAGCAGGTCCAGGCCGGGCAATTGATCAGCGAACACCATCGCCATCAGACACAGGCGCCAACTGTGTTCGGCCGTGCTTTCAGTGCGACCCGAAGCCGTGTGGGCGCTTCTGAGCACATCCTTGAGTTTTTCCGCCTCGCGCAGAAAGTCGAGACGGCCTTTGATTTTTTCCATGTCCATGCTGCTGCCCCGCAAGGTCGGTTGTGCAGGTAAGCCTAGGTGCGGGAGCACAGATCGTCCACGCATAAAGTATGCGCGGTGGGCTTTATAGTGTTTCGACTAGGCGTGCTGCGCTGCCATCGCTCAGGGTCATGCGTGTCCAGCGACAGATGCTGGGGCGTATGGGCACGAGGTTGGAATCGTTGCTTCCAGTGGCGAACTCAAGAGCCGGTGGCGCCTGGGTTTCGCGCCAGCCGGTGTGCTCCAGGCTGGCTTCGATCAGTTGGATTTGCGGCGTTGCGAAGCGCCACAACGACTGGCCCATAAGCTCGGCGAGCGGGCTGCTGAACTGGCGTGCGCGGGAGGGCGAGCACGCGAGCAGGCGGTGCGTCAGGTCGCATACCAGGTGCATCGCTTGTGAACTCTCACTGACCAGCCGGGCCAATGCCTGATCGGCGGCTGCATCAAGCCGGGCTGCCAACAGTTGCTCTAGCTGCTGATGCGCAGCCGGATCCATCGCTAGTACGCCACTTTCCCAGCGCGAAATAGTCGATTGCGTGACGTTGAACAACTGCGCCGCATGACTTTGCTTGATGCGGTGCAGCAAACGCCACCGCCGCAGCGCAATGCCGGGCAAGGCAGGCTTGAGCAACGAGTGAGGCATCTGTGATTCCTGAGTTGGCGGGTTGATGACGAGTGTGATGACAAGAGGGCGGTGGTGCAAATGAGTGGGATGAACGGCCCACATGGTTACTCTCTATTCCTGCAACAGCAATGCCTGCTGCTTGAGCCTGCGTTTCTGCGCAAACGGCAAGCTCTCATCATCCCCATACGGCGCGCTGTACCAGTTGCCGTAGCTAGGGTTGGGCAGCAGGAACCAACGCTGGCCTAGCCAATTCACATAGGGTTCGACGGCCTTGCGTTGTGCATCCAGGGTGTTGTGTTCGGCTTGCACGAAATCTCCCAGCGAGTCACCGGCCATCAACAGCACGCGGGCATGGCTGGCGACCCACTGGCGGCGGCACTGCTTGCCGTAGCCCGCGCTTTCGCAGTGGCCGGTGGGGGTGCTGGCCGCCAGGATCTGTGCGTCGCTCTCAATCGGAAAGCCGCGCAAACGCAGGTTTTTGGCGGTGGCCGCGACCTGGCTGTGTTCGCGGTTGGTGAGGTAGTACACCTTGACACCTTTTTGTCTGGCCGCTTGCAGGAACGCCACGGAACCTGGCAGCGCCTGAGCCTTGGCCTGCTCGACCCAGGTATTCCAGCGATCGTAGGAATAGACCTGATTGTTGATGATGTCGCGAGCGTTGAGGGGCACGTTGTCCAACAGCGTTTCGTCGATGTCCACCACCACGGCCGGGGGCAAGCCGGCCAGGTTGCGTGGGGCAAAGGGCAGGGCGTCCCAGCTCGGGTCGGCCAGGGCGACATCCAGTTGGCGGGTGGCGTTGGCGAAGAGCTGGCGGTAGATCAGCTCGTGTTCGATGGACGTCTGGGTCCAGAGCACTGCATCGAGTTGGTCGTTGGCCGGGGGTGTTTGCTGGCAGCCTGCCAGAGCGGTGGTCAACAGGCAGACACTGGCGAATAACAAGTTACGCATGAGCAAGTCTCGCAGAGGGTAGGCGCGTGGTCAGCACAGTAGCGCAATTACCCGCACAATCAAGGCGTGCACACCAGTGACTGGCGCTCATAGTTCAGCGCCTTGTTCTGCGGTGGTAACGCATAGGTGGCACGACAATGCTGCTCACCCCACTTGATGATCAGCGTGCCCTGATCCTCTTCCACCAGTGCCAAGGCATTGCCATTCGGATCGGCAATCGCCAACTGCTTGCCATTGGCGTCTTCCAGTGAGGCACCAAACGACAGCGGTTGATGCTGGGCATCAAACAACTCAAACAATACGCGACGCCCGCTAGTGCCACTGTAATGCGCCACCACGATGGCGCCACGGCGCGGCACCAGTTGCTGGGTGGCGTTGGTGATTTCCACGTCGCCTCCCAGATCGCGAGTGTCCAGGCTGATCCAGTTGACCCGGTAGGGTTGCGCAGTGGGCACCACGGCATAGCCGTTGTACCCGGTCTCCACCCCGCTGTAGCTGCTGATCTTGGCACCAGAGACGCCTGGTACTTCGGCCAGGGCGAAGGTCTCGCTGACCGTCTGCCCCAGGTTGACGCCACCCGCATGAGCCACCACCGAGCCTGCGAGGTTGAAGTTCTGTGAGTTGTAGCCCTGGCCCTGGCTGTAACCGAGGCTGACATCTGCCACGGCGGTGCGACTGTTGACGTTCACCGAGCCTGAGTCGCCGCTGGTGTCACTGTGGCCGGCCTGCACCGAATAGAAAGTGTCGCTGGTATCGGCCACGTAGCCATTGATGCCCGCTTGGGTGGTGGTATCGCCACGTTGGTGGCTGGTGGTGACAAACGCCCGTGGCGCGCGGGCCTGGCTGCCCAGCGGGAAAGACACCGACAGGTTCACCTGCGTGTCGCTGCTCGGCTCGCCCCAGGTGACGATCTGCTTGGTGCGCGTCACGCCAAGGTTGTAGCTCAGGTCGCCCCAGTTGCCGGTGTAGCCCGCGGAAAAGCTCTGGGAGCCGCCCCGATTCCAGTAGCGTTGGTCGCTGGCGTTCACATACAGGCTGCCGAATTCGCTGTTGCGTCCGATGCTCTGGTTGATGGTCAGGTCGGTGCGGGTTTTCGAGTGGCCGGTGCGTACGCGCAGGTCTTCGCTGCTGTCTTCCACATGGTCGGTGAGGGTGCGATAGCCCTCGGTGGAGTAGCGATAGGCGGCCAGGGTGAAGTTGGTATCGGTGCCGGCAAAGGTCTTGGCGTACAAGGCGCGTACGCTGCTGCCCTGGGAGGTTCGCCCCTGGGCCTTGCTGGACGAATGGGTGGTATCCAGGGAGAACGCACCGAACGAGGTGTTCCGCCCGGCACCGATCGACAGCGCGCTGTAGTCCTCACTGGCTTGCACACCGACAATCCCACTGAGGTTGCTGGTCAAGCCGTAGGCCAGCGTACCGCTGAGAAAGTGCGGGGAGGCCAGGCCATCGGCATTGCTTTTGAACGTGCCCGCCGAGACGCTGTATTTCACCTGGCCTTCGCGCACCATGATCGGCAGGCTGGAGAACGCCTGCATCGTCACCCGGCGCGTGCCGTCGGCTTCAATCACGGTGATTTGCAGGTCACCGTTGGAGCCGCTGGGGTAGATATCGTTGATCTCGAACGGGCCTGGCGCGACGTTGGCGGTGTAGAGGATGTAGTCGTTCTGGCGGATTTCCACCGTCGCGTTGGTCTGCGCCACCCCACGGATTACGGGTGCATAGCCGCGCTCGCTGTCGGCGCGCATGCCATCATCAGAGGCGAGCTTGACCCCGCGATAGCGCACGCTGTCGAACAGGTCAGTGTCGGAGAAAATCTCACCGGCGCTGAACTGGCCCTTGATCGCGGTGACGTCATGCTGCAAGTAAGTGCGGTTGCTGGTGAAGGTGTTCGAGCGATCGGTGCCGCCGCTCAGGTTCGACTCGTTGCGCAGGCGCCAGGCCCCCAGGTTGATGCCGTTGCGCAGGCCCAGGTTATTGGCAATGCGGGTTTTATAGTCGCCGGCGGTGCGGCTGCTGTTGAGCTGGTAGTTGATGAAAGCGGCGGGCACACCGTCGTCCCACAACTGTGGGTCGACATACCCGCGCAAGCCACGCTGCATCGCCACCTGCGGGATACTTGCGAGCAGGCGCAGACGGCTGCTGTCGTAGCGCACGCTGGCGTCTTCGATCATGTCGGCAAGGGCGTAGCAGTCCTGCGGCTGCTGCGGGTCAAGTTTGCCCTCGGCCTGCAAACGGTGCAGGTCGATACCCAGTTGCTTGAGCAGGTCGAGGGTCAGGCAGGCTTCTACACGACCGTTTTTCGGGTTGCGCTTGAAATCGATATCGCGTCGGCCCACCAGCATTTCGTTGCTGTACAGGTCGACGCGGTAATTGCCCGGCAGCACGCTGTTGGCCGAGAGCAATTGCTGCAAGTCCACCGGCGACTGCGAGCCTTGCAGGAAGGTGGTGTTGAAGGTTTGCGCAGCGTCATCGGCCATGGTCAGACTGGGCAAGCTGGCAGCAATCGCCAGCGACAGCGTCTTCAACTTCAATACGCCACGTGCGGGCCTGTTGCTGGAAAGAAAAGACATGCGAAGACCTATGACATCCCTGATTGACGGACAGTCGGGCACGCAAACACGCACGCGAAGTGAGCTTGTGAGTTAGCGAAAGTGCTTAGGGGTTAAGTCGCGATTCAGTCGCATACGCCGGTAGCGCAGTGCCGCTAGACAGTGGCGCGCTGTAGTGATTCTGCGCGCCGTAATCATTGATGCTGGAAAACGACAACCGCACCGGTCCGCTGGCAACTGGAGCACTGAGCGCAAACTGTTTTTGTTCGCCGGGCGCAATCATGGTGGAGTCGCTGGCCACTACCGCCTGCACTTTGATGTCGGCCATGGACACGTGGTACAGCGTCGGGTTTTTCACCTGCAACAGGGTTTGGCTGCCGTGTTTGGCCAGCGTCCATTCAAGCTGTGCAGGGGCTTGCAGCGCGCTGCCGGTAAGACCGGCAGGGCGGTAAAAAATCTTGATGCGTTGGCGGATGGCCAACTGCAAGGTGTTCTCGGATTCGCTGGCTTGGGGGATTTCCTGCACATTGAGCCACACCACCGACTCGCGGTCCGTGGGCATGCCGGTGCCCTCATACAGAATGCGCAGCAGTTGTTGTTCCTTGGCGAATACCCGGGCCAGTGGCGGGGTGACGGCAAACGGTGCACGGCTGGCGCTGGCGTCGTTCATGTCGACCCAGGATTGAATCAATACATCCTGGTTACCGTTACGCACGGTGATGTTGGCTTCCTTGTGGTCACCGTCAAACACGATACGGGTGGCATTCAATGAAATGCTGGCGGCGGCCTGGGTAGCCATGAGCAAGCCCAGCAGCCCCAGACATGCGGCGATAGAACGAGGCGGCATGAGGGTTATCCGGTGTAATCAGAAGACAATGGCGAGGCCGCAAGGCCTCGCGCGTTCGGTGCCCGGTGCGCCGAATTATTCGTATTGCAGGATGAACGGCAGGGTGGCGTCACCGCGACCGGCGGTCGACGAACCCGCCGCTGCGGTAGTGACGTAGGCGGCCGCGAAGCTCAGGGTGGCGTCGCCGCCTTCAGTACCTGCACCGTGCATGGTGCTTTCAATGCGTGCGGTGCTTGGCGAGCTGAGGTCAATCAGACTGCCCTTGCTGTCCAGCAGGGCAATACCGACGTTTTGTGCAGTGGCCGAACCCGGGTTCAGGGCCAGTACTTTTTTGCCGGTGACCAGGCCGGAACCGCCGTTGTTGGCGTCAAAGATCATGGCGACCTTGGTGCCCTGGTTGCAGTTGACGTTCAGGTTGAAGTCTTTGGCGGTCACACGACCTGCGGTTGGGTTTTCCGCGGTGCCCATGTCCTTGATCGAAACGTTGCCCATGTCCACCGAAATGGTGCGGTCGGAGTTGGCGCCGTCCACCGAGCACGCGTCGTTGTTGATCACGCCGGTGAAGGTGATTTTGCCGCTGCCGCCCAGGGTTGGCGCTGCTGCTTCACCTTCGGCGAATGCACTGCCGGAGGCCGCGATAATAGCCGAGGCGATAACAGCCAGGGAAAACTTCTTCATGATGATGTCCGTAAGGTTTAGTTGGAAAAAAAGTGCTGTTGTTGAACTGCGAGCAAAGAGTAGGCGACGAGGCGGTAGGAGCGAATAAGACGATTCTTATAAGCGCTGGGGCGGGCAGGTTATTTGCACGGTTGCAGCAGTGAAGAGCCAGAAAACAAAGGGCGAAGCCATTGTCCAGAAATGGCTTGCAAGTTATGCGTTAGTTGAAGATGTTACGTTCCAGGCAATAAGCAAGAAGGTCCTGGTCGCTGCTCACTTCAAGTTTGCGCATGGCCGATACTTTTTGTGCGCTGATGGTCTTTGAACTTCGATTCTGGCGGCGCGCAATGTCACTCACGCTCATGCCGGAAATAAACAGGCGCAGGATCTCGAACTCTTTGGGTGACAAACTTGTAAAGCGCTCGTCAATTGCCGTGAGGGTCTCTATCACCGAGGTCTTTGGCGGCTCCAGGCTGCGATAGTCGCTGTCTTGGGCGATCGCCTTGAGTGCCAGTTGAATCTCGGTATGCAACTGGCTTTTCTGGATGATGCCGACCACGCCCAGCTCTTGCAGGCGGGTGAGAATCAGGTGATTGGAGATCATGGTCAGGATGAGGATCTGTACCTGCGGGAAGTGCCGTTTGAGGTACTCCACCAGCTTCAGGCCATCGCCATAAGGCGAGTCGCCCGGCATGTTGTAGTCGGTAATCACGATGTCAGCGCCTTGATGCTGCAACAGCTCGATCAGGCCGGCCGAACACACGGCCTCGCCGACGACTTGAAAGCGCATGTCACGCTCTACCAGTTCGCGAACGCCAAGCAACACGATCGGGTGATCGTCCGCGATTACCACGTTGAATTTTTTCATAAAGGGCCGTCCGTAGTGCCAGTTCAAGTGAGTGAAGAGTGCCCGAGCTGGAGAGTCTCCAGAACGGCCGACAGACGCTGCATCACAGTCTTCACCTTGAGCTCAAGCGTTGTGTCGAGGCTGCCGCGGTTAAGTGCGCTTTCCAGTTCGATGCAGGCCTGGGCCAGGCTGAGCGCCTGCACTGCGCCCAGAGCGCCGGCGATCGAGTGCAGCAATTGGCCGAGGCCATGAGCATCACGCTGGACCAGGGCCGCGCCGATGCGCTGCATATCCTGCTGCACGCTGCTGATGAACAGCGGGCGCATCTTGTCCGACAGTTGCACGCGATCGTCGAATACTTGGGCGTCAGGCTCAACCGGCGACTTGACTTTGCACAGTTTGATCAACTGATCGCGCAGGGTTTGCAGGCTCAAGGGCTTGACGATCCAGGCGTTCATGCCCACTGCCAGGCAACGTACGCCTTCCTCGCGCATTGCATTGGCGGTCACGCCGATAATCGGCAAGTGTGGATCATGCTCACGCAAGGTTCTGGCCAGTTCATAGCCATTCATCAACGGCATGTTCACGTCGGTCAGCACCAGGTCGAAGGCCTTCGGTTGCCATAACTGCAACGCCTGTTCACCGTTGGCGGCCAGGCTCACCGAGCAACCGAGCGCCTCCAGCTGTTCCTTGATAATCGCCTGGTTGACCGGGTTGTCCTCGGCCACCAGGATGCGCAGCTCTAGCCGCCCGGCGCTTTGTGGCCGGGTCGCTGTGGGTTGCTCGTGCCTGCCGTGCTGCGCCAGTGATACGGTGGCGGCGATGGTGCGTATGTCGTGCATATCCACCACCCAGCCTTGGGCTGTGTGCAGCGGCGGGCTGTGTGCACCGGGCAGGCAGAGCACACGTTGGCCGGGCCATGGCTTAGGGGGATCGCCGGGTAACAGTTCTACCAGTACCGCGTGGTGACTGTCTTTGTCCTGGGTGGTCGCGGCCAGGGCGGCGGTGATTCCCAAGCGGTTGAGCCAGTCACTCATTGCCTGCGCCAGTTCGCGTACCGGTGCCTGCACATACACCGGCGTCGAGCTGGGCTCGATCAGCGGCAGGTTGGTCAGTGCACCACAACACAGTGGCAAGCGCATTTTCAGGGTAAAGCTGCTGCCCAGCCCGGGCTCGCTGACCACGCGGATTTCGCCGTCCATCATCTGCGCCAGCCACCGGCAAATCGGCAGGCCAAGCCCGGTGCCGCCTTCGCTGGCGGTGTCCGGTGCCTGGTAGAACAGATCGAAGAGCTTGGCCTGCTGCGCCTCGGCAATGCCAACGCCGGAATCGGTGACTTGCCATTCCAGGTCGACATTATTGGCGTCGCTGCCCACCACCCTGGCACGAATCACCACGCACCCAAAGTCGGTGAACTTGATGGCGTTGCTCACCAGGTTATTGAGGACCTGGCGGATGCGCATCGGATCGCCCATCAGGCAGTTCGGCAACTGCGGGTCGATGCAACTGTAAAGCTGCAACCCCTTGCGCCGGGCGAAGGCGGCGTAGGTGTGCAAGGTATCTTCGAGCATGTCCAGCGGGCAGAAATCCACGGCTTCTATCGCCATTTGCCCAGACTCGATCTTCGAGACATCCAACACATCACTGATCAGTTGGAACAGTGTGGCGGACGAACGCTGGATGGTGTGCAGGTACGTTTTCTGGTGCGGGTCGAGGTCGGTCAGGCCGAGCAATTCGAGGGTGCCGAGCACGCCATAAAGCGGCGTGCGGATCTCATGGCTCATGGTTGCCAGGAACAGCGTCTTGGCCTCGCTGGCCGCATCGGCGGCATGACGTGCCTCTTCCAGGGCCTGGGCGTCTTCGATGTGCCGGGTGATATCGTTGAATGCATACAGGCGTACGTCTTGAGCCTGATAGCGGGTCGACACAAAGCCGATCTGCAGGTGCCGGCCTTCGATCTCCAAGTGCGTCTCACCGCTCTCGGCGCCATCGTGCTTACCGGCCATTGCCTCCACCAGGCGTGAGGTGCCCGGCCATTGCTGGGCGCGCTGGTTCTCGATCAATACCCTGCCATCGCTGCGTAGCACAACGCATAACCCAGTGGGTGCGGTGTCGATTATCACGCGGCTGAACGCCACGCTTTCGGCGATGCGTTCGTGGGCCAGTTGTGCTGGGGTGATCACCTGGCGTCGATACCATCGGCTGCCAGCCCAACCCAGTGTAATCAGGCTGAACAGCACCAACGCCATGGTGCTCAACGGCCACAATGCGGAGTGAAAGAAGTGCGAGTAGTTCAGGCCATAGACCGCGCTCCAGGGCTGGTCGCCGGCCTCGGTGACCTTGAATTCAAAGCCGTCGGCCGTGAAATGCACACCATCGCTGAGCTGCGCCTGGTTGGCTGGCCCAATCAACCGGTTACCGTCAGGGCCAATCAGGGTAAAGCGATCAAACGCCGAGTGATTCAGCGCGCGCTGTACATCGTCGACCTGCGACACGTCGAGCAGGGTGCCGATCACGGCCTGGCCCTGGGCGTCGAGTGGCAGGCCGATGTAGGCCAGCAAATGTTCGGGTTCGGGGCCGGCCTGCCAATACACCCGATTCTGCTCCAGTGGCTGCGGCGCCTGTGCAAGGATTTGCTGCACGGCGTTGACCCGGGCCACCGGGTTGTCGGTATCCTCGGGGCTTTCCCGGTGCTGATAGCCCACGGACGGAATGGTGATGGCGTAGTCGGCCTGGCGATTGAGCAGGAAGGTTTGCGGCGCCTCGTACGGCGAGGAGGACCAGAAGGCGCTGTAGTAGCTGGTCAAGTGCGCACCCAGGGCAAAAATCGGCGGCCTCGCGGCGGTGCTGATCTGCTGTTCATCGAACTTGACGCTGAAGGGCACCGAAAACGAATACTTCTGGCCTTCGTACAGCGTGCGACGGTTGTCGACCATGCGGCTTTTGAGGCTGACCTGCACGTTGGTGGCGTGCAGCAGTTCGGCCTGGATGCCGGGGTGTGTCAGGCTCTTGAGGTAGGTTTGCTGTTCTGCGAGGTTTTCCATCAGCCGCGCAAAGTGAAAGCGCATCGCGCTGTAGCGAATTTCGACGCCCCGGTGCAGAGACCAGTAATTGGTCAGCATCAGCAGCAACGCGATTCCCATCAACACCATCAAGCCTTTGTTCAGGCGCAATGAGCTGCGGGTAAAGGCTTCGAGAATCGCGTTATTGTGCTTCATCAGGGGTTTCCGCAGGCGCAGGATAAATCGGCACTGGATGGAGCTTACTCCTTATGATCGTGGCCGCCAGCTAGTGAGATGTCGCGGGGCCATCATTGTTCAGTAGCTGCTGAAATTGGTCCGAAGACACTGCGTGAGAGATCAGGAACCCCTGCACCTGATTGCAGTCGATTTTGCGCAGCAGCGCCAATTGCTGCGGGGTCTCCACGCCCTCGGCAACCACCGTCAGACCCAACTTGCGGCCCAGCGCGATAATGCTCGCCAATGCCTGGGCGATGCCTTCGTTGTCGTGGCTGCCCTGCACCAGCGCCTGGTCGATCTTCAGTTCGGTAAATGGCGTGGACACCAGATTGAGGTAGGAGCTGTAGCCCTTGCCGAAATCATCCTGGGACAAACCGAACCCCTTGATCCGCAATCGGCAGGCGCCGGCGTAGAAATTGCTGATGTCCTGCGGCACCGAACATTCCATCAACTCGAAGCAGATCATTCCCGGGATACCATCGTGGTGCAGCACGAACTCCAGCAAACGGTCTGCCAGGTCATGGCTGTTGAGCAAGTGGGTCGGCAGGTTGATCGACACTGGAATTTCATAGCCGCGCTGGCGCCAGTGTTCCTGGGCGTGGATCGCTTGCTTGAGCACCAGCCACAACAGCCGCTCCTCCAGTTCGAACGCCTTGATTGCCGGCAGGAACGCGGCAGGCAGCATCACGCCTTGTTCGGGGTGCATCCAGCGCACCAGGGCTTCGGCAGCGACGATACGGCCATTGGCCAGGGATTTTTTCGGCTGGAACCAGGCCTGGAACTGGCCGCTGCTCATGGCCTGCACCAGCGTGTGACGGTCGATGTCCATGTGCTCGGGCAGTTCGGGGGTAGGCGTGCGCACCCTGTTCCTGAGTTGGTTGACCAGGGTGCGCAAGGCCTCGGCGTTCACGGGCTTGGAAATCAGGCCAAGCACTTCCACATCGAGGTTTTTCGCCACCAGGCTGGCCGCCATCAGCATGCGCCTCGACGCCGCACTCATGATTGCCAGCGCCGGCTTGCAGCGCAGGCTGGCCAGGCACTGGATAAACTGCACGCCGTCCATGCCGGGCATCAGCAGGTCGGTCAGTACCAGGTCGAAGTCCCGCTGGCGCAGGCGCTCCAGCGCTTCTTTGCCATCCTCGGCGGTTTCGAGCAGGAAGTCTCCCAACTCGCTGAGCAAGTTCTGCAGGTAGATATGCTGCAGGGGATGGTCCTCGACAATCAGAATACTAAGGGGCTTCATGGGTGATCCGTGCATAAGGCGCCAGGGAGTTGAATAGAGCCCGCAACGCAAAGGGTTTGACCAGGCAATGGTTCATGCCGGCGGCCAGGCACAGGTCGGCCTCGCCGCGCATGGCGTTGGCGGTGGCCCCGATAATCGGCAACGTGCAGCCCTGGCGCCGCAGTTCACGCGCCAGTTCATAGCCGTTGATATGGGGCATGTTCACATCCGTCAACACCACGTCGAAGTTGCCGGCGGTGTGGAGCTGCAACGCTTGCTGACCGTCGGCCGCCAGCTCCACGGTGCAGCCGAGTTCTTCCAGTTGATCACGCAAAATCAGCTGGTTGATGATGTTGTCCTCGGCCACCAGCAGGTGCAGGTTGAGTTTGTTCAGATCCCGCCGGTGCGTTTGCTCATCGGCACGGGCCACCCATAGCCCTTGCGCCTGGCTCACGGCCTGATGAATAGCCCCCAGGTGGTTGAGGTTGACGTGCCAGGCGCCGGCGTCGGCTTCTACGCCGGGGCAGGCGTTGCTGCTCACGTGAATCACCGGCCCGGGCCACTCGGGCACCAGCAACGGGTCGACACTGCCGGGGTGCACTTGCAACAGCAGATGTGTGTCCGCCAGCGTCGGCAAGCCGGCCTGGGCCCTCGCACCCCAACGGCGCAACCAGCCGGCGACGGCGTTTGCCAGTTCCGGGATCGGCGAGGCCACGTAAATGGTCTCGGCCAGCAACGGTGTCATCGGTGGAACAGATGCTTCTTCCAACGGCAGGATCAGGCTGAAACTGCTGCCCAGGCCGAGTTCGCTGACCATGCGGATATTGCCGTTCATCAACTCCGTCAGACGCTGGCAGATAGGCAGGCCCAGGCCGGTGCCGGCGACCACATTGGTATTGCCCTCACTCTGGTAAAACGGCTCGAAGATCATCGCCTGGTCTTCCTGGGCGATACCTTTGCCGGTGTCCGAGACTTGCCACAACAGACTGGAGCGTTCTCCGTCGCGGCCCAGCACCTTGACCCGCAGCACCACGCGCCCATAGTCGGTAAATTTCACCGCGTTGTTGAGCAGGTTATTGAGAATCTGGCGGATGCGCGTTACGTCGCCGATCAGACGTTCCGGCAGCTTGGGATCAAAGCAGGCATACAACTGCAGGCCCTTGGCGTGGGCCGCTGCGGCGTAGCCCTGGATGATTTCATGCACAAGGTCCAGCGCAGAGAACTCGCCCATCTCCAGTGCCAACTGCCCGGCCTCGATCTTCGATACGTCCAGCACATCGCAGATCAGTTGCAGCAAGGTCGACGATGAGCCTTCGATCGCCTGCAAGTAGTCCTTTTGTTGTGCATCCAGTTGCGTGCGAGCCAGTAGTTCCAGGGTGCCGAGCACGCCATACAGCGGTGTACGGATTTCATGGCTCATGGTCGCCAGGAACAGGGTTTTTGCCGCGTTGGCTGCGTCCGCCGATTGCCGCGCCTCTTCCAGCGCCGCCTCGACCTGCTTGCGCGCACTGATGTCACTGAAGGCGCAAAACAGCACGTCTTCGCCTTTGTAGCGGGTGGGTGCACTGCTCAGGTACAGGTGACGGCCATCGATGGTTTCAAAGTAGTCACTGCGCTCGGAAGGTCCGTTGGCAAAGGCTTGCTCGATCCAGCCGGCGCGCAGCGCCTCGCGCTCCGGCCCGTTACCCAGCCATTGCTGGGCCAGGGCGTTTTCCAGTACCACCTGGCCGTCGGTGCGGCGCAGCACGCAGAGGGCCACAGGAGCGGTCTGGATCACATCGCGGCCGAAGGCTTCGCTTTCGATCAGCGCCTGGATGCGATGGATCGACGGAATGATAAAACGCTGGTCGACGCGGCGCATCACCAGCCCGATCAGCGTCAGGCTGAACAGGCAGAGCAACAACGAACCGAGCAGCTGTTTCCACAGGCCAGTGACCACTGCACGCAGGTCGATGGAGTACATCAACTGCCACTCAGAGGACTTCAGGTGTTTGCGAATCACCAGGTGGTCGGGTAGCCAGCCGTTGCCGACAAAACCGAAAAAACTGTCTTCGCCGGGTCTCAGCTGTTGCTGGCTCAACTGTGTATCGGTGCTGTTGGTGAACACCAGCATGCCCTGGGAATTGAGCATCATGAACTCGCCGGCGCTCTGGTCGCTGAGTGTCGAGGAGACTTCACGGCTATCCATCTCCAGGCCGAGCCAGCCGGAGTCGGGGTCGCGTTCGTCCAGGCGGATGAAGATGTACAGGTGCGAGTGCTGTTCAGTCCTGTCGCTCAGCCAAAGTTCGTTAAGTGTGGCCGGGTCGGTGTGCTGCAGGGCCTTGAGGCGGTTGAGCATGCATTTGGAAATCGGCAATACCTGCGCGGTGGCGTCGTAAAGGCGCATCACTTGCGGGTTGGGGCCGGCGTTGACATAGAGTAGGTTCAGCTGTTTGGCCTTCAGGTAGTCGCGCATGCGTGCGGTCAGCCAGATGCTCCACTGGTTGCCCGATGTGTCGCCCAATTCCAGGTGCTGTTCTTCGGCCGAGGATGGATAGACCCTGGACTGCTTGCGCACTGCCGACAGGCTCAGGCTTTCGAGCAGGGCTTGGCGGTTGGTGAAAAAGGTATGGGCTTCGGCAATGGCGCTGCTCATGTAGCCGCGGCGCTGGGAGATGTCGTTGTTGAAGGTCGACAGCAAAAAGGTATAGACCCCGCTGAGGATGCCTACCAGCAGCACGCTCGCAAAAATACGAAGCAGCCTTCTGGCTGCTTCGGGTCGGGAGAGGACGGGGTTGATCTGGAGCAGATAACTTTTCAATCGCATCGGCGGACTTTACGTCTGGGCCTTTGCCGGTGGCATAAGACGATCCTTAAAAATCACCTACTTGTAGTACATATCCACCACCACGGCAGCATCGAACGCTCCTGGAATCGGTAGGGTGCGCCACTTGAGGTCGGCCCGGAATTCATCGTGGCTCTGGCCCAGGCCCATCAGTTCCTGCAGCGTGAACCAGTTATTGAAGGGCAGTTGCTGCTGGCTCTCGGCGCGAGATAGCGAGATGCCGACTGAGCTGTTGTTGTCCGGCACCAGCAGGCCATTGTTCACACTGCCGCCGCCCGGCGTGGTGGCGAAGCGTGCGCTGACGGTATAGGGCGTGTCGCAACCCTTGCGCAGGTTCAGGCTGAAGTTTGCGCTGCTGGCGACTTCACCGATCGAGGCTTTGCGCGAAGGTGTGGGGAAGTTGACCACGCTGGGGCTGATGGTCAGTTCGGGAGTGCAAGGCACGAAGCGGATATCGTTCATGCCAGTGACCACATAATTGAAGTTGCTGTTGGGGCGTGAGTTGAGCCCGCGCACGCCGTCCAGTTGGAACACGCGGTAAGAGGTCAGCGTGCTGGCCTGGCCGCTCGGTGGCGTGGGGTCGTACTTCTCGATGAACACGCTGAAATTGAGGGTGAAGCGCGCCTTGTCCCAGCCCACGCAGTTGGACAAATTGCAGCCTCGGTCGGAGAAAAAACCGGTACCGACCTTGCCGGTACTTTGGGTAATCGGTTGGTTGTTGTAGCGAATGCCCACGCGAATCCCGGTGCCGATACTCACGCTGGCGGGGTTGACGTAGAAATACACTTCCTCACGGCCGTGGAGGTAGTCGTCCTTGCAGATGACATTGGTCGAGCGCGGGCCTGATTCCCAAATGATAGTGCCGTTAGGTGCGTCGGCGGCGACCGCCAGCGCCGTACCCAGCGCTTCCTGGGTGATGATCGAGTTGGTGCCGTCCTCGCGGCAGGCCAGTGCGTGGCTGGTGGCGGGCAAGACCGCGCAGGCCAACACCAGAAGCGGTAAACAGCGTTTGGTCAGTGACATCGGTTCAAATACCCCGTGATTTATCAGTTGAGCGCCGTGCTGTGACGGGCTTGCAAACCGATATCGGTGATTTCGGTGAAGTGGAGAGTGGTGCCCTTGGGCACAGCGTCGAGCGCGGTCAGGGTTTTGCGTTCATGAGGCTTGAGCAGCAGGTAATCGCTGAGTGTCTGGCTGTCGGTTCGCAGGTTGACCAGCGATAGGTGGAAGGCGCTGGGGTTGTTGGCCGTCACCGTGCGCCCGTCGCTGCTCCATACCAACTGCTGCACCGCCTCGGCCGAGCCGCCCAGGAGTGCGGGAGGGCGATAGAACAGCTTGAGCCGCTGGCGGATCGCGAATTGCACGCTGTTGGGGTCTTCGACCTTGAGCGGGATTTCCATGATATTGAGCCAGAACAGCGATTCACGATCGCTGGGCAAGCCCTCACCGGCATACAGTATGCGCAGCTTGTGATGATCCCCGGCGCCCAGTTGTACCAATGGCTCGGTGGCGGCAAAGGGCACGGTACGGTCGGCTGATTCGTACTCGCCGGTGATCCAGGTTTGCACCACCACTTCCCGCGAGGCCTGGTTGACCACACTGATACCGGCGGCCTTGTCCTGGCCGAAATAGATCAGGCGGGTGCCTTCGATCTTCAGCGCCGCATTGGCAGGCGGGGGTGCAAGCACCAGCAGCCCGCAGGCCAGCAGTACCACTCTGAGTAGAAACATGAACACGGCAATTCCATGGTCGGGTGAGGGAACGCAGACCATGGTAGGGAGGGAGTGGCACGAAGGCTTTGAGGCGATTCTTAAAAGTACGGTGTGCCCCTGATTGCCGTTTCAGAATCGCCTTAAAGTCAGGGTTCACCCCTGACGGTTACTTTGCTCAGCGTTGAATGATCGACGCGGATGCCCAACTGTCAGGTTTACCCTATGTCCAATAAAGCGTTACGCCTTCTGATTGCCGATGCAGAGCTTTTGCAACGGATCAAGATCGAGAAAATGCTCAACCAGCTGGGCTATCACCGCATCGCCCCGTTGAGTTCGTTCGACGAGTTGCAGGCACTGACACGCTCGGGCGTTGTGGCGTTTGACCTGCTGATCATCAACACTGCGCTGGTGCACTCGCGGCAGGTCAACCTGCTCAAGTACTGCCATGACAACCCGTTGATCCGCCACACGCTGATCTATGACGGGCAATGTGCGCAGCGCTCTGTGGTGTCGGTCTCGGTTAGCCAGACCCTGCACCTGTCATTGTCACAGTCGCCCGACTTCACCTCCCTACGACGCTGCATGGAAATTGTCGATCCGGCACACAGTTCTCCGATCGCTGAGTGGCCCATGCTGCACGCCGTGGACGGCCGAGCGTCCCAGCCTTCGATTAGCCCGCGGGCGGTCTATCAAGGCGACCCGACGGTGGTGGCATGTGCCGTGGGGTTGTTTCCCAAGCGCTGATCGTATCGTGCAGCATCAGTCACGCCAGACGGGCAGATCATCTTGGTCCAGTGCCCAATGAGGTTGCCGTGGCCGCAGGCACACACCACCGACCCAGCGCTCATGGCTGGCGTGGTCCAGCCAGCAGGCATTGCCGTCCAGTACCTGCTGCGCCAGTGGCGTCAGCGCCAATACGCGGCGCGGCCACTCCATGTTCGTTTCGGTCTCGATCAGCAGCGGCGCCGTCCCATCAATCAATGGGCGCAGCAGCGCGTGAAACATCATATCGCCCAGGAAAGGCAGTGGCTCGCGCTTGGCCATCAACTCGGCAAACACCCGACCGAAAGGCACAGGCCCGACCTCAGTAATATATTTCAAGGACAAACGTTCAGTCAGTGACAACCCGTCCTCGAGACCCGGCAACTCCTGTAACTGACGCCGTAACGCCGGCGCCAGAAAGGGCAGGGCAGGGTGATTGCCATGGGCCAGTTCCGCGAGCTTGAGCGGTGAGCTGTCGCAGTAAGCCGACCAGGCCCGTTTGGCCAACTGCACTGCGTCGTCGTCGATCAAGCGCCGCTGCGGCCAGAGCCAGGCCAGCACATCGGGGGCCAATTGGCCTATGCCGATAAATCGCTCGACGCCGGGAATTCGGTCTGCCTCAATCAGCTCCAGCTTGCGCGGCGCCTGCTCAAGGCCAGCCAGGGCGCGGACCAGGAACAATTGATCGTAGGCGTCCGCCTCGCACCACAGCACACTGTGATCGGCGTTGTTCAAGGCTTGTAGTTGGTTGTATTCATCGTTGATGCGATGCGCAACTTCAGTGGAGTCAAGGGCAAAGGCCTGACTGATAAAGGTACTGCGCATCGCTCGGAACGCTTCGCTGGGTAGTTCACGCACTGGCCCCATGCACAACGGGTCAGTGAGCATCCGGAACTGTCCCTTGAACCCGGCCACTTGCAGGCTGTGGGCAATATCATTACCACACCGCCAATGAGTGGTGCGGGATTCATCGCTGGCATCGAAACCAGGGTGGCGGGCGGCAAAGTCGAGGGCGTCGACGTGGGCCTTGAGCTTGGGCCAACTGGCGAAGCCCAGCTGTTTGGCTACCTGCCATTGAGCCTGGGACAAGGTTGCGCTGGGGTCTAGGCTTTTCAGCTGCGACAACAGTTCCTTGGCGCGCTTGCGCTGCTGCTCAAGGTTGAGGCGGCCATGGGTAGTGGAGGCTAAAGGGCGTTGCGACATACGAGCTCCTTGCACAAACCTTTTCCGCTTCAAGGTTGGGAGTCGTAGAAATGAGGTGGAGCTGGGATGTCTTGGGCGCAGCCCTTTCCGCGGAAGGTGGCGTAGAGAGCGCCAGACGGGAAATATAGGCAGCATTGCCGTTCGGTGCAACCCTGAAAATGTGGGCATTGCCCCAGTGCCACTCAGTCAAGCGCAGTCCCTGTGTGGCAGCGGGCTTGCTCGCGAAAGTGGTAGGTCAGTCGCTGCATCTGTTACTGCACCACCGCTTTCGCAGGCAAGCCAGCTCCCACATTGGATCTTCGTTGCTTTGAGCATTGCGTTCGCTTAATTCATCGGCATTGGAGCGGGTGCTGTTTTACTTGTCCTGGCGCGCATCCAGGGTTTTTTGATGCTCGGCCAGGAAGGGTTGCTCCGCTGGATCAAAACGATCAATCCCGGCAGTGAAGCGGTGCCAGTAGGGGTACAACGGCTGACGGCGAGTGACGGCTTCGATGCGCGCCGACTGCTCTTCGGTGAGTTTCAGCTCGGTGGCCGCCAGGTTATCGCGCAGGTGTGCTTCCGTACGGGCGCCGATAATCAGCGAGGTGATCCCCGGGCGATCCTTGAGCCAGGCCAGGCAGGTGCGGGCGACCGAGACGCCGTGTTCATCACCGACGGCGGCGAGGGTCTCGATAATGTCCAGCGCACGCTCCTGGTCGTGGACGTAGGGTTCCGGCCAACCGCTGCCCTGGCGGGTATTGGCGGGCGGCTTGTGCCCGCGTCGGGTCGTGCCGGTCAGCAAGCCTTCGCCCATCGCGCCCCATACCAAAGTGCCGACCTTCTGGTCCAGGGCCAACGGCAGCAACTCGTACTCGGCCTCGCGGGATTCCGGGGTGTAGTAGATCTGCTGGGTAATTGGCTTGAGCATGCCGTGCAGTTCAGCCTTGCCCAGGGTTTTCATCATCTGCCAGGCGGTGAAGTTGCTGGTGCCGAAGTAGCGGATTTTGCCCGAGCCGACCAACAGGCGCAGGGCTTCCAGGGTCTCTTCGATTGGCGTCATGCCGTCCCAGTTGTGCAGTTGGTACAAGTCGATGTGGTCGGTGCCCAAGCGCTTGAGGCTGGCTTCGCAGGCGCGGATCAAGTGGTAGCGCGACGAGCCGGAGTTGTTGGGGTTGTCGTCTACCGGGCTGCGGCCCTTGGTGGCCAGCAGAATGTCGTTGCGCTTGTCGCCCAGCGCCTTGCCCACCACTTCTTCGGCCAGGCCGTGGGAATAGAGGTCGGCGGTGTCGACCATGTTCACCCCGGCGTCGAACGCCATATCGAACATGCGCTTGGCCAGGGGCACGTCCACCGCACCGCATTTTTCAAACTCTGCGCGACCGCCAAAGGGCACGGTGCCCAGGATGATTTCCGATACCAGCAGGCCGGAATGACCCAGTTGTCGGTACTGCATGTTGCCTCCTACTTAACGTTGCACGTGAAGGTGTGAACGACGGGGGCGGCGATAGTTTGAATTTTTTCATGAAATCCTCGCGCCAGGCTTGGCTGCGACGTGCACGAGGGATTGTTTCGCTGGATGAAATGCTGGATTGTGAATCCTGGTCATTCCGCCAGACATGGCAGTGGTAGAACATCCCTGGCGTCGATACCCACTCATTTGGAGCCTGTCATGACCCAGCCTGCGATCAAACTCTATGGTTTCCCCCTGTCCGGCCATTCCCACCGGGTCGAACTGATGTTGTCCCTGCTGGGGCTGGCGAGTGAATTTATCCTGGTGGACCTCAAGCAAGGTGCGCATAAAACGCCTGAGTTCCTCACCACCCTGAACAGCTTTGGCCAGGTGCCGGTGATTGATGACGGCGGCACGGTACTGGCCGACTCCAATGCGATCCTGATTTATCTGGCCAGCACCTATGGCCGCGGCGAATGGCTGCCGAGCGACCCTGTCGGGCAAGCCCGGGTGCAGCGTTGGCTCTCGGCCGCCGCCGGCCCACTCCATGCCGGGCCTGCCACGGCGCGCTTGGCCACGGTGTTTGGCGCCGAGGTGGACACTGTCAGTGCAATCAACCGTGCCCATGCCTTGCTGAGCGTGATGGAACAGCAACTGAACCAGAGCCGTTTCCTCGCCAGTGAGCAGCCCAGCATTGCCGATATCGCTTTCTACACCTACGTGGCCCATGCGCCGGAAGGCAATGTGTCCCTGGCCGACTACCCTGAGGTACGCGCCTGGCTCGCCAGCATCGAAGCACTGCCGGGTTTTGTGGGCATGCCGCGCACGGCTGTCGGTTTGCAATCGAGTTGAAGCCCAACACCTGTGGCGAGGGAGCTTGCTCCCGCTGGGCTGCGCAGCAGCCCCAACAAGGCTGCCGTATTTATTCAGCCAAACCGCGCTGGCAGCTTTCAGGGCCGCTGCGCGCCCCAGCGGGAGCAAGCTCCCTCGCCACAGGGGGACACATAATCAGAAGGCGTAAAGATGGATCGATTTCATGAAATGCAGGTGTTCCTGGCCGTGGCCGAGGAGGAGGGCTTCGCTGCTGCCGCCCGGCGCCTGAACACGTCGCCGCCCAGCGTGACCCGCGCCATTGCCGCGATGGAACAACGCATCGGCACGCAGTTGCTGGCGCGCACCACCCGCAGCCTGCACTTGACCGAAGCCGGCCAGCGTTACCTGGACGATTGCCGACGCATCCTTGCCGAGCTGGACGAAGCCGAGGAAGCGGCGGCGGGCAGCTACTCCATCCCGGGCGGCCAGTTGACGGTGACCGCACCGGTACTGTTTGGCGAGCTGTATGTGGCGCCGGTACTGGGGGATTATCTGGACCGTTTTCCGTTGGTGAGTATCAACGCCTTGCTGGTCGATAGGGTGGTCAATATGACCGACGAAGGTGTGGACGTGGCGGTGCGTATCGGCCACCTGCAGCAATCCTTGCAGCAAGCGATCAAGGTCGGCGAAGTACGCCGGGTGGTGTGCGCATCGCCGGCTTATCTTGACCAACACGGGCGCCCCCAGCGCCCCGAGCAGTTGCGTGAGGCCAAGCTCGTCACCTCATCGTCCAGCCAACTGGTCAGTGAGTGGACATTCGTTGACGCCGGCCAGCCGCTGAAGGTACCCATCGAGCCACGCCTGGTTGTCACCGCCAACAATGCCGCGATCAACCTGGCCCGCCTGGGGTGGGGCATGACGCGGGTGCTGTCTTATCAAGTCGCGGCAGCGGTGGCGGCGGGGGAACTGGAACTGGTACTGGAGGATTTCGAACCGGCGCCGCTGCCGATCCACGTGGTGTTCCAGCAAAACGGCCGAGTACCGGCCAAGGTCAATACGTTTGTGGATTTCCTCAGCCATCGCCTCGGGCAGGACCCGGCCCTGAACGCCGCGACCAAGCAGCGTGCCTGATGGAGCGTTATCGCGATATGCAGCTGTTTGCCGCGCTGGCCGGGCAACCCAGCCTGGCGTCGGCGGCACGCCATGCGCAGGTTTCCGGCCCGACCCTGGTACGTGCAGTTGCGCGCCTGGAGGCACGCCTGCGCGTGGTGTTGCTGCAACGTAGTACACGCGGTGTCAACCTGACCGATGCAGGCCAGGCTTACCTTGCCGACTGCTTGCGCCTGCTGGCAGCGGTGGACGCGGCCGAGGCCTCGGCCAACGGTTTGCATGTGCAGGCCCAGGGCGACCTGCGGATATTTCTGCCGTTACTGTTCAGCCGCTATGTCATGGCGCCGCTGTTGGCCGGTTATGCGGATCGCTACCCAGCGGTGCGTGTCATCGCGCATTACCACGACTATTTCCCTAACCTGCACGTAGAAGGGCTGGACGTGGCGGTGCTGGTCGGCGAATTGCCCAACTCGTCGCTGATTGCGCGGCAAGTCGGGCAGGTGGGCACTGTCCTTTGCGCCAGCCCCGCTTACTTGGCGATCCGGGGCGAGCCCCGGCATCCGGCTGAACTCAAGCAGCATCATCTGATTGCCAGCGCCGACCCGGTGCACTGGGATTTCCCGCATTACACCCTCAAGGCTCGCGCCCGGCTGCGTTGCGCCACTGTCCAAGGCGCGATCAATGCAGCGGTGCAGGGGGCGGGCGTGATTCGAGCCTTGAGTTACCCGCTGCACGAACACCTGGCGAGCGGCCAGTTGCAGCGCCTGTTGCCTACCTTCGAGTTGCCGCCGCAGCCGGTGCATGTGGTCTACCGCGAAGGCCGTCATGCGTCGATGCGCGTGCGCAGCTTTGTCGACTACTGCGTCAGCGCGTTGCGCGAGCATCCGGCGTTTCAGTTGGCGTAATAGTGGATTGCCCAGGGTGGGCATTCTCTCTGTCACGGCATGGGCGCAGCATCTTCAGTATCTAACCGGAGGTGAGCGCCATGTACTCGATTGAACCATCCCCTTGGCATGTCGGCGAACGACACATGCAGGAAAGTGCCGGCGTTTCTGAACGCATGGCCATGATCGGGCCCAAGGTCATTCGTGATCATTTGCCTGAGCAGCACCGCGATTTTTATCCGCTGCTGCCGTACTTGATCGCGGGTGTGGTGGACGAACAAGGCATCCCCTGGGCAACGATGCTGGAAGGCGCTCCAGGGTTTGCGCATTCACCGGACCCACACACGCTGCAGATCGACAGCCTGCCCGCCAAAAGCGATCCCGCCTGGGCTGGGATAGCGGATGGCGCGGCGATCGGCCTGCTGGGCATCGACCTCAACACCCGCCGCCGCAATCGCATGAATGGCCGGATCGGATCGCTTGAGGATGAGGGCTTTGCGGTGGACGTAGTGCACACCTTCGGCAATTGCCCCAAATACATCCAACTGCGGCCCGTCGCTGGCATTGCACGCAAACCCGGCAACCTGGCCGAGCGCAGCCGCCGCCTGGACGATGCGGCTCAAGCGCTGATCCGCCAAGCCGACACCTTCTTCGTCGCCAGCTACGTCGACCAGCACGGCGAACGCTCGGTGGACGTTTCCCATCGCGGCGGCAACACGGGGTTTGTGCGGGTGGAAGGCAACGTACTGACCATCCCGGATTTTGCCGGCAACCTGTTCTTCAACACCCTCGGCAACCTGCACGCCAACCCGGTGGCGGGGTTGTTGTTTGTTGATTTTGAGACCGGTGACGTGCTGCAAGTGGCCGGGCGTACTTCGTTGATCCTGAGCGGGCCGCAAGTGGCTGAGTTCGAAGGCGCGCAGCGCCTGTGGACGGTAACGGTGGAACATGTGGTCCGCCGCCCGGCAGCATTGGCGTTGCGGTGGCAATTCGCGGAGTTTTCGCCGCACAGCCTGGCGATGGGTACTTGGTAGCCTGGCGCACTCTCCCAGGCGCAGCCTATCCAGTGTGGGAGCTGTCGAGCCCCAGCGAGGCTGCGATGGCGGCGGCACGGTCAACATATTCATTGCCTGACCCACCGCTATCGCGGCCTCGCTAAAGCTCGACGGCTCCCACAGGGGAATGTCATTGTCCGCTGGGTTTGCGCGTTTTCATCAGGCCCCCGGGCATTCCCGGTTCAGCGCTTCCCCCATGAAATGTTGCTGGATGTTGAACCGTCAGCGTGGGCAGAGTCTCTAGGTTAGCCTTGTCTTCCTACTGACAAACAAGGATTGGTCATGCAACGAAAGGTCATTAATCCCACGACGGTATTCAACTCCCTGCAATACGGTTTCAGCCAGGCCATGGAAGTGCCAGAGGGTCGGCGGATCATGCTGTCCGGGCAGGTGGGGGTTGATGCTCAAGAGCGTACGGTGGGCCCACGTATTGCCGAGCAGACGGCCACGGCGTTGGACAATGTCGAAAAGGTGCTGACCGAGGTGGGAGGCGACCTGTCTCATGTGATCATGCTGCGGCTGTATATCGTCGAATCTGCCCGGGATCAGCAGGAGCCGATTGTCGAGGCGCTGCGCCAGCGCTTCGCGCACAACCCGCCGCCGTCTTCGTGGATTATCGTCAGTGGGTTGTCGTTGCCTGAGTGGTTGATCGAGGTTGAGGCGGAGGCGGTGGTTCCATTCAGTTAGGGCTTTTGCAGGAGCGAGCTTGCGAAAAAACCATAGCCGCCGCACTTATTCAGGATGCACGCGTTATCGTTGACGTTTTTCGCGAGCAGGCTCGCTCCTACAGCCATTCAATACCGAATCATCACCGACTTAAGCTCGGTGTAATCCTCAATAAACGCACCACCAAACTCCCGGCCTAACCCCGAAGACCGGCTGCCGCCAAACGGCACCGCCGGGTCGAGCAGGGTGTGCATGTTCACCCACAAGGTGCCTGCCTTGATCGCCGGGATCATGCGCAGGGCCTTGCCCAGGTCGTTGGTCCACAGGCTGGCACTCAACCCGTAGGGCCCGTGGTTCATCAGCGCCAGCAGTTCGTCTTCGTCGTCGTAGGGCAGGAAGGTGGCGATGGGGCCGAAGGTTTCTTCGTTGAGCAGGGTGTCGTGCAGGTGGTTGGCCAGGATCACGGTGGGTTCGACGTAGCAGCCGGGACGGTCGATGAGGTGGCCGCCGTGGATGATCGTGTTGTTTTCGGTGCGGGCCTGGTTGAAGTAGCCGAGCAGTTTTTGTTGGTGTTGCTGGTGGGTCACCGGGCCGAATTCGGTGTGTTCATCCAGGGGCGAGCCGATGATCAGGCGGCTGAGACGCGCCTTGAGTTTTTCCAGCACGGCGTCGATTTGCGAGCGGTGCACGAAGAAACGTTCGGCCGCTGCGCAGATTTGCCCCGAGTGCAGGAAGCCCGCTTCGATAATGCCATCCACCGCTTTGTCTACATCCATGTCGTGCAGGAAGCCGGCGGCGTTCTTGCCACCCAGTTCCAGGGTCGCGCGGGTCAGCCCGGCGCCCATGGCACTGCGGCCTACTGCAATACCGGTGGGTACTGAGCCGGTGAAGGACACCTTGTGCGTGCCGGGATGTTCCACCAGCCCCTTGCCGACATGGCCGCCGCCGGTCAGCACGTTGAGCACCCCCGCCGGCAAGCCGGCGTCGATGGCCAGTTCGGCGATGCGCAGCAGGGTCAGCGGCGTGAATTCGCTGGGCTTGATGATGATGCTGCAGCCGGTCACCAGCGCCGAGGCCAGCTTCCAGATGGCGATCATGGTCGAGAAATTCCACGGCACAATGCCTACCACCACGCCCACCGGTTCGCGCAAGGTGAAGGCGGTGTAACGCTCGCCATTGAACGAAGGCAGGGAGGGCGTGAGGGTCTGGCCGCTGAGCTTGGTGGCCCAGCCTGCGTAGTAGCGCAGGAAGTGCGCGGCCTGGTCGACCTCAAAGGCGCGGGAAATCTGGATGATCTTGCCCGACTGGCAGGTTTCGATCTGCGCCAGTTCTTCGCGGTGCTGTTCCAGCAGGTCGGCCAATTTAAGCAGCACGTTGCCGCGGATGGCGGGCGCAGCCTGGGACCACAGCTGAAAACCACGGTTGGCAGAAGCGACCGCAGCGTCGATATCCGCCAGGTCAGCATCGGCCACGTCGGCGATCACCTGGCCGGTGGCGGGGTTGGTCACGCTCAGGCGTGCGTCGGTGTGGCTGTGCACACTGGCGCCGTCGATAAACAGCCCATGGCGGCGACGCAAAAAGGCTTCCACTTGAGGCAGCAACGGGATATCGCTCATGGCAGGTTCCTGGCAGTTCACAAAGAAACCCCGAGGTTAACCAACGCACTGATAAGCGGCTTGACTGTGCCTGCCAGCTTTTATGCCTGTGCCTGCCGTGCTTGTGAAAAGTACAAGCTTGCCTGCCGAACGTGCATTTCCCGCCTGCACGACCCGTTTGATACTGGCCCTGCATCCCGCGCCGTTCCACGATTCGGAGCGCCTGCCGGACTTCCAATAATAAGCAGGGCCGTCCATGAAAAAGCCAAACCCGCTCCTCGAAGACCTCAAGCCTCTTCTGCCTGCCATTGCCGCGAACGCCAGCCGTGCCGAACAGCTGCGCCAAGTGCCGGATGAGAATATCGCGCTGCTCAAAAGCATCGGCCTGCACCGCGCCTTCCAGCCCAAGGCATTCGGTGGCCTGGAACTGTCGCTGCCCGAATTCGCCGACTGCATCGCCTTGCTCGCCGGCAGTTGCGCCAGCACCGCCTGGGCCATGAGTTTGTTGTGTACCCATAGCCATCAACTGGCGCTGTTCTCGGCGCAGTTGCAGGAGGAGATCTGGGGCGCCAACCCGGATGCCACGGCCAGCAGCAGTATTGCGCCGTTCGGTCGGGTGACCGAGGGCGAGGGCGGCGTGTACTTCAGTGGTGAGATGGGCTGGAGCAGCGGCTGTGACCATGGCGAGTGGGCGATTGTCGGCTGCCGTCGCCAGAATGCCGAAGGTACCCAGGATTACTGCTTTGCCGTGCTGCCGCGCAGTGACTATCAGATCCGCGATGACTGGTTCGCGGCCGGCATGAAAGGCAGCGGCACCAAGACCCTGATCATCGACAACGCCTGGGTGCCTGAGCACCGGATCCAGAAGGCCAAGGACATGATGGAAGGCAAGTCCGCAGGCTTTGGTCTCTACCCAGACAGCCAGATTTTCTACGCGCCGTACCGGCCGTATTTCGCCAGTGGTTTTTCCACCGTCAGCCTCGGCGTGGCCGAGCGCATGCTGGAGGTGTTCCGCGAAAAAACCAAAAACCGTGTGCGCGCCTATACCGGTGCCGCCGTCGGCGCAGCGACCCCGGCGCTGATGCGCCTGGCCGAGTCCACCCACCAGGTGGCCGCTGCTCGGGCGTTTTTGGAGAAAACCTGGCAAGACCACGCCGAACACAGCGCCGCCCACCGCTACCCAGCGCGAGAAACCCTGGCGTTCTGGCGCACCAACCAGGCCTACGCCACCAAGATGTGCATCGAAGCGGTAGACCGGCTGTTCGCCGCCGCCGGTGGCAATGCCTGGTTCGAACACAACGAAATGCAGCGCCTGTTCCGCGATGCCCACATGACCGGCGCGCATGCCTACACCGACTATGACGTGTGCGCGCAGATCCTTGGCCGTGAGCTGATGGGCCTGGAACCCGACCCGAGCATGGTGTAGCTGCGTTTTCCCTACAACAATCAGGGCGGCCCATAGAGGCCACCCGGGAGTCTTGCATGTCCGACGTATTCGACCCACGAGCCTTTCGTCGTGCCTTGGGCAATTTTGCCACTGGCGTGACCGTGGTCACCGCCGCCACCGCCTCCGGGCGCAAGGTGGGCGTGACGGCCAACAGTTTCAACTCGGTATCCCTCGACCCGCCGCTGGTGCTGTGGAGCATTGACAAGCGCTCCAACAGCCATGCCGTGTTCGAGGAGGCCAGCCACTTTGCCGTGAATGTCTTGGCGGCGGACCAGGTGCACCTGTCGAACAATTTTGCCCGCCCCCGTGAAGACCGCTTCGCCCTGATCGAGTACGAGCCGGGGGAGGGTGGCTCGCCGGTATTCGCCGATTGCTCGGCGCGTTTTCACTGCGAGAAATACCAGCAGGTGGACGGCGGCGACCATTGGATCATGATCGGCAAGGTGGTGGCCTTCGATGATTTTGGCCGTGCGCCGCTGCTCTATCATCAGGGCGCCTATGCCGAGGTCCGGGCGCTGCCTCCCTGCGCGCCCGAAGCAGTTTAGAACGGCACGGCGACCACCAGTTGGCTGTAGACATTGGTGCCGTTGCCGCCGACCTGATTGCCACCGGTATCGGCTGATTTATCGGGTTTGTACAGGCCCAGCAGCGGCGTGATGATCAGGTGCTCGTTGACGGCCCATTCGGCATACAGGTCCAGTTCGCGGCCATCCAGGTTCAATTGGCCGTGGGTACTGACGGTGTTGTAGTCGAAGAACAGCGCCCCCAGTGTGACGTTCTCCAGTGGTTTGACCTTGAGCGCCACGTGCTGCACGGCGGTATTACTGTTGAAGGGGCCGGAATAGTTGCCCGCCACTTCGCCCTGCACCCAGGTGCCGTAGCCACGGTTGAAGCCTGAGAACATGCCGTCCCAGTTCTTCGAATAACGGGCGTAGCGGTAGGTCAGGTCCGGGGACCACGGCAGGTTGGCGAAGGTGTAGCCGGCTTCGGCGTAACCGGCATTTTCCTGGCCATCGCGACGGCTTTGGCGCGCCAGTTCGAAGGCGAAGTGCGCGTTGTCGATACCGGCATTGCCGGTGCCGCGCAGGCTGTAGAGGTTCATGCCTTTGCGCTGGCGCTGCAGGTCGGTGGCGAAGCGCTCATCCACATCGATGCCGTGAATATAGGTCAGCCCCAGGGTGCCCGGCGCGGCACTGTATTCCAGGGTGCCGGCGGCCATTTCAGTGAGGGCCTGGGCACGGTTGTCGGACTTGATCCACATCAGGCTGCCGTGCACACCGTCCTTGCCGCCCAGGCGAATCACCGCCGTCTTATCGAAGGCATGGCGTGCGGCGATGTAGTAGGCGCCGCCGCGATTGAACTCGCCGTCGCCGACGCCATTGCCCAGGTTGGGGCCGTCGTCGTTAAGGATAAAACCGTCGCCGAGCATGATGATCTGGCGACCGAACGACAGGTCCAGGCCGTCCTTGCCCAGCGCCGGTAACAACTCGCCAGACCGCCAGCCGGCGAAGGCTTCGTCAAACTTGGTGGTGCGCTCGGTGCCGTTGGTCAATCCGGCCGCATCGCCGTCGCCCCAGGTACCGGAACTCACCAGGTTGGCCGTGCCATACACACCGCCCAGGTTGCCCAGGCGCTGTTCGACGCTCAGACCGTACTTGATGAACGCCTCACGCCAAGTGGCGCCGCCGCTGCGCCCATCGTAGTTCTTCGGGCTGTTGAACATACCGTACACGGCGAGGAAGTTGCCGGTGACCTGGGTGTCGGCGTCCGCATACAACTCGATGGCCTGCGCCTGGCCCACCAACAGTGCCACGCCCAGGCCGACCGTCTGGCGCAGGCAGCGGTTTTTCAGTGTGTGCTCCATTGTTATTGCCCCCATCTTGGTTAAGAGTGAGGGCGCATTAGGGCGAGCGGTGTGAGGCCAAGTCTTTTCCCTGCGTGCCAGGCAATTGACTCTGGCCGCCAGGCAGCAGGCCTTGGCAGGCAGCAACAAAACCGGCGGCAGACAGGGGCAAGACGATCAACGGGAGTGGGGCGCAGAGTGCCGACACATTAAAAAATCCGCTTCGAGGACCCCTCCATGTCGATCAACGACCGACTCACCGCACACCTCAACCGGGGTACGGTAGGTTTTCCCACTGCGTTGGCCAGCACCATCGGCCTGATCATGGCCAGCCCCGTGATTCTCACCGCCACCATGGGCTTTGGCATCGGTGGCAGCGCGTTTGCCCTGGCGATGCTGATCGCCGTGGTGATGATGCTGGCCCAGGCGACGACTTTCGCCGAGGCCGCCTCGATGCTGCCCACCACCGGCTCGGTGTACGACTACATCAACTGCGGCATGGGCCGGTTCTTTGCGATCACCGGGACCTTGTCGGCCTACCTGATCGTGCATGTGTTCGCCGGCACCGCCGAAACCATCCTCGCCGGCGTCATGGCCCTGGTGAACTTCGAACACCTCAACACCCTGGCAGAGTCGGCCGGCGGCTCGTGGTTGCTGGGCGTCGGTTTCGTACTGGTGTTCGGCGTGCTGAACGCCTTTGGCGTCAGCGCATTTGGCCGCGCCGAGATCATCCTGACCTTCGGCATGTGGACCACCCTGATGGTGTTCGGCGTACTGGGCCTGATCGCCGCGCCAGCGGTGCAATTGGAGGGCTGGTTCGGTGAGTCGCTGGTAGGCACTGACCTGGTCACCGTGCTGTCGCTGGTGGGCATGGCGATGTTCATGTTCGTGGGTTGCGAGTTCGTCACCCCGCTGGCGCCGGACCTGCGCCAATCGGCCAAGGTGATGCCACGGGCGATGATGCTCGGGCTGATGGGCGTGGCGACGTGCATGTTCATCTATGGCGCGGCGATGAAGCGCCAGGTGGAAAACGTCGTGCTCGACGCCGCGTCCGGCGTGCACCTGCTGGACACACCCATGGCCATCCCCCGATTTGCCGAACAGGTAATGGGGCAGATCGGCCCGTTGTGGCTGGGTATTGGCTTTCTGTTCGCTGGCGCTGCGACCATCAATACCCTGATGGCCGGCGTGCCGCGCATCCTCTACGGCATGGCGGTGGATGGCGCCTTGCCCAAGGTGTTCACCTACCTGCACCCGCGTTTCAAGACGCCGCTGTTGTGCATCCTGGTGGCCATGTTGATTCCGTGCCTGCATGCGCTGTACCTGGGAGGCAACACCGACAACATCATGCACCTGGTGCTGGCGGCGGTGTGCGCGTGGAGTTTCGCTTACCTGTTGGTGACGCTGTCGGTGGTGATCCTGCGCATTCGGCGTCCGGACTTGCCTCGGGCCTATCGCTCGCCGTGGTTCCCGCTGCCGCAGATCGTCTCCAGCATCGGCATCCTGCTGGGCATGTGGTTTATCACTCCGCCAGGCATGAACCCTGCTGACATCTACGTGCCGTTTGGCGTGATGCTCGGCGTGACGGCCACCTATGCGCTGTTCTGGACCCTGGTGGTGCAGAAGGTCAACCCCTTCAAGCCCGCCTGCGTGGAAGAGGTGTTGGCCAAGGAATTCAATCACGAACCGGGGCACACCCATGAGGGTTATAGCGACCTTGCGGCAAAAACTGTTTGAGCTGTTTCGTGCTGACCGCGCACCCCGCGGGTATCGGCCGGGGGTGACCCTGGCCCACCTGCGGCGTGACCTGGGCCTGGCAAGCCTTGAAGTGGGCGGTGTGGCCTTCGAGATTGTCGAGCGCACCGAGTCTCAGTTGTTGATGCACTTGGTGCTGACCGAATGTGTCCTGCGCGTTCCTGCTGCAGCGGGTGGCGCTGGCAACTTCGAGGTGCACCATGGCGGCGCGATCCGGCGCCGCGGTATTCATGTGCGGCGCCGCGCTGGCAACCAGGCACTGGGCCGTGAGTTGCAGGCGCGTTTGCAGGCTGACAGCGTGTTGTTCCACGCGTTGATGCCGCTGGATTTCAAGCGCCTGCGCATCGAGCTGCAAGACCAGCAATGGTGCGTGCGCCTGGAGCATATGGGCGGCAGCGAAGTGGTCAACCGCATGCCGGCGTTCCGGCGCTACATTGGGTTGAGCACCGAGCAACGCGGGTATCTCTTGGTCGTACTGGCCGGATTGCGGCGGGTATTGTCGGACCTCTGATTGGCACCATTAGTGCTTCTGCAAAGGGCAAACAGGTTGTTGTTGCGTGCATATAGATAACATGTTAACTATTGCGCCAGAACAACAAGAATAACGCCACTGCGGAGACACCCCATGAGCATCCCACAGCATGCACCCGACGGGCTCGACAGCTGGAACCGCGAACTGCGCGACGCGTGCGGCCACTTCGATACCGAACTGGCTTTCAACCGTTCGCTGTTTATCGGCGAGATCCATAACCTGCCGCGTGGCCTGGCCATCCTGCGCACCAATGCCGGGCTGATCAAGCGCCCGACGCACCACGCCGACCATGACAACGACCAGGAATGTTTTCTGGTCAGCCAGCGCAGCGGCTATTCGCAAATCACCCAAAATGAGCAGACCGTGCAACTGGCGCCTGGCGAGATGCTGTTGATGGACTCGGTGGGCTCCATCGAAATCACCCCCTTCGGCCTGATCGAACACGCCTCGCTGTCCCTGTCGCGCAACGCGGTATGCAAGCACCTGGGCGGTCAGGCACGGGCCTTCGGCAAGATCTCCTCGACCAAGGCCTGTGGGCGCATGCTGCATGTGCTGATGGACCAACTGTGCAAGGACGATACCGACGATGACGCCACGCAAGTGGAGGCGCTGCAAGCGGCCTTCGTCTCGCTGTTGGGTTCGGCGTTGGAGCAGGGCGACGAGTGCCGCGAGGGCGTTGCTGCGTTGCACGGCAATAACCTGCGCAGCTATGTGCAAAAAGTCATTGATGAGTCGCTGAGCCAGCCAGGCCTGAGCCCGATCGGCCTGGCCAACCGCCTGAATATCTCGGTGCGGCACCTGTACCGTCTGTTTGAAGAACAGGATGACAGCGTCTGCCGCTATATCCAGCGCGCACGGCTCAAGCGCAGTGCGGACGACTTGACCAACCCCTTCCTGCGCAGCGAGTCGATCACCTCGATTGCCTACAAGTGGGGTTTTACCGACTCGGCGCATTTCAGCCGCTCGTTCAAGAAGCAGTTCGAAGTATCGCCCAAGGATTTTCGTTCCAGCCGGTTGCAGGCGGTGCAAGCGTGATCGTTCCCACGCTCCGCGTGGGAACGCCGCCCCGGACGCTCCGCGTCCCGCTCCAAGTCGTGACGCGGAGCGTCACAGGATGCATTCCCACGCAGAGCGTGGGAACGATCGGCCTCGGCGCATTTCAGCCGCTCGTTCAAGAAGCAGTTCGAAGTATCGCCCAAGGATTTTCGTTCCAGCCGGTTGCAGGCGGTGTAAGCGTGATCGTTCCCACGCTCCGCGTGGGAACGCCGCCCCGGACGCTCCGCGTCCCGCGCCAGAAGTCGTGACGCGGAGCGTCACAGGATGCATTCCCACGCAGAGCGTGGGAACGATCGGGTTTCATATTTCGGGCAGCGTCGCGCCACCATCCACCACCAGCGTCTGCCCGGTGATATAGCCCGCCAGGTCAGAGGCCAGAAACACCATCGCCCCGGCAATATCCGCCGCAGCGCCCAGGCGCCCCAGCGGCACACGGCGGGCGATGCTGTCATTCACGGCCGCATCGCCCAGGTTGCCCATCGCCGGCGTGGCGATCATGCCGGGCTCCACGCCGTTGACCCGCACATTCAACGGCGCCAGCTCCAGCGCTGCATTGCGGATAAACCCATTCACCCCAGCTTTGGACGCCGCATAGTGGCTCAGCCCCGGATAACCGACCCGGTTGCCGGTGACCGAAGACGTCACCAGCACGCAGCCCCGGCCTTGTTCGCGAAACATCGGCAACGCCGCCTGGGTCAGCCAGAACAGCGCCGACAGGTTCACCGCCAGGGTGCGCTCCAGGATCGTTGGGGTAATGTCGGCAAAGGCGGTCAGCGGAAAGTACCCGGCGTTGTGCACCAGCACATCCAGTTGCGCCAAGCCTTGGACGCAGGCGAACACCGCTTCGGCATCCGCCAGGTCAACGCCAACGGCGTCAACGTGATACCCCTGCGCGCATAACCCGGCAGCCAGGGCTTCAGCCTGTTCAACCCTACGGTCGGCAATCACCACTCGCGCACCGCGTTGGGCAAAGGCCTGGACGATGCCCAGGCCAATGCCCTGGGCGCCGCCGGTGACCAGCACGACCTGGCCGCTGAAATCCAGGTCATTCGTCATGGGCAGGCTCCAGGTGCGTAAACGCCAGCGTCGGCACGTCGACGATGCTGGAGCCACCGTCCGCCACCAACGTGGCGCCGGTAATGATCGAGGCGTCGTCGCTGGCCAGGAAGCGGCACACCTTGGCGATCTCGTCGGCACGGGCGGCGCGCCGCAGCGGGACATCGGCACACACACGCGCATAGGCCTGCTGCAAGGTTTCGCCGTACGCCTCCATCAACGGCTGCATCTCCGCGTCGGCCATCGGCGTGTGCACCCAGCCTGGGCACACCGCGTTCACCCGCACGCCATGGGGCCCATAATCACGGGCCAGCGAGCGGTTGAGCCCGAGCAGCGCATGCTTGGCGGTGGTGTAGCCACACACCTCGGGGCCTGCCGCCAATGAGGCGATGGAGCCAATCAGCACGATGTTCCCGGCGCTTTCCTGCAACAGCGGCAGGCAGGCGCGGGCGCTGTAAAACGCACTGTCGAGGTTGCTGCGCAGCGCGCCTTCCCAGGTGGCCTGACTGGTCTGGGTCGCACTGCCCAGCCCGTGGCCACCGGCACAGGCCAGCAGCACATCGAGGCGCCCGAAGTGGCTGCGGATTTGTTGGATGAAGCCGTCCCAGGTGTCCGGGCAGGCGGCATCGCCCACCAGGATCAGCCCGCCGGTGTCCAGCGCCACCTGTTCCAGTGGCTCACGACGCCGACCGATCAGCACCAGATGCGCGCCTTCCTGTGCGTACAAGCGTGCGCAGGCAGCGCCGATGCCGGTGCCGGCCCCGGTGATCACCACCGTGCGCGGCTCAGTCACGGGGGTACTCCGTGCGGTTGAGCACCTGGCAATAGGAACTGATCGGGAAGTTCGACAGCTCGTCGAAGGACGCCCCGGCATAGCCGAAGATCTTGCCGTCGCTGCGATGCTGTTGCAGGTCGATCAGCACCAGGCCGAGGGTCGGTACGATCTTCTCCTGCCAGACGAACAGGTACAGCTGTTCGGCGATCTTGTAGTAATGGCAGCGGTCGGTGTCGCACAGGCCTTTCTCCACGCCCTCAAGGCATTGCCAGGCGTAGAATTGCGGGTTGAGGTAGATGTGCTCGTAGACCTCGCTGGGGCTGTAGCGGTAGTGGTTGCGCAGGCCGACCAACTCATTGGTGGGGGCGTGCAGGCAGTGGCCGTCCTGCCACGGCCGGTCGAGGCTGCCGTGGAGGAAGTCAACCTGTACCGAGGTCAGCGGTTTGCCGGCCAGGGCGCGGTGGTAGAGGCCTTCGTGGGTCTCCGCTGGTTCCGGCATACGGCCAATCACCGCGGTAAAGGAGGCATTTGGTGTGTCCAGCACTAGGCTGATCGACCAGCTTTGCCCGGCCTCGTGCTTGATAAAGTCCACCAGGTACAGGCCCGGGCGAATGGAGCTGGCGCGGTAGGCGGCGCTGCCGCTGGAGTGGCCATCGGCGGCGTGCCAGGCCAGGCGCTCCTGCTCGAAGCGGTGTTCGATCTGCCAGCCATTGGCAAAGTGCAGGGTGAAGGTCTGGCCGGCCAGGTCGGCCAGGTTCGGCAGGATGAACGCCTCGGGTGCAAACCCCTCAGCCAGGGCGCCCACGGTGATCCAGTCAGATGAATTCGACATGGCAACGCCTCCCTTACACGACGGCGAAGTAGTGTTTGACGAAACTCTCGCTGACCACTTCCCACAGCACCGGCGTGCCCTTGGTCACGAACCAGCTGTCACCGGCCTTGTAGCGGGTGGTTTGGCCGGTGGACTCGTCGGTCAGCACCACTTCGCCGGTCACTACCGTGGCTTGCTCGGCGAAGGGGTAGACCATGCGGAACTTGCCCTGGGTCGTGCCGAAGTACGCACTGCTGACCGCATCGGTGGGCGCGCCAAAGGTCATCTTGCCGAAGGCGCGTACTTCGCCTTCGAGGATTTGCGAGCCGAGGTCGGCCACGGTGCCCCAGGCGTCTAGTTCCGACAGCTGGACGTTGTGTTTGAGGGTGGTAAGTGTCATGGCAGATGCTCCGATAAGTACGAGATTTTTGTAGGAACGAGCTTGCTCGCGAAAAACTCACAGGCGCCGCGTTCATTCAGGAAGCACGCGTTATCGTTGAAGTTTTTCGCGGGCAAGCCCGCTCCTACAGGGGGTTAGCGGCGACCGTTCCAGTAGCCGGAAAGTTGGTGCCAGGATTTGCCCGCCGTCAGCAGCAGCGGGCGAATCGCGTCCTTGCCGATGATGGTGGGGCGGTGAATCGAGCTGACCAGGTCATAGCGCGCCGAGCCTTCGCTCATGCCTTCGGCCAGCACCTTGCAGATGATGTGGCTGGGGGTGACGCCAAAGCCGGAATAGCCCTGCACGAAAAACGCGTTGCTGCGCCCCGGCAAGGTGCCCACCTGCGGGAACAGGTTCGGGCTGCACGCCATTGGGCCGCCCCAGGCCAGGTCGATTTTCACGTCCTTGAGGTAGGGGAAAATCTTCAGCATGAGGTTGCGGTTCCAGGCTTTGAGGTCGCCGGGAATGTGCTCCACCAAAGGCGTGGCGGCGCCGAACAGCAGGCGGTTTTCATTGGTCACGCGGTAGTAGTCGATCACCGGGCGGATGTCGCTGTAGGCCCCACGGATCGGGCTGATACGCTGGATCAACTCCTCGGACAACGGCTCGGTCATCATCTGGAACGCGTAGGTGTTGATGGTCGAGCGGTGCAGTTCCGGCTCCAGCTTGTTGAGAAAGCTGTCACAGGCCCACAGCAACTTGCTGGCGCGTACCGAACCACGACCGGTGCGCACGGTGATGCGCTCGCCATAGCTGACGTCCAGGGCCGGGCTGTTCTCGAAGATCTTCACGCCATGGCTGGCCAGTGCGGTGGCTTCGCCCAGCAGCAGGTTCAGCGAATGCACATGCCCGCCACCCATGTGCAACAGGGCGCTGGTGTAGGCGGTGGAGCCGATGATCTGCTGCACATCGGAGCCGCCGAGAAAGCGGATTTCGTGCTGGCTGTTGATCGACCTGAAGTCCTTCTCCCAGGCGCGCAGGGTTTTTTCCTGGCGGGCGTTGAAGCCCATATAGCCGTAGCCGTGGCAAAAGTCCGCGTCGATGTTGTACTTGGCGATGCGGTTCTTGATGATGTCGGCGCCCAGGTCGCTGATCTCGAACACTTGGCGCAGGCCGTCTTCGCCCACGTCCTTCTTGATCTTCTCCAGGTCATGGCCGATGCCTGCCATGATCTGCCCACCGTTGCGGCCCGTGCCGCCAAAGCCCAGGTAGCGCGCTTCAAGCACCACAATGTTGGTGATGCCTTTTTCCGCCAGCTCAAGGGCCGTGTTGATCCCGGAAAAGCCGCCGCCGATGACCACGACGTCTGCGTCGATATCCTGTTCCAGGGTGGGAAAGCTGAGGTTGTATTTTTTGGTGGCGGTGTAGTACGTGGGGGTTTCGATGTTGATCATGGCGCAGCCTGAAAAAGTGAAGGAAGGCGCTAAAGCGGATGCCTCCATTAGGGCCCCTGGCGGGCTGGAAGTCTTGATCCTGCGTGCCCGGGTTTTTGATTCAGCGCGCCACGGGCGAGGGCACCTACAAGTTATAGCGCGCTCGCCGGCCGGGAATGTTAGAGTTTCGTTAAACTATTAACTAAATACTTCGTGACCCTGAGCCCTATGTCCACACCTCGACAATCCTTGACCCTGGCCTTGCTGCAAGCACGCGAGGCCGCGATGAGTTTTTTCCGTCCTTCCCTGAATGAACACGGCCTGACCGAACAGCAATGGCGCATCATCCGCATCCTTGAACAGCACGGTGAGTTGGAGATCTACCAACTGGCGGAGCTGGCCTGCATCCTCAAGCCGAGCATGACCGGCGTACTGGTGCGCATGGAAGCGGCCGGCATGGTGCACCGGCGCAAGGCCGAACAGGACCAGCGCCGGGTGCTGATTACCCTGGCGGACAAGGGCAAGGCGAGTTTCGAGTCCATGAGCCAGTGCATGGAGGCCAACTATCAGCGTTTGCAGGATCAGTTTGGCGAAGAGAAATTCCAGACCTTGTTGGGGTTGCTGGATGACTTGAAGAACATCAAGCGCTGAACTAATGACTGAGCCACCACCGATCAACTGTGGGAGCTGGCTTGCCTGCGATAGCGCCGGGTCAGCTGGCTTATCTGTCGCTGATGCACCGCTATCGCAGGCAAGCCAGCTCCCACATGGATTTCAGTAGACACCACCGGTATTGGCAGCCACCGGTACGTCTTTGAACTTCCCGGCCAGGCTTTGCAGCCCCCGCATCAACACCGTGGTATCCACCCCCACTGCCACGAACGTCGCCCCCAACTCGATATAGCGTCGGGCGAGATTTTCATCCGCACTGAGAATCCCTGCCGCCTTACCCGCCTTGACGATACGCACGATGGCTTCCTCAATCGCCGCCTGTACCTGCGGATGCCCCGGGTTACCCCGGTGGCCCATGGACGCGCTCAAATCTGCCGGGCCGATAAACACCCCGTCCACGCCTTCGACGGCGGCAATGGCGTCCAGATTGGCCAGGCCCTCGGCATTCTCAATCTGCAACAGCAGGCACATCTGCGCGTCGGCCTGGTCGAGGTAATCGGCGATGGTGTTCCAGCGCGAGGCGCGGGCCAGGGCGCTGCCGACCCCGCGAATACCCTGGGGCGGGTAGCGCAGGGCGCGCACCAGTTCCCGGGCCTGGGCGGCGTTTTCGACCATGGGCACCAGCAGCGTCTGGGCGCCGATATCCAGCAGTTGTTTGATCAGCGCCGTGTCGCCGATCACCGGGCGAATCAGCGCCTGGCTGGGGTAGGGCGCGATGGCCTGTAATTGCGCGAGCATGTTCCCCAGCTGGTTGGGCGCATGTTCGCCGTCGATCAGCAGCCAGTCGAAACCGGCGTTGGCGGCCAGTTCCGCGCAGTAGGCGTTGGCAAGGCCGAGCCACAGGCCGATCTGTATCTCGCGGTTGTGCAGGCGTTGCTTGAAGCGGTTGACAGGCATGTCCATGAAAGCACTCCTGGGTTCAGACGAAGCGGCAGGCAATCGAGCCGAGCAGGTCGTAGTCGACGTGGAAGGTATCGCCAGGGCGGGCTGCCACGGGGCGGGTAAACGAGCCGCCGAGAATCACCTGGCCGGGCAGCAGGGTGACGTCATAGGGCGCCAGCTTGTTGGCCAGCCACGCCACGCCTTTGGCTGGGTGGTTGAGCACCGCCGCCGACACCCCGGACTCTTCGATCACGCCATTGCGATACAACACCGCCGGCACCTTGCGCAGGTCGATCTCGGTGGGGCGCACGGCGCGGCCGCCGAGGACCACACCGGCGTTGGCGGCGTTGTCGGAGATGGTGTCGAACACCTTGCGGGTGGCGTTGGTATGCGGGTCGACCTGCTGGATGCGGGCGTCGATGATTTCCAGCGCCGGGATCACCCACTCGGTGGCGTCGAGCACATCGAACACCGTGCAGTTGGGCCCTTTGAGCGGCTTGCCGAGGATGAAAGCCAGTTCCACCTCCACCCGTGGCACGATGAAACGCTCGAAGGGAATGTCGCTGCCTTCGTCGAAAAACATGTCGTCGAGCAGAGCGCCGTAATCGGGTTCGGTGATATTCGACGACACCTGCATGGCCCGTGACGTCAGGCCGATCTTATGGCCCTTGAGCGTGCGCCCGTCCTTGATCTTCTGCGCGACCCATTCACGCTGGATGGCGTAGGCGTCCTCGATCGTCATATCGGGGTAGTCGAGGGAAAACTGGCGCACCTGTTCGCGGCTGCGTTCGGCATGGTCCAGGTGGGCGGCTGCTGTGAGGATTTGCTGGGAGTCGAGCATGGCAACGGTCTCTAGTGTGGGTTGACGATGGCGGCCTGGGTGCGCAGCACCAGCAAACCACCGAGGGCGATAAACAGGGCGAGTACGTACAGGGCCAGGCTGGCGCTCTGGGTGGCGTCGCGCATCCAGCCGATCAGGTAGGGCGCGAGGAACGCTGCGATGCTGCCGAACGAGCTGATCATGGCGATGCCCGCCGCCTGGGTGGTGTGGGAGAGAAACGCCGGTGGCAGTTGCCAGAACATCGGCAGGGCGGCACTGGCGCCCATGCCGGCGACCACCAGCCCGCCCATCACCAGCAGCGCATTGGCGGGCGCCAGGCCCGCGACGGCGATGCCGAGCGCCGCCATCAGCAATGGCACGCACAGGTGCCAGCGGCGTTCGCGGTGGCGGTCGGACGAGCGCCCGCAGCCGAGCATGAAGAAGCAGCCGGCCAGGTACGGCACGGCGCTGAGCAAGCCGACCTGGCTGTCACGGCCGATGCCGGCGCCGTGGATCAGGGTGGGCATCCAGAACGCCAGGGTGTTGACCGCCAGCATCACCGCAAAGTACACGGCCACCAGCAGCCACACCTGCGGGTCACGCAGGATGCCGCCGAACGAGGTGATGGTCTTGCGCTGTTCCTCGTTGCTCAGTTGGGTGTGCAATTGCTGTTTTTGCTCGGCAGTCAGCCAGTGCACCGACTCGAAACTGTCCGGCAGCCACTTGAGTACCACCAGTCCCAGTAGCACCACGGGCGCGCCTTCGATCAGGAACATCCACTGCCAGCCGCGCAGGCTGCCGACGTCGTGGAAGTTCTCCAGGATCGCCCCGGAAATCGGCCCGCCCAGCACTCCGGCCATGGGCACCGCAATGGCAAACAAGGCAGTGACCTGGGCGCGACGGCGTGCCGGGTACCAACGGTTGAGGAACACCAGGATCCCCGGGAAAAAACCGGCCTCGGCCACACCCAGCAGAAAGCGCAGCACGTAGAACCCGCGCGCGCTCTCCACCCACAACATGCCGGTGGAGAGCAGGCCCCACACCACCATCAGGCAGGCGATCCAGCGGCCTGGCCCGACGCGGTCCAGGGCAATGTTGCTTGGCACGCCGAACAGTGCGTAGGCAATGAAGAACAGGCCGGCGCCGAAGCCATACACGGTGTCGCTGAAGTGCAGGTCGCTGCTCATCTGCATCTTGGCAAAGCCGATGTTGATGCGGTCCAGATGGGCGAACAGGTAACACACCAGCAACAAGGGCATCAGGCGCCAGGTCACCAAACGATGGGTGCGGTCGTGCTCGGCAAGCCGCAGGCTTGCAGTGGAATGGGCTGTGCTCATGGCGTTGTTCTTTTTGTTGTAGGAGCGAGCTTGCTCGCGAAAAACGTTAACGAAAACGCAGCGCTGCCGGTGATCCGCGGGGCCTGTGGGTTTTTCGCGAGCGAGCTCGCTCCTACAGGGAGGGCGGGGCCGTTTCAGTTCGCCGGGTTGTTCAGGAACGCATGCACATTGTTCTGCTTGAAGTTGAGCTGTGGGTGCAGCTCGATCATCTCGAACGACAGCGCCAACAACCGTTGCGCCTGCAGCTCGGCGAAGTGTGCGGTGATCACCGCGAACACCGCTTGGGCGACTGCTTCGCGCGTCGCCAGGTCGCGGCCATGGCCGACCTTGAGGGTCATGTGTACAAAGGCATAATCGTGCTTGCCGTCGGCCATGCGCCAGGTGTCCAGGCGCACGCCGCGACTGCGAATGCCGCCCAATGGAAACACACCGCTGTCACCCAGCACGCGGTGGACTTTTTCAAACAGGCCGGGCAAATCGGCCTGCTGTTCGAGGTTGTCGGTGTACTCAGCGATAAAGTGCGGCATGGTGTTCTCCCAGGGTTAAAGCGGGAAAATCGCGTTGATCTGGCCGGTGCCCGAACTGCCGAACGGCGGCGTGATGATCTCGGTCGGCTTGGCATAGTCCGGCCCACCCAGCAGGCCCAGGAGCATGGCGGTGTCGTGCATCTTGCCTTCGCCAAAACAATGTTCGGCGTAGTCGGGCAACATGGCGCAGAACTCCTTGAAGCGACCTTGCTTCCACATTTGCACGACATGCAGGTCCACCTGCTTGTCGAATTCGCGGGTCCAATTGTGGATATTCGCCTCAGCCTGGCGGTCGTCCGAGAACCGATGGGACAGCGAGCCGGACGCCAGCACCAGCACCTTGCGGTCGCTCTTTTCGATCGCCCGGCGCACGGCGGCGCCGAAGGCGAAGCTGTCTTCCAGGCGATGCCAGGCGCACCAGGCAGCGATGGAAATGACCTTGAGCTTTTGCTCCTCGGGCACGTCCATATGCATGTAGCGCATGGGCACCAGGGTGCCGTATTCCAGCTCCAGGCTCGGGATGTTATGGGCCATGCTGCGCACGCCGGCCAGGTTGGCTTCGGCGGCGATCAGCTCACCCAGTTCAGGGCAGCCGGGGTAGGCGTAGTCCATGTTCTTGATGAAGTGCGGCAGTTCGTTGCTGGTGTAGGTGCCCTGGAACTGCTCGCCGCAATTGACGTGGTAGCCGCTGTTGACCAGCCAGTGCACGTCGAACACCACCGCAGTGTCTGCCCCCAGTTCGCGGGCACGCCGGCCGATCTCCTTGTGCCCGGCAATCGCCGCTTCGCGACAGCCGTGATGCTTGCCGGGCAGTTCCGACAGGTACATCGACGGTACGTGGCAGATCTTCGCTGCCAGAACCACTTCGCCCATGATGACTCTCCTGAATAATTATTCTTGTATGGCCTGTGAGGTCCCTGTGGGAGCTGGCTTGCCTGCGATGGCATCGACTCGGTGCGGCTGAAGGACCGCGGTGTCTGCATCGCGGGCAAGCCCGGCTTCCACAGGAGGCTTGTTTGAGCCTGGGCTACACGCCCCAGCGCGGAATGTGATGACTGCCCATGGAAATACACACGTTCTTGATCTCGGCAAATACTTCAAAGCTGTACTGGCCGCCTTCACGCCCGGTGCCCGAGCCTTTGACCCCGCCAAACGGCTGGCGCAAATCCCGTACGTTCTGGCTGTTGATAAATACCATGCCCGCTTCGATACCGCGCGCCAGGCGGTGGGCCTTGCCGATGTCCTGGGTCCAGATGTAGGAGGCCAGCCCGTATTCGGTGTCGTTGGCCAATTGCAGCGCTTCAGCTTCGTCTTTGAACGGGATCAGGCACACCACCGGGCCGAAGATTTCTTCCTGGGCGATGCGCATCCGGTTGTTCACGTCGGCAAACACCGTCGGCTGGATAAACTGGCCGTGGCTGAGGTGCGCCGGCAGGTTGGCCGGGCGTTCCAGGCCGCCAGCCAGCAGCGTGGCGCCTTCCTCCAGGCCGATCTTGATGTAGCCGGTGACCTTATCGTAGTGGGCCTGGGTGATCATCGAGCCGACCTGGGTCTTGGGGTCCTGGGGGTCGCCGACGATCAGGCGCTTGGCTCGCGTCGCGAACTCGGCGACAAATTGCGAGTAGACACTTTCCTGGATAAAGATCCGGCTGCCAGCGGTGCAGCGCTCGCCGTTGAGGGAAAAGATCGTGAACAACGCGGCGTCGAGGGCGCGTTCCAGGTCGGCGTCTTCAAAAATCAGCACCGGCGACTTGCCGCCCAGTTCCATGGAGTACTTTTTCAGGCCGGCGCTCTGCATGATTTTCTTACCCGTGGCGGTGCCGCCGGTAAAGGAAATCGCCCGTACATCCGGGTGGCGCACCAGTGCATCACCGGCGGTGGCGCCGTAGCCCTGGATCACATTGAGCACGCCGTCGGGAATCCCGGCTTCCACCGCCAGGCGCCCCAGTTCATTGGCGGTCAGCGGCGACAGCTCCGACATCTTCAACACCGCCGTATTGCCCAGCGCCAGGCACGGCGCGGTCTTCCAGGTGGCGGTCATGAACGGCACGTTCCACGGCGATACCAGCCCGCACACGCCCACCGGCTGGTACAGGGTGTAGTTGAGCATCTGGTCATCCACCGGGTAGGTGTGGCCGTCCATGCGGGTGCAGACCTCAGCGAAGAAATCGAAGTTGTGCGAGGCACGCGGGATCAACACGTTCTTGGTCTGGTGGATCGGCAGGCCGGTGTCCAGGGTTTCCAGCTCGGCCAGGTGTGGCACGTTCTGTTCGATCAGCTCGCCCAGTTTGCGCATCAAGCGCGCGCGCTCCTTGGCCGGCGTATTGGCCCACTTGGGGAACGCGGCCTTGGCCGCCGCCACGGCCTGCGCGACTTCTTCGGCACCGCCGCTGGCCACTTCACCGATGGCCTCGCCGGTGGCCGGGTTGTAGTTGATAAAGGTGTCTTTGCTTTCGACCTCACGGCCGTTGATCCAGTGTTTGATCATGTTGTTCAAGCCTCTTTGCGCGCGGAGAAAAACTCCGTTTCACTGACGATACGGTTGACCAGGCGGCCCACGCCTTCGACTTCCACCACTACCTCATCCCCCGGCACCACATCGGCCAGGCCCTCGGGCGTGCCGGTGGCGATCATGTCGCCCGGTTGCAGGGTCATGAAGCTGGACAGGTATTCGATGAGGTAGGGGATATCGAAAATCATGTCTTTCGTGCTGCCTTCCTGGCGCAGTTCGCCGTTGATCCAGGTACGCAGCTTCAGGTTGCCTGGGTCGGGCACATCGGCCACGTCGACAATCCACGGGCCGACCGGGGTGGTGGAGTCGCGGTTTTTCACGCGCAGGTTGGGGCGGTAGTAGTTTTCCAGGTAGTCGCGGATCGCGTAGTCGTTGCACACCGTGTAACCGGCCAGGTAGTCCAGGGCGTCGGCGCGCTTGACGTTGCGCGCGGTTTTGCCGATCACCGCCACCAGCTCGCACTCGTAGTGCATGTAGGCGACGTTGTCCGGGCGCCAGGTGACTTGGCGGTGGCCGGTGTAGGTGCCCACCGATTTGATGAATGCCAGCGGTTCGGTCGGCGGCGTAAAGGCCAGTTCGGCGGCGTGGTCGGCGTAGTTCAAACCCAGGGCGAACATGTTGCCGGTGGCGGGTGGCAGCCATTGCACCTGGTCTTCGGCCAGCAACCGCCCATCCTCCAGGCGCACGCTGCAGTCGGCTTGCACCAATACGTTGTGGGTTGCACCTTCAAAGTGGATACGTGCGCGTTTCATGCCGATGCCTCCGCTGCAATGGTGTTGCTCAGGCGGCCAATGCCGGTGATATCGACCTCAACCTGGTCGCCTGGCTGCACATCCACGCGGCCTTGCGGGGTGCCGGTGATCAGTACATCGCCGGGGTACAGGGTCATGAACTCGCTGATCTCGGCGATCAATTGCGGGATGTCGCGTACCCAATCGGCGGTAGAGCTTTCCTGGCGCAGCTCGCCATTGACGAACAGCTTGAGGCTCAATTGATTGGGGTTGGCCACTTGATCCCGCGCCACCAACTGCGGGCCCAGGGCGCAAAACCCATCGCGGCATTTGGCTTTGACGGCGGGGCGGTAGTAGCTGTCTTCCGGCAGGCTGAATTCATTCACCACCACATACCCGGCCACATGCGCCATGGCGTTCTCCAGGCTGATACGGCTGGCGCGCTGGCCGATCACCACACCCAGCGCCGGGCCCGGCTGCAGGCGCTCGCCCGCAGGCTGCAGCACTACGCCGCCATGGGCATTGCGGGTGTTGGGGGTTTTGATAAACAGCACCGGCTTGGTCGGCGGCTGCTGGTAGGGCGGCTGTTGGAAGGCGGCGAGATGCTGGTCCAGCAGGCCCTGGTAGTTCAGCGCAACGCCGAACAGGGTGCCGCTGGCAACATCATGCAGGGTTCGGCTCATGCGTTTCTCCTGGCGGTGACGACGGCTGCACAGGCCGTTCGTTAAGTTGTTAACGTTATAATTAATATGTTAACTACCGTCAAGCGTGGCACACTGCGCTGGCCTCACAACAACAAGAAGAGAGCCCCGTGAAGCCGATTCCCAACATCAACATCGGGCAGGTCTACGACCAGCGCTACAGCGACGCCGAGGTGCATTACGACAAGCTCGGCAACCTGGCGGGGTTTTTCGGGCGCAATATGGCGGTGCATCGCCATGACCGGTTTTTCCAGGTGCATTACGTCAAGAGTGGTGCAGTGCGGGTGTATCTGGATGACCGCCAGTACGTTGAATCGGGACCGATGTTTTTCCTTACGCCACCCACGGTGGCCCATGCTTTTGTCACCGAAGCCGATGCCGACGGGCATGTGTTGACGGTGCGCCAGCAGCTTGTATGGGGATTGATCGACGCCGACCCCAGCCTCGCCTCCGGCGCCGCATGTGTGGCCTTGACTGGCGACGCTGAGGGGTTGGAACAACTCTTCGAGGCGCTGTGCAGTGAGATCAACGCCGAACGGGCAGGGCGCGCCGCTGCCCTCGACAGCCTGACGCGGTTGATCATGATCCGCCTGCTGCGCCTGTGCGCCCACGCCCAGCCGGCACGCCCGACAGCCCATGAAGACCTGCGCATCTTCCATCGTTTCAACGAGCTGATCGAAGCCCACTACCTGGAACATTGGCCGTTGGCGCGTTATGCCGAGGGCATTGGCGTGACCCAGGCGCGGCTCAATGAAGTGTGCCGACGCATTGCTGACCTGCCGTCCAAGCGCCTGATCCTTGAACGGCTGATGCAAGAGGCCAAGCGCCTGCTGTTGTTTACCGGCAGTTCCGCGAATGAAATCTGCTACCAGCTGGGGTTCAAGGACCCTGCGTATTTCAGCCGGTTTTTTTTGCGCTATGCACAGATGACGCCGGGGGAGTACCGGCTGCGGCAGTCGGGGTTGCGCTGATATCCCAGGCGCCACCCAGTGCGGTATACAAATTCACCTCGGCGACCAACTGCGCCAGCCGGTCCACAATCAGCGCCTGTTGCGCGCTGAACAGCGAACGCTGCGCATCGAGGAACGTCAGGTTGCTGTCCACGCCGCTGCGGTAACGGTGCTCGGCCAGGTCATAGTAGTTCTGGTTGGCGGCGACGAAATCCCGTTGCGCCGCCAGTTGGTCGTTGAAGGTCTGGCGTGCGGCGAGGCCGTCGGCAACTTCCTGGAAGGCGCCCTGGATGGATTTTTCGTACTGGGCCACCGTGATGTCCTTCTGCAGCCTGGCGTAATCGAGGCTGGCGCGCAGGCTGCCGGCGTTGAAGATCGGCAGGTTGATCTGCGGCTGAAAGGTCCAGCTACCCGAGCCGCCCTTGAACAGCCCCGACAGCTCCTTGCTGGTGCTGCCGGCGTTTGCCGTCAGGGTCACGGAAGGAAAGAACGCAGCACGGGCCGCACCGATATTGGCGTTGGCCGCCTGCAGTTGGTATTCGGCCTGGAGGATATCCGGGCGGCGTTGCAGCAGGTCCGAGGGCAAGCCGGCGGGCACGCGGGCGACCAGATCGTCGGCCAATGGGCGCGCAGGCAGGTGTTCATCCACCGGGCCACCCACCAGCAGTGTGAGGTTGTTGAGGTCCTGGGCCACCTGGCGTTCATAGCGGGCTACGCTGGCGCGGGTACTTTCCACTGCTGTGCGCGCTTGCACCACGTCCAGCGCCGAGGCTTTGCCTGCGCTTTTGCTGCGGCGGGTCAATTGCCAGCTGTGGTCGTTGGCGACCAGGGTTTGCTCGGCCAAGGCCAGCAGTTCCTGATCGGCGCGCCAGGTCAGGTAGGCATTGGCGACGTTGGCCACCAGGCTCAATTGCGTACTGCGCCGCGCTTGTTCGGTACCCAGGTAAGTGAGCAGCGCCTGTTCGCTGAGGCTGCGCACGCGGCCAAACAGATCCAGCTCATAGGCGCTCAGGCCCAAGGTGGCGGAATAGTTGGAGGTTATCGCTGACTTGCCGGTGCCGGTCACGCTCCCTGGCAACTTCTGGCGCTTGCCGGCGCCTGTGGCAGAGCTCGCCGGGAAGAGGTCCGCGCGCTGGATTCGGTACTGGGCCTGGAACGCTTGCACATTCAGGGCCGCCACTCGCAGGTCGCGGTTGTTGACCAACGCATCATTAATCAGCTGTTGCAGCGCCGGGTCGCGGAACAGCTGCTGCCAGTCCGGGTTTTGCGCCTGGGTGCCGGCCTGCGCCAGGCGGTATACGCCGTCTTGGGGGTACTGCGCAGGCGTCGGCGCGGCTGGTCGCTGGTACTCGGGAATCAGCGAGCAACCGCCGAGCATCCAGGCCATGCCGACGGTGCACAGTGCTCGTGTGCTCATCAGGCGCCCACCATCCATTTGGCCAGGCCATGCCGGCCGCTCACGCCCAGCTTGGCGGCGGCGCGCTTGAGGTAGGTCTCGATCGAGCTGTTTTTGACACTGAGTTTCTCCGCGATTTGCGGCACGGTACCGCCGGTCAGCAGGCCCAGGCACACCTCCTGTTCCCGCGCCGAAAGGGTGATGTCGCTCAAAGACAAGCGTTTGTAGAACTCACGCTGCAACTGCGATTGTTCCAACAGGGTATGGGCCGGCTCAGTCTCGGCGTGCGGCGCCTGGCGCAGGCTCTGGGCGTGCCGTTCCATCAACGGCAACAGCGTGTCCGACAAGCACTTGAGAAACGACAACTCAGCCAGGGAGAACCCCTGCTGGGTCGGCGGGCGATAGAACGAAATCACACAGCGTCGATTGCCCTGGCGCGATACCAGGTTGCACTGGTGCGAAGTGCCGCGCGGATGCGCGCTGTTGGCCTTGGCGTTCATCTGGATCAGCAGCGGGTCTTGCATGTGCAGCATCTGCTGCAGCAACGGATGGTCGTTCAGCGCATGCAAGGTCTGGGGCACCGACAAATCCTTTTTCACCCCGGCGCTGCCCAGTAACTTGATGTCCAGCACGCGGTCGCGCAGTTCATCCAGGGTCCATTCGCTGAGGTCTACCAGGTGAATCGGTACCCACTTGCCCACCAGCTGCAACATCGTGGCGGCGAAATGTTCGTCGCCGCTGTTTGAAATCAACTCGCCCATTTCGGCATAAAAATGCGGGCCGCAGGTGTCGCCAATACTTGGGGTCAGACTCATAGCCATCTCATCCTTGATGTCGAAAACCGTCAACGGTTGCCCAGGGCCTGTGCAGGGCACTCCGTACTGCTTGAACGTAACTCGGCGTTCGAGATTTTATTTAGCCATAGGGATTTGTCCTACGTATGTAGCGGAAACGAGGGACACAAGCTGCCATAAAAGCTGCGCCATTAATCCGACGTTTCTCGTGAATTAAGCCGGCTACGTACAGGTGTAAGTTATTTTTAGTTTTAGTTAAGTTATTGATGTAAATGATTAATTATTAAAATAAAGGGGTTATCCAGAGGCTCGGCATGGATGAGCTGTAGCCAATCTCCTACAACGCTTTAATCGTTTCAGCCATGAACCTTCGATCAAGGCCTATCCATCCGTTTGAATGTCCGGGTTTCGGGTGTCAGACACCCCTCGGCGGCCATGCTCCAATCCGGCAACTTCGGCGTAATGGGCCACCTCTGCGCGGCCAGTGCCTGACCCCCATGAGAAGGATCTTATGCAGTATTCCTCCAGCCAGCCGGCCCGCTTCCCCCTCACTGGCGCCCAACAAGACATTTGGCTCGACCAACTGCGCGTGGGCGATTCGCCGCTGTACAACATTGGCGGCTATCTGGATTTTGCCGGCACCGTCGAGCCCGAACGCATGCAGCATGCTGTCGCACTGCTGGTGGCCCGTCACGATGCACTACGCACCCAACTGCACACCGACGCCAATGGCCTGCCTGGGCAAACATTCGCCCCGGAGCTGAAGGTGGAAATGGCGCTGCATGATTTCTCCGCGTTGCCCGACCCATCCGCGGCAAGCCAAACCTTGATGCAGGCGCAAATGGCTCGGCCCTACGCCCTGAGCGGTGAGCCACTGTGCCGTTTTTTCCTGGTCAAACTTGATGATGATCACTACCGCCTCGGTACCCAGGCTCATCACCTGATCCTCGACGGCTGGGGCTTCGGCCAGATGCTGCAATCCCTCGCGCAGCTCTACAGTGCCCTGGAGCAGGGGCGCGCCACCGAGCCACTGGCGCCTTCCTACATCGACTTTATCGACACCGACCAACGCTACCTGCAATCGGCCCGCTACGCCCGCGACCGTGATTATTGGCTGGGCAAATACCAGGTGTTGCCCGAGCCGCTGCTCAGCCCCAGGCACAACACCAAAACGTCGAGCAACACCTGGGTGCAAGGCTTTCCGGTACAGTTGCTCAACCGCATGGAGCAGGTTGCCAACCACTACCAGGCGTCGGCCTTTCATGTGTTGCTGGCGGCGATGTATGTGTATTTCACCCGCACCGGCCAACGGCAGGAATGGGGAGTGGGCCTGCCGATTCTCAACCGCTCCAACGCGCGTTTTCGCGCCACTGTGGGCCTCTTCACCCAGGTCAGCGCGGTACGTTTTGCGTTCAACGAGGGCGTGTCTTTCGGTGCTCTGGTACGGGGCATCCGTGATCAGCTCAAGCAGGATTTTCGTCATCAGCGCTTCCCGTTGAGTGAGATGAACCACGAACTGGGCTTGCGCCGAACAGATCGCGGGCAACTCTTCGACGTGTCGGTATCGTTCGAGCAGGACGACCACGACCTGCGCTTCGGTCAGGTCCAGGCCCGCGCGATCAAAGTCTCCAATCACCATGAAGCGCTACCGCTCGCCATTCACTTGCGCAGCAACCGTTACCAGGACAATGCGTGGCTGCATTGCGTCTACAACGAGGCGTATTTCCAGGCGCACGATGTGCAGGCGTTGGCCCAGCGTTTCATCGGGCTGCTGGAGCAGGGGTTGGAGGACACTGCGCTGCCCATCGGCGAGTTTTGCATGCTGCTGCCCGAGGAGCAGGCCCGACTGCTGCACTGGAACGCCACCGCGCAGCCCAACGCTACGCCGCAAACCCTGCACCAGCGCATTGAAGCCCAGGCCGCACGCACGCCCCACGCGATTGCGGCGGTGTTTCAGGACCGTTCACTGAGCTACACCCAACTCAACCGCCAGGCCAATGCACTCGCCCATCAACTAGTGGCGCTCGGCGTACAGCCCGATGACCGTGTCGCAATCCTGGCCCGGCGTGGCCTTGACACCCTGGCGGGGCTGTTGGCGATCCTCAAGGCCGGCGCCTGCTACGTGCCGCTTGACCCGGCCCATCCCGGCGAACGCCTGGAGTACCTGCTGCACGACAGCGCGCCCGCGGCCATCCTGACTCAGCGCGATTTACGCCAGCGTCTGCCCGTCTCGACGGTACCGGTGATCGCGCTGGAGCCTGGTAGCGCATCCATCGACAGTAACCCTCAGGTTGCCGTCACGCCGTCGAACCTGGCTTACGTGATTTACACCTCGGGTTCCACCGGGTTGCCCAAGGGTGTGATGGTCGAACATCACAGCGTGTCGAACCTGGTGGACTGGCATTGCCAAGCGTTCGACCTGCATGCGGGCAGCCACACTGCCAGCGTCGCCGGCTTCGGTTTTGATGCCATGGCCTGGGAAGTCTGGCCGGCGTTGTGCGTGGGGGCGACCTTGCACCTGCCACCGGCCCATGAAGGCGCGGAAGATATCGACGCGTTGCTCGGCTGGTGGCGCTCGCAACCATTGGATGTGTGTTTCCTGCCCACGCCTGTGGCCGAATATGCGTTCAGCCAGGGGCTGGGGCATCCTACCTTGCGCACCTTGCTGATCGGCGGCGACCGCCTGCGCACCTTCCCCCAGGCACAGACGTTCGCGGTGGTGAACAACTATGGCCCCACCGAAGCCACCGTTGTGACGACCTCGGGGCGCGTTGAGGTGGGCCAGCCGTTGCATATCGGCGCGCCGGTCGCCAATGCCCGCGTCTACCTGCTGGACGCGCAGCAACGCCCGGTGCCGATTGGCGTGGCGGGGGAGTTGTATGTCGGCGGCAAGGGCGTGGCGCGGGGGTACCTGAACCGTGCCGAGTTGAGTGCCGAACGGTTTATCGACGACCCTTTCAGCGGCGCTCGCATGTACCGCACCGGCGACCTGGCGCGCTGGCTGCCAGACGGCAATCTCGACTACCTGGGGCGCAATGACGACCAGGTAAAAATCCGTGGCGTGCGCATCGAGCTGGGGGAAATCGAGTCGGCCCTGGCCAGCCATCCGGCGCTTCAGGACGCGGTGGTGCAGTTTCGCGACGGGCAATTATGGGCGTGGTTTGTGCCTCGTCAGCCTGTGGCGATCGAAGCACTGCGTACTCACCTGCAAGCCTCGTTGCCGGACTACATGCTCCCCGCTGCTTACGTGCGCCTCGACGCGTTGCCCCTCACCGCCAACGGCAAGCTCGACCGCCGAGCCTTGCCGTCACCGACCCAGGAAGCCTTTATCACCCGCCGCTTCGAAGCGCCACAAGAGGGCGTGGAAACCACACTGGCGCAGATCTGGGCCGAGTTGCTGAATGTGCAGCCAGTGGGCCGCCATGACCATTTCTTCGAGCTGGGCGGGCATTCGCTGTTGGCGGTGCAACTGGTGCAGCGCATGCGCGAGGCCGGCCTGCGCGCCGATGTGCAAGTGCTGTTCGGCCAGCCCACCCTGGCGGCGCTGGCGGCGGCGTGCGTCGGTCACGAACAGGCGGTGCCGGCCAATCGAATCCCGGCCGGTTGCACCCATATCACCAAGGATTTGCTCGTTCTTGCCGAACTTGACCAAACCAGCCTCGACCGCATCGTCGCCGGCATCCCTGGCGGCGCCGCCAACGTGCAGGATATCTATCCGCTGGCGCCGTTGCAGGAAGGGTTGCTCTACCACCACCTCACCGACGCGCACGACCCGTACCAGCAACAAGCGCTGTTCAGCTTCGCGCGCCGCGAGCAGCTGGATGCCTTCGCCAGTGCCCTGCAACAGGTGATCGATCGCCACGATATTTTGCGCACCAGCCTGGTGTGGGATGCCCTGGAACAACCGATGCAGGTGGTGTGGCGCCAGGCGCAGCTGCGAGTTGAAGTGCTGCGCGAACCGGCGCAACCCCTGGACTTGCGCCAGGCGCCGCTGATGGCCCTGGATTACGCCGAGGAGCCCCAGCACCAGCGCTGGGTCGCCAGGCTGCGCTTTCATCATCTGGTCAACGATGCCACGTCGACCACGCTGCTGGTGGACGAGATTCGTGCCCATCTGCTGGGGCAACAGGCGCAGCTGCCTGTGCCCGTGCCTTATCGCAACATGGTCGCGCAGGCCCGCTCAACGGCTCGCCAGGCGGCGCACGAGGCGTTCTTTCGAGAGCGTCTGGCGGATGTCGATGAGCCGACCTTGGCGTTCGGCCTACAGAAGCGTCAGGCCCTGCGTGCCGAGACCGAAGAGGCGCAGCGCTCGCTCAGCGACGCGCTCAATCTGCGCCTGCGCAGCCAGGCACGAGCCCTGGGGGTCAGTGCCGCGAGCCTTTTCCACCTGGCCTGGGCTCAGGTGCTCAGCCGTGTCGCCGGCCGCGAAGATGTGGTGTTCGGTACCGTGCTGCTCGGCCGCTTGCAAGCCGGCGAGGGGGCCGAGCGGGCCTTGGGCATGTTTATCAACACCTTGCCGCTGCGCCTACGCCTGGCCGGGAAAAACGTGGCGGATGCGCTGCACGACACTCACGCGCAACTGAGCGCTTTGCTCGCCCATGAACAGGCGTCCCTGGCGTTGGCCCAGCGTCGCAGCGGCGTGCCGGAACTGTTCAACAGTTTGCTCAACTATCGTCACACCTCGGCGGACCCTGGCCTGAACCTTGTGCCGGGCATTGCCTTGCTTAGCAGTGAAGACATCCTCAGTTACCCGTTGATGCTCACGGTGGACGACACGGCCAGCGGCTTCCGGCTCAAGGTCATGGCCCCGGACACAGTGGGCGCTGAACCTGTCTTGAGCTACTTCGACACCGCGCTGAATGGCCTGCTGGACGCATTGGAAAGCACGCCGGATATGCCGCTGCGCGGTGTGCAGGTGCTGCCCGCGAGCCAGTTGCAAACTCTATTGGTGGACTTCAACGCAACCTCCACCGACTACCCACAAACGCTGACCGTGCAAGCGCTGTTTGAAGCCCATGCGCGGCGAACCCCCGATGCCATTGCGGTGCAGGCGGGTCAGCACGCATTGACCTACCGCCAACTCAACGAACGTGCCAACCAACTGGCTTTTCACTTGCGTGAGCACGGCGTACAACCGGACTCGCGGGTGGCGTTGTGCGTGGAGCGTGGGTTGGACTTGGTGGTGGGCTTATTGGGAATTCTCAAGGCGGGCGGCGCCTATGTGCCGCTCGACCCAGGTTACCCACGCGAGCGCCTGGCCTACATGCTCACAGACAGCCAGCCAGTGGCACTGTTGGTACAAGCTGCCACTCGCGAAGGGGTGGGCGATGTCTCGATCCCGCTGATCGACTTCGACCACTGCACTTGGAATCAGGCGCCGATCGACAATCCAAGCGTGCCAGGCTTGAGCGTCGCCAATCTCGCCTACGTGATGTACACCTCGGGCTCCACCGGCACGCCCAAGGGTGTGATGATCGAGCATCGTGGCCTGGGCAACCTGTTGCATTGGGGCTCGCAACTGTGCCCGAACGCCGAAGGCGGCGCCTTGTTGCAGCGCGCGCCGTTCAGCTTCGATGGTTCTGTGTGGGAGCTGTTCTGGCCGTTGAGCAACGGCATGCGCCTGGTGTTGGCGCGGCCCGATGGGCACCGTGAACCGGCGTACCTGGCCCAGGTGATTCGTGAGCAGCAGATCAGGGTGATCCAGTTCGTGCCCGCAATGTTGCAGCAGTTTCTGGACCTGGACGAATCGGCCCTGTGCACCAGCCTCACCGATATAGTGTGCGGCGGCGGCGAACTCACCGCCGCCTTGGCCCGTGGCGTGCAGGCGCGCTTGCCCACGGTGCGCTTGCATAACGTGTACGGCCCCACCGAAGCCACGGTGGACAGCTGCGCCTGGACCCTCGAACCCGGCGCGCCCGTGCCCGCCTTGCAATTGCCGATTGGCCGCGCCATCAACAACACCCGCCTGTATGTCCTGGACGCTCATGATGCGCCGGTGCCCATGGGTATCAGCGGCCAACTGCACATCGGCGGCGTCGGCGTTGCCCGTGGTTACCTGGGCTTGGAACAGCTGACCGCCGAACGTTTCATCGAAAGCCCCTTCGTGCCCGGCGACCGCCTGTATCGCACCGGCGACCTGGTGCGCTACCTGCCAGACGGCACTCTTGAATTCCTTGGGCGTAACGACTTCCAAGTGAAACTTCGCGGTGTGCGCCTGGAGCTGGGAGAGATCGAAGCACGCCTGGCCGCCCACCCGGCGCTGCACGAGGTGGCGGTATTGATTCGCGATGAGCGCCTGGTGGCCTACTTCACCCTGCGCGGCCAGGCGCCGAGCCTGCAAGCCTTGCGTGACCATGTGCTGGAGCACCTGCCGGAATACATGGTGCCGGCCGCCTTCGTGCAACTCGACGCACTGCCCCTCAACCCCGCCGGCAAACTCGACCGCAAGGCCCTGCCGGCGCCAGGGCTGGAGGCCGTGCTTAGCCGAGCCTACGAAGCGCCAGTGGGCGAGGTGGAAACCCTGATGGCCGGGATCTGGGCTGACGTGTTGAAGCTCGAACGGGTAGGGCGCCATGACCACTTCTTTGAACTGGGCGGGCACTCCCTGTTGGCAGTGAACCTGGTAGCCCGCCTGCGCAAGGCCGGGCTGGACGTGGACGCACGCACCTTGTTCAGCCAGCCCACGCTGGCACAACTGGCCGCGAAAACGGCGGCGCAGGCCCCGCGCGTGGAAGCTCCCCAAGCCGCCATCCCCCAACTCAACCGCCGTCGACGGATTTAGCTGACTTGTGGTGAGGGGAGCTTGCGGTGGAAGCGGCTTGCTCGCGTAAGCGGCCTGACAGCCGGCATTGATCCAACTGATGCCCTGCGAACCCATGTGGGAGCTGGCTTGCCTGCGATGGCCATAGGTATCTACACAACTTTGTAGCCTGTAGCCGCCGACGGTAACCACGATGCGAAGCGAGCCGCTCTTGATCTTGATCTGCTTTTGATCTTAGGCGCCCCGTTAAACCACGCTGTCGGATTACGGGCACACCGAGACTACGCGAGGTGCCGAGTGGTGGGGCAAGAGCCTTTTGGTTACTTTTGGCTGGGCCGGCATTCCGGCTCTTTTCAACAGTGACCCGCTGTAAAAGCGGAACCAATAGCAGCCATTGCCGCAGGAACCGATATGTACGCGGTCTGACCCGAGATACTGGTCGGCTTTAAGACCGCCTTCGCAGGCAAGCCAGCTCCCACATGGGATCGCGGGGCATCAGTTATATCAGCGTCGGCTGTCAGGCCGTCGCGGGAGCAAGCTCCCTCGCCACAGGTCCTGCGTCGCATTAAAGTTGTGTAGATATCTATGCTGCGATGGCATCGACCCGGTTCGCCTGAACTACCAAGGTATTTGCATCAATACCAAGGTAGGAGCGATCCACCGTAGTCTTGGCAATCTCCAACAAATGCCACACCGCCAGAATCTTCGCCATGAAAAAAGGCCAGCAAGCAACAGTACCTCAGCGTATCCCCGGAACAAACGCCACACTCCCTCCCTCACGCGCCTTGAACAACCGCTCCCCATTATCCGGTTGCGTCGTCACCACTTGATGATCCACCCCCAGGAACGCCAACGGCGCGGGCTCGTCCTTGGAATACTGCGCGACGATTATCGTGCGTTGCGGATCAAACCCCTGGCCGCTGGTTTTCTCCAGCCAGGCCATGAATGCGGCGCTGTCGCCCTGGCGCGGGAAGTCCTGGCTTTCGCTGACGTAGTAGAAAGGTTTGCCGTGGTTTTGCAGGTACATGGGCAGTTTGTTGTCGACCTCTACCAGCACCAGTTGCCATTGGTTCCAGGGTGCGCTTTTTTCTGCCTGGGCTTGCAGGTCGGCGGCGAAGCGGGTGACGCCGCCGTTGCCGTTGGTCCAGGGGTAGATCACGCCCAGCACCAGCAAGAGCAGGCCTGCGCTGAGGCCAATGCCTGTTTGCCAGCGCGGCCAGCTCGAAGGTTTTTTGTGCAGGCGTTCACTCAGCCACCAGGCGGCGAGCAGTTGGGCGAAGGGCACCAGCGGCAACACGTAGTAGCTGCGGCGGCTGCCGCTGGCGGTGAAGAATACAAACAACAGGCCCAGGCCCCACACTAGCCAGCGTACGTTGGGCGGCGCCCTGCGCCAGTTGCGCACGGCCAGCCACAGGCCAAGTAACCAGCAGGGTGCCCAGGGTAGGGTGTAGACCGGCAAGTAGATCAGGTAGGTGTAGATCGGCCCCATATGGTCGAAGGGGTCGAAGAAGCGCACCACGTTTTCGCGGAACACCAGCTCCAGGCCGCTCTCGCCGTAAGTGGGGGCGCCGTAGCGGTGGGACAGTACAAAGGGAATCGCGTACACGATGCCTGCGATGAGCAGGGCCAGCACCAAGCGCAGGTTGAGGTGGCGTTTGTAGCGGTGTTCGCTGAGCAAGTGTGGCAACAGCACCAGGCCCGGCAGCACCACACCGATCAAGCCCTTGAACAGTGAGGTGGCGGCCAGCAACAGGAAAAACACCGTGTAGCGCCCCAACCGCGTGTCATCCGGCCCACGCCAATACCACCACACCGCTGCCAGCACGCCGCACACGGTGAGGACATCGGCGGTGGCCACGCGGGCCCAGAACAGGAAGTAGAAGGTGGTGGCGAGCATCCACCCGGCAATCAGCCCGGTGCCTTTACGAAACAGGCGTTCACCGATCAGGTACACCAGCCAGATGCTCAACCACGCGGCAATCACCGATGACAGGCGCAGCGACCACGGGCCGAGGCCGCCGAGCAGATGGGCAAACCCGGTGATCAGCCAGTAGGAGGGCAGGGGTTTGTCGTAATACGGCGTGCCTTTGAGGTATGGGTCGAAATAGTCACCGCTTTGCAGCATCTGCAAGGCGATATTCGCCCAGCGCGTTTCCGGCCCCCACAGTTCGCGGCTGCCCAGGCCCAGCAAGAGCAGCAAGGCCGAGGTGCCCAGCAGTAACACCAGGGCGCCGCGTTCGGTTTTCCAGAAACTCATGGGATGTTCCCCGTGGCAGGCGCTGCATTCAAGGTTGTTGGGAGTAAATCGTCAGTACCAGGTTGCCCTTGCGATAGCGTTTGCCGCCGGGCGGCAACTGCCCTTCTTCACGGTGTTCGCTGGTGCTCTTGACCTGCATCAGCACGCCGACCGACCCGTGTTGGCGGGCCTCGGCCAACCAGGCCTGGACACTGTCCGGCGTGACCTTGCGCTGTGCCGCGTCTTCGTAGTTCAAGCCATAGCGCAGCTCTCCCTGGGTGTTATAAAACGCCACATCGGGCCGGCGCAGGCGCCAGGTCAAGGCCGATGCCAGGCCCAGGTCATTGCTCAGCAAAGCACGGGTAGGTTGCAGTTCGTCCAGATGTTCCAGCACGAACTGGTCGGGCATCTCGTTATCTTGGATCAGAGCCGGCATGCCCGCCGGTAGCAATGCCACCAGCAAACCAATGCCCAGGGCAGGCATCGCCCACAACGTCAGCGGGCGCACCGCTTGCAACAGGTTGGCGAGGATCCAGCCCAGCAGCACGATAAACGTCAGGGACAGGTTGAACATCTCCGCATGGCTATTGCTGTACAGCGGGCGGGTGATTTGCAGGTAGATCAGCACCACCATGGCCGTCATGCCAAGCACGAAATTGAGCGCGCCGTTGATGACTAGCGTGCGCGCCTTGCCTTGCTTGATCAGGTCGATCAGACCGTGGCCCATTAACAAGGCCAGGGGCAACAGGCACGGCATGATGTAGGTCGGCAATTTGCCTTTGCTCAGGCTGAAAAAGCCCAGGGGAAGCAGCAGCCACAGGGCGAGAAAGGCAATCGCCGGCTGGCGCTTTTCCTGCCAGGTTTTTAGCAGGGTGCCGGGTAGCAAGGCAGCCCACGGCAGGCATGCCACCCCCATGATTGGCAGGAAGAACCACAGCGGCCGAGCATGCTGTGCGTTGTCGGCGGCAAAGCGGCGGATATGCTCATGCCAGAAAAAGAAATGCCAGTAATCCGGTTCGCGCAGGTGGATCGCCAGGGCCCATGGCAGGCACACCAGCACGGCAACCAGCACCGCCAGCGGCCCGTAGCGCATCAACTCACCGACGCGCCGCTGCCAGACCAGATAGGGCACGGCGATCAACACCGGCAACAGCCAGGCCAGGAACCCTTTGGTCATGAACCCCATGGCGCAGGCCACGCCCAACACCGCCCAGGCACCCAGGCGTTCCCATGGCGTGCGGCAGTCCAGGGCAAACCACAACGCCACTAGGCTCAGGTTCACCCACAGGGTGAATTGCGGGTCGAGGTTGGCATACCCGGCTTGCCCGGCCACCAGGCCAAAACTCAGGTAGAGCAGGGCGCAGGCAAAGCTCTTGCGCGGCTCGTTCCACACGCGACGGGCGAGCAGGTAGGCCAGCACCACACTCAAGCCCGTGCTCAGCACTGAGGCGATACGCACGCCGAAGAGGTTTTCACCGAACACCGCCTGGCCAAGGGCGATCAGCCAATAGCCGGCGGCGGGCTTCTCGAAATAACGCACGCCCATGAAGTGCGGCGCCACCCAGTTACCGCTCATCAGCATTTCCTGGCTGACCTGGGCGTAGCGGGTTTCGTCCGGCGTCCATAAACCGTGAAAGCCCAGGGGCAACAGGAAGAACACGGCAACGCCCAGCAATAGCCAGGACACAGGGTTTATGCGGGGCATGCGCACATCGCTCCATAACGTTCAAGTACGGGCAATGGCGGTATTAACTTAATAGGGCGAAGCATCGTAAGGGTCACTAAGTTGTTGTTGGAGAGCATAACTAACAGGCGCGGCTAAACATGCCAGAGTGGGGCTGTCGTTTTGCTGAACGTCTCAAGGCTTAATATGTAAACAAGTGTAATTAAAGTTTTTTAAGTGCGGCGGTCCACTCTTCGCTGTTCATGGTGCCCAGGGCCTTGAAGGTGCCGTTGGGCAGCACCTTGACGAACAGTGCGCTGCCGTACTCTGCAGCGGCTGCGTGAGGGAAGCCGAGGCTGGTCTGGAAGTCGCTCATGCAGGCGCTGTGGGTGATCAGCATCAGGTTGCGTCCCGGCTGTTTGTGGCCGAGGATTTCACCGCCCATGGCGTCGCCGCAGATGGCCAGCGGGCCGGGGGACAGCTCGGTCTTGCCGAACATGAACAGTGACGTCTGGGCGGTTCGCGTGGTGGGGCTGCTGAGCACGTCGGTCAGAGCCATGCCCAATGAATCAAAGGCTTTGCCCAGTTCAACGGCGCGTTCAGTGCCGTTGATGGTCAGGCCATCGGCAGGGCCGAAGCAGGGGTTGGCCGAGCGGTCGCAGCGCTCCTCATGGCGCACCAGCACCACCAGCTCACCCTCACGCCAACTGGCGAGCACCCCGGAGGTCACCAGGCGATTGCCCACGCCCAAGTCCAGGGGCGAGCTGGGCCAGAATAAAAAGCCCGTCAACAACAAGGCGGTAACGCTGATGCCAAGCAGGTGCAGGCGGTATTTTCTCAGGCGTTTTAACCTTGACCTTTTGGGTTGGGGATTGGCCAGGATCATGTCTGCCACGCGGTTCATCCTCGGCACTGTTTATTGTGTTTATAAAAAGGCTGCACGATTGGGCAGTTGCCCTTGGTGAGGCAGGAGACTGTCACAGCACCGCTGTCTTTTTGCTGAACACTTGCATGTTAAGAGTGTCACTTGGATTAACTAATAAGTTGTGAGTCACCACGAGTTGGCGGGCACTTTAAAGTTCGGTGGATGGGCAGACGGTGAAATCCATGTGAAAAATTTGCGTATGCACGAGCGTCAGCCGTTATTCTCATTGCTGGTCCTTCAGATGAGCGTTCTTATGTTGCAGGTGCAAGGTGTTGTTAAAAACTACGCGACCCCGCAAGGCCCGCTGACTGTTCTGGCTGGCGTCGACCTGCACCTGGGTGAACGCAGCAGCCTGGCGCTGATGGGCGAATCGGGCAGTGGCAAAAGCACCTTGCTGCACCTGGTGGCTGGGTTGGACCGAGTGGACGCCGGCAGCATCCGCATCGGCGAGCAGCGCCTTGACCAACTCAACGAAGGGCAACTGGCCCATTGGCGCCGCACGCAAATCGGCCTGGTCTTCCAGCAGTTCAACCTGATCGGCAGCTTACGCGTGGAAGACAACCTGGCGTTCCAGGCGCGGCTGGCGGGGCGTTTCGACCCGCACTGGCAAGCGCAATTGGTGGAGCGCCTGGGGCTGGGCGACTTGCTCCGGCGTTACCCCGAGCAACTCTCCGGTGGCCAGCAGCAACGGGTTGCCGTCGGGCGGGCGCTGGCCTCGCGGCCGGGTTTGTTGCTGGCTGACGAACCCACCGGCAACCTCGACGAAGCCACCAGCGATGAAGTGCTGCAACTGCTGTTGGACCTGCTGCGGGACAGCCCCACCAGCCTGCTGATGGTCACCCACAGCCCGCGCCTGGCCGCACGGCTTGACCGGCAAGTGGTGCTGCACCGTGGGCGTGTCGTGCCGATGGACGCTCGCTGAGATGGCGCTGTTTTACTGGACGCTGCGCGCGTTGCTGAGCCACTGGCGGCGTCATCCGGTGCAATTTTTCAGCGTGCTCACCGGCCTGTGGCTGGCCACCGCGCTACTGACCGGCGTGCAGGCTCTCAACAGCCAGGCGCGGGACAGCTACGCACGTGCCAGCCAATTGATCGGTGGCGAACCCCAAGCCAGCCTGGTTGCGCCGGACGCCGCCAGTTTCCCCCAGGCACTGTTTGCCGAGCTGCGCCGCGCCGGCTGGCCGGTATCCCCGGTGGTGCAGGGGCGGGTGGTGCTCCAGGGGCGTGAGCAGCAGCGTCTGCAACTGATGGGCATCGACCCGGTGTCGTTACCCGGCAGCGGCAGCGTGGCGGGGCAACGCTTGAGCCAGGCGCAGATGCTGGCGTTTTTCGAGCCGCCGGGGCGTACCTGGGTCGCTGCGCAAACGTTAGAGGCGCTGGGGTTGCAGGCGGGCGAGCAGCCGCTGACGTCCACCGGGCAACGCCTGCCACCGTTGCAGGTACAGGCCGATATGGCGCCCGGCCTGCTGCTGACCGATATCGGCTTTGCCCAACCCCTGCTTAACATGCCTGGGCGCCTGTCGCGCCTACTGTTGGACAACACCTTCGCCGCCCACCATCCCACGCCACCCGCCGCGTTGCAACTCAAGCAGGGCGAGGACAGCAACCTGTCACGCCTCACCGAAAGCTTTCACCTGAACCTGGATGCGGTGGGTTTTTTATCCTTTGTGGTGGGGCTGTTTATCGTGCATGCGGCCATCGGCCTGGCCCTGGAACAGCGCCGCGGCCTGCTGCGAACCTTGCGCGCCTGTGGGGTCAGCGCACGCATGTTGATCCTGAGCCTGGGCGTCGAATTGGGCGCTTTGGCGGTGTTGAGCGGTGTGCTCGGTATCGCCAGCGGCTACCTGCTGGCCAGCCTGTTGCTGCCGGATGTCGCCGCCAGTTTGCGCGGCCTGTACGGCGCCGAAGTCGCCGGCCAATTGAACTTGAGCCCCTGGTGGTGGCTGGCCGGCCTGGGCGTGAGCCTGCTCGGCGCGTTGCTCGCCGGAGCCAGCAGCCTGTGGCGCGCAGCGCGTTTGCCGTTACTGGCGCTGGCCAACGCCCAAGCCTGGCATCAAGCCCATGGGCGCTGGCTGCGGCGCCAGGGGTGGGTGGCGTCCGCGGCCCTGGCGATCGCGTTGTTGGCGCTGTGGCTGGGCGAAAGCCTGGCCGCCGGGTTTGTGCTGATGGGGGCCTTGCTGTTGGGCGCGGCATTGGCACTACCGGTGCTGCTCAACGGGTTATTGAAAGCCGTGCTGGGGCGTAGTCGCTCGGTACTGGGCCAGTGGTTCCTGGCCGATTGCCGCCAGCAACTGCCGGCCTTGAGCCTGGCGCTGATGGCGTTGCTGTTGGCCCTGGCGGCGAATATCGGCGCCGGCTCCATGACCTCGGGCTTTCGCCAGACCTTCACCCATTGGCTGGAGCAACGCCTCACCGCCGAGCTGTACCTCAACCCGCAAAATCCGCAGCAGGCCGAGCAACTGACGACGTGGTTGACCCGTCAGCCCCTGGTGCAGGCCGTACTGCCCGCCTGGCAGGTGGCGGTGCAACTGCAAGGCTGGCCCGCCGAGGTGTTCGGCGTGGTCGACAACCCCACTTATCGTCAACACTGGCCGTTGCTGGAGGCGGTGGACGCGCCCTGGGACCGCTTGCTGCAAGACGACAGCCTGATGCTCAGCGAACAACTGGCGCGACGCCTGAAGGTGCAACTGGGCGACACGGTTTCCATCCCCACGCCGCAGGGCACCTGGGCGCCGAAGATCGTCGGCATCTATGCCGACTACGGCAACCCCAAGGGCCATCTGCTGGTCAATGCCCGGCACCTGTTGGCGCATTGGCCGACGCTCTCACCGGTACGCTTCAACCTGCGGGTAGCGCCCGCCGACGTGCCGTCGCTGATCCGTGAAGTGCAGCGTGAGTTCGCCCTGGAAGACAGCCGCATCGTCGACCAACAGCAACTCAAGGGGTGGTCCAGCCAGGTCTTCGAACGCACCTTCGCTGCCACCGCCGCGTTGAACAGCCTGACCCTTGGCGTCGCCGGCGTGGCGCTGTTCATCAGCCTGCTGACCCAGAGCCAAAGCCGACTCGGTCAACTCGCGCCGTTGTGGGCGCTGGGCGTGACTCGCCGACAATTGATGCTGCTCAACCTCGGCCAGACCTGGCTGCTGGCGGTACTCACGTTGATCCTGGCGTTGCCGCTGGGGCTGTTGCTGGCGTGGTGCCTGGATGCGGTGATCAACGTGCAGGCCTTCGGCTGGCGCCTGCCGCTGCAGGTATTCCCCGGGCAGCTTGCGCAATTGCTGGGGCTGGCGATGCTTGCCACCTTGCTCGCGTCGGCCTGGCCCTTATGGCAGTTGTACCGCAGCCGTCCGGCGGATTTGTTGAGGACGTTCGCCCATGAAGATTAAGGCATTGGCGTGCATCGCCTGGTTACTGCTGAGCGGCTGCGACCAGGCGCCCGCACCCGAGGACAGTTTCGCCGGGCTGGGCAGCGATGCGGCGGACTTTGCCCAGGTGGTGCCCGGCAAAGTCTTCAGTTTTCCCGAAGACCACGGGCCCCACGACGGCTTTCGTATCGAATGGTGGTACGTCACGGCCAACCTCAAGGATGCCCAGGGCAATGTCTTCGGCGTGCAATGGACGCTGTTTCGCAACGCATTGAAGGCCGGCCCCGTCCAACCGGGCTGGCGCGATTCAACCGTGTGGCTCGGCCACGCCGCCGTCACCTCCGCCACCCGCCACTACGCCGCCGAACGCCTGGCCCGGGGTGGCGTCGGCCAGGCGGGGGCTCAGGCAGAGCCGTTCAACGCCTGGATCGACGACTGGAACTTCGCCACCCGCCCCGGCGCCGCCAGCCCCCTGGCTGACATGCAACTCAAGGCCAGTGGCGCGCAATTTGCCTACGACCTGCACCTGACTTCCAGCCGCCCGCTGGTGCTGCAAGGCGACCATGGCTACAGCCGCAAATCCGACCAGGGCCAGGCGTCGTACTACTACAGCCAGCCGTTTTTCACCGCCAGCGGCAGCGTCAACCTCGACGGCCACACCTACCAGGTCAGCGGCCCAGCCTGGCTCGACCGCGAATGGAGCAGCCAACCCCTTGCCGCCAGCCAGACCGGCTGGGACTGGTTCTCCCTGCATCTGGACCGCGGCGCGCAGCTGATGCTGTTTCGCGTGCGGCAGAAAGACAGCGACGGTTACCTCACCGGCACCTGGATCGACGCCCAGGGCCACACCGAGACCTTGCACAACAGCGATATCCAACTCACACCGCTGACCACCACGGCCATCGACGGGCGCAACATTCCCACACGCTGGTCGCTGAAAATTCCCGGCAAACAGCTGGACATCACCACCGAGGCCGTCAACCCGAAGGCGTGGATGGACCTGGGTATACCGTACTGGGAAGGGCCGGTGCGGTTTGAGGGTGGGGTGGGGTATTTGGAGATGACGGGGTATTAGGGGCGCTTTCTGTAGGCGTTCATCTTTTGCTGTGTAGGCAACTTCCCAAACGTACTTTTTGACCCCCGCCTGCTTGTGTCCGGGTTGTAGGTGCTTGCTTATATTTCGATGCCTTTCTCGGTATCGGAATCCAGGACATGGCGTACGGTTACATCAATCAACAGGCTTCACCTTACCCGTTTTTGAAATCACGGCTATGGCGCGGAGGCTTGTTACAGGGCCCAGATCATTTTGATGTGCTGAATAAACACCTGAGCCAAGGAATGGTGAGGCCGGGTGAGTTGGTGATCGTTCCCGAAATGTCCAGTGCCCATTGCTCAATCGAAGAAGCCTGGTTGATGCGCCACGCTGAAGAGATTAGTCGCCAACTGGACCAGAATGTGCCGCTCGATAGAGCAGGAAATACAAATTACGACTTGGCGCAGAGCATTCTGGGGTATGGGTCGATAGGCATCGGCAGTGCGACGTCGGCTTGGAGCCGGCACCTGCAGGCGGTTGCACAGACTTTGGAGGAAATCGAGCAGTTGCATCGGCAATTGAAGGACGGTGGTTTGGACAAAGAGTCGTTTATACGACAGCGTCAAAGGATGTTTGGCGTTTTGGATATGCAACTGCAAGGGGCTGCGCGATTTGGTTCTGGATTGCGTGGCAATCAACCGCTTAAGGAGGCGCTTGGGATCTCGACCAAAAGCTATCTGCATCAAGGCGAAATTGTGGGGTATGCGCAGCGGGTTCAGACGATTACGCAGATGTCGAAATGGTTAAAGCAAGGAACATATCTGGGGTTGGCGTTGGATGTGGGCGTGGCGGGTTTGGAAATCAAGGAGGCGTGTGTGGTGGGAAGGGAGGCGCAGTGTCGGCGGGCGAAGTATGTGGAGACGGGGAGGTTGCTGGGTGGAGTATTTGGGGCTGCTGTTTTGGGCAAGCGTGGCGCAACTATTTCTCGCAGTGCATGCCGGATTGCATTGGGTGTTTCACTGAAAGGCAACGGTGAACTGGCTTGTGGAATTATCGGAGGGGCTGTGGGTGGGGCGGCGGGAGGCGCTTTTTTTGGTGAGTTTGGTGGGTTTTTGGGGGGAAGAATATTGGCAGTCGACGGCGATCTGATATTCCAACCCGAGGGCACATAACGATGTCCCTTTTTCTTGTATATAGCATTGTGATGTTCGCTTGGGTATTTGTCGTCTTCGTACTGATAGTGTTTGCTGAATACGCAAAGCTGGATGAACTGGAAAGTTACTTCAGTGAGAACGAGAAGGTTCTTAGACATAAGCGTTTCAGGGAAGGATATGATCCGATCGATAGATATCATCGAATGAGCCTGATGATCGACATCCTGTCAGGGCCGAAAGCTTTTCTGAAGGCAGGCCTTGTGACCGAAGCCGAGCTGGCGTCTGTCCCCTTGACGCTTAAGCGCTGGGCCTTGTGGCCGTATCGCCTCGCGGATGTTTGTATCATCGAAATGATTGTGTGGGAGGTATGGCGCAGATGGTGCGATATCCCAATTCCATAGAACTAGGCCTCACTCGCGAAAACACCTCTTGAATTGGCAATTGGTAGACGTGTGCGAACCAGCAGGCGGTCATTACGGGGCGCTATAGATCAAGAGTGATTCGATTTTCCCACCTGGGGCATGACAATGTCGTTTTTTCTCGCTTACACCCTGGTGATGTTGGTTGGAGCGTTCGTCATTTTGGGATTAATGCTCTTTGTCGAACGAACAAAACTCGAGGCGTTGGAAGGTTACTTCATTGAAAACGTGCAGGTGCGTAAATATCAGCAACGCTGGGGACGAAACCAGCGGTTCGTCAGGTTTCATCGCATGTGTCTAATGATTGATATCCTCCGCGCGCCAGAACGCTCCGTGAAAGAAGGTTACATGACCGAGGCAGAGCTAGCCGTCATTCCGCCAGCGCTCAAGCGTTGGGCTGTATGGCCCTATCGGCTCGCGATAATGTGGGCGATCAGTTGGGGCTATTGGTGCACCTGGCTTTAGAGGTGCTCTCGCTTCTTGAGCCTGAATTCCAGGCTCACATTTTTTAGAAAAAGTGCTGTACATGCATACAGTCTTATCCTACAGTCCATCCCAGGTGACCGGATGTCGCCGGTTACCTGAGCTTCAATTTTTTAACTATGGATGGATAAAAAATGAAATCGAAAAAAGCCTTCATTATGGGCGCGGCCATGGCGGCCTCTTGCTTCGTTTCGGCCTTTGCCCTGGCCGAGCAATACCCTCATCTGGCGGCGCAAACGCCTCAAGTCAGCGTCAAGCAAGCTTTGAAAGATGCTTCGAAAATCCAAGCCAACAAGGCACCCGCTACGCTCAAACAGCGACTGCAATCGAGCGCTCACCTGAAGAAGCCCGTGTTCGCTGCCAAGTCCAAGGCGGACTCGGTGGTGGAAGACATCATTGCGCCCGCTGCGGTAGGCAAAGTGCAAAAGGCCACTGGCAAGCAAGCGTCTGCCGCGCAAGCGGCTTTGGTCCAGGGTTGTGAAGTCACGCTGGACGTGAACGCGCTCTACACAATTGAGGGCGTGCAGGCCGGCGCTTTGCTGTGCTATCACTTCAATTTGCCGCAGAAGGCCAGGATCAACGCCTTGCTGGTCAATCAGACGGTGGGTACCGACATGTCATTGTCACTGTTCCAGGACGATGGTCAGGGCAACCCGCTTCCCATGGGCACCTCCAATAACCCGGGCAATGGCGACGAAAGCCTAAGCGGTGTGGTGCCGGCCGGTGATTATTACTGGTTCATGGAGGCCAATGCGGCGGTCGACGGGTCGAGCTTCCAGTTCGGTGTGGCGGTCGACACCAATATCGACGCCTACGAGCCCAACGACACGCCGGACACGGCCTTCCAGCTGCCGGACACGCTGAACTACCTCAGCGGTAATGCCGACAGCCTCGACGATGTTGATTACTTCGATTTCACCGCTGTGCGTGGCCAGAGTGTGGGTATTGCGTTGGTGGCCGATGCCGCTAGCGGTAGTACCCGTGGCAAATGGATCCTTGAGCGTTTCGATGGCAGCCAGTGGGTCACCTTGGGCGCCAATGTGATCTCGACGTCGATCCCAAGCCCAGGCGTAGGCGGTGTGGTGAAGGTGCGCGTGCGGCCCAACCAGCACCCGAATGAGCCTTGGAGTGCGACGGGTAAATACACGCTGTCCTTTGGTTCCAACCCACGTGTTAACAACCCGGATATGAAAGGCGAGGCGAATGTGTTGCGTATCCCGTATTCCGCTTCCAACGTGGGTTACGGCTATATGACCACCCAAGCCTACCGGGATCTGACCTGGACCATGGGCCTGTCGGACAGCACCGGTGCGCCCCTGGTGGGGTTGCACCCGATTGTCTACCTCGACCAGCACATCAACCCGGACACCGGAGATATCGTCTACAAGGCTTACTCGGCGGCTACCGACAGCTCGGGCCAAGCCGGCGGCACGATCAACGTGGGTACCTGCTTCGGTGATTTCCAGACTGAGTTTGTCGATTACTCCCAAGGTTACAACAATACCTGGCGTACCGACTTCAACTATGGGGTTTGGCGCATGGAGGTACTGGAGTACCCGGGCATTGGTGTCGGCGGTGAGAACACCCAGTTCGTGAGCTTTGGCCATTTGTGCAAACAAACCTTGCTCAGCAGTACCAAGAGCTAAGCCAGTGGCGGCTTAGCGCAAAGGGCATACAGGCAAAGCAGCTGTATGCCCTTTTTGCGTCAATGCGTAACGCCATTGCTGCATTTTTCCGCCGGATGCTTATGACGACCGCTGGTTATCGTGGCTGACCGGCTCCCAATACAAAGTGCCAAACAGATAGTCCATCAATGGCAGCACGATGTTGAAATTACGCCCCTGCATCAGCTCGCGACGGTGATGCAGGGCATGCAGGCGGTGCATCTGGCGAATCCATGGCAGGCGTGCCACCGGGTGTTCGGCAGGCAGGTGTTCGCAGGCATGGAACACTTCGTAGAGCAGGTAGCCAAGGATCATGCAGCCTGCAAACAACCCGGCAACGTTGGGGCTCAGTTGGCTGAGCAGCCACCAGGCGGGAAGGGTGATGGCCAGGCTGTGCAGCATGATCAGCCAGGCTGGAAACAGGATGACGCGCCAGTCCCGAGGGCTGTCGTAGGTCATGTGGCCGGGGGTGAAGAAGCTGTGGTGATCGCCGGTGTGGCGTGCGTAAAACAGCCGGGCGAATGCATGTTTGTGATGGCCCAGGTGGCGGTGCACGAGGTAGATGCACAGGTTGAAGAACAGCAGGGTCAGGGGCACGGTCAGCCACTGCAGGGCGGTGATATCGGCGGTGGAGGACCAGGCCAGCGTGATGCAGGCGATGCCGTAGCCAAGCACGAATGCGGCGTGCAGCCAGGGGTTGTAACGCGGGTTGACGCTTGCGCGGTAACGGTCGCGGAAAGTCTCGGTCGGGTGGGGCATGGCCGGCTGCTCGCTGTGTTTTTATTTGAGGCTGAGCTTAGTTGGCGTAAGCGGATGTGCGAGTTTTTACTGACCACCTCATCCCCCCTGTAGGAGCGAGCTTGCTCGCGAAAAATGTCAACGATAACGCGGGCTTCTGAATAAACGCGGCGCCTGTGAGTTTTTCGCGAGCAAGCTCGCTCCTACAACCGGAGGGCAAGCCAGCTCCCACGTTTTTGCCCGAGACCGACCAGTGGAGGCTTGCACAGGTCTGAATTACTTGTTAGTTTCTGGCAAAATGTTAACGATAACATTTGCTCTAAAAATAAAAACAAAACAGAGACCCACGCCATGAAAATGCTCCCGAAAACCCTGTGTTTACTGGTCGCCAGCATCACCCTGGGCAGCGCGACCCCCGCGTTTGCCGACGCTGCCAAGCCCATCCGCATCGGCGCCTCGTTCCAGGAAATCAACAACCCCTATTTCGTCACCATGAAAAACGCCCTGGAAGAAGCCGGCGCGACCATCGGTGCCAAGTTGATCATCACCGACGCCCGCCACGACGTGTCCAAGCAGGTCAGTGATGTCGAAGACATGCTGCAAAAGGGCATCGACATCCTGCTGATCAACCCCACTGATTCCGTCGGTGTGCAATCGGCTGTCAAGTCGGCCCATGCTGCCGGTGTCGTAGTGGTGGCGGTGGATGCCCAGGCAGATGGCCCGTTGGATTCGTTCGTGGGCTCGAAGAACTTCGACGCCGGTTTCCAGGCCTGTGAGTACCTGGCTAAAACCATCGGTGACAAAGGCAATATCGCTATCCTTGACGGCATCGCCGTGGTGCCGATCCTCGAACGTGTGCGCGGCTGCAAGGAGGCGGTGGCCAAGCACCCGGACATCAAGATTGTCAGCATCCAGAACGGCAAACAGGAACGCGATCAGGCCCTCACCGTCACCGAAAACATGTTGCAGGCCCAGCCTACCCTCAAGGGCATTTTCAGCGTGAATGACAATGGCTCTCTCGGCGCGCTGTCGGCCATCGAAGCCAGCGGCATGGACGTGAAGCTGGTCAGCGTCGACGGTGCGCCGGAAGCGATCAAGGCGATCCAGAAACCCGGCAGCCATTTCATTGCCACCTCGGCCCAATACCCCCGCGACCAGATCCGCCTCGCCCTGGGCATCGCCCTGGCCAAGAAGTGGGGCGCCCAAGTACCGGCCAGCGTGCCGGTGGACATCACCCTGATCGACCAGGCCAAGGCCAAGGACTTCAGCTGGTAACCCCCCCAGGCCCCGCGTAGTTCGTGGGGCCCAGGTCTTCCTTCTGAGTGCGAGGTCGGCGGTATGAGCAGTCTTCTGAAGCTGGAAAACATCTGTAAGCGTTACCCGGGGGTGCAGGCCCTCAAGGCCATCAACCTGCAAGTGGAGCGCGGCGAAATCCACGCCTTGCTCGGGGAAAATGGCGCGGGCAAATCCACCCTGATGAAGATTCTGGGCGGTGTCGAACATCAGGACGAAGGGCAAATTTTTATCGACGGGCAGGCCCGAAAATTTGCGACCTATCGGGATGCGATTGCCGCCGGGATTGGCATTGTGTTCCAGGAATTCAGCCTGATTCCCTACCTCACGGCGGTAGAAAATATCTTCCTCGGCCATGAGCTGAGCAACCGCTTCGGCCTGTTGCGCAAGCGCGAAATGGCCGAGGCGGCGCAGGCGTTGTTCGAGCGCCTCGGGGTCAGCATCGATCTGCACTGCGCGGTCAAGCACCTGAGCGTGGCCGAGCAGCAGTTTGTCGAAATCGCCAAGGCCCTGGCTTTGGACGCACGCCTGCTGGTGCTCGATGAGCCGACCGCGACACTGACTCCCAGTGAGGCCGAGTTGCTGTTCGACATCATGCGCGAACTCAAGCGCCAGGGCGTGGCGGTGATTTTTATCTCGCACCACCTGGAAGAGATTTTCCAGGTCTGCGACCGCATCAGCGTGCTTCGCGACGGCGGCAATGCGGGCGTCACCGAGGTGGCCGACAGCGACATCGACCGCCTGGTCGAGATGATGGTCGGCCGCCGCCTGGAGTGCAGTTTTCCGCCTAAACCCACTACCGCACGCGGCCCGTTGCTGCTGGAGGTCAAGGATATCCAGCTGGTGCGCAACGGCCCCCACAACCGTTTCAATGTGCACAAGGGCGAGATCCTGGGCTTCGCCGGCCTGGTGGGCTCGGGCCGCACCGAGCTGGCCCTGGGCATGATGGGCGCGCTGCCCACGGTGAGCAAAGACGTGTGGCTGCGCGGAGAAAAAGTCAGCCTCGATGACCCGGCCCAAGCCCTGGCCCACGGCATCGGCCTGCTTCCCGAAAGCCGCAAGAGCGAAGGGCTGATCACCGCCTTCAGCATTCGCGAAAATATCTCGCTGAACAATTTGCCCAAGTATCAGCACGCCTCGGGCCTGATCGACAAGGCTCGCGAGTGCGCCAGCGTCGAAGCGCTGATGCGCCAGCTGTCGATCAAGGCACCCAGTGGCGAAAGCCTTGTGGTGAACCTCAGCGGCGGCAACCAGCAAAAAGTCGTGATCGCCCGCTGGATCAACCACCACTGCGACGTGCTGGTGTTCGACGAACCCACACGCGGTATCGACGTGGGTGCCAAGGCGCAGATCTACGCGTTGATGCGCAGCCTCACCGAACAGGGCTACGCGATCATCATGATTTCCTCCGAGCTGCCCGAAGTCATCGGCATGTGCGACCGCGTCGCCGTGTTCCACAAGGGCGCCATCGTCAAGGTACTGGAAGCGTCCGCCGTCAATCCTCAAGAGGTCATGCGCCATGCAACAGGGGGCTCAAGTGAATACGTCCATTAACACCGCCGGCACCGGCCGCTTGCGCCTGAACCTGGCGCGGCTGCTGCGTTCGCCGGCGTTTTATCCCTTTGTCGGGCTGGTGGTGGTGACCCTGGTGATGATCCTCGCCAGTGACACCTTCCTCACTGCCAGCAATCTCTCCAACATCGCCCGCCAGGTGTCGATCAACGCAATCATCGCGGTGGGCATGACCTGCGTGATTCTCACCGGTGGCATCGACTTGTCGGTGGGGCCGGTGATGGCGTTGTCCGGCACCTTGACCGCCGGGCTGATGGTCGCCGGGTTGCCGCCGGGCCTGGCGATTGGCGCCGGGCTGCTGGTGGGCGTGGCCTTCGGCATCGGCAACGGGCTGTTCGTGGCGTACCTGCATATGCCGCCGATCATCGTCACCCTGGCGACCATGGGTATCGCCCGCGGGTTCGGGCTGATGTACACCGACGGCTACCCGATTTCCGGCTTGCCAGAGTGGTTCGCGTTCTTCGGTCGCGCCAGTGTGTTTGGCCTGCAGGTGCCGATCCTGATCATGCTGATCACCTACCTGGCGGCCTATGTGCTGCTGCAACACACTCGCATCGGCCGCTACATCTACGCCATCGGCGGCAATGAAGAAGCGGTGCGCTTGTCCGGGGTGCGAGCGGCGCGTTTCAAGCTGCTGGTGTACGGCATCAGCGGCTTCACCGCCGCGATTGCCGGGCTGGTGCTCACCTCGCGCTTGATGAGCGGCCAGCCGAATGCCGGCGTGTCGTTCGAGCTGGATGCGATTGCCGCCGTGGTACTGGGTGGTGCGTCGATTGCCGGCGGCCGCGGAGTGATCATCGGCACCTTGCTCGGCGCCATGCTGCTGGGCGTGTTGAACAACGGTTTGAACATGCTTGGCGTGTCGCCCTACGTCCAGAGCGTGATCAAGGGCGGGATCATCTTGCTGGCGATTTTCATCAGCCGTCAGCGCCATCGTTAATACCTCACTACACAGGACCGAACACATGGACAAGCACACTCACATGCAAGCCGTCGTCTGCCACGGCCCGAAAGACTACCGCCTGGAGCGCATCAGCAAACCCCAGGCGCGTGCCAATGAGCTGGTGATCCGTATCGCCGCCTGCGGCATCTGCGCCAGTGACTGCAAGTGCCACTCGGGCGCTGCGATGTTCTGGGGCGGCGACAACCCCTGGGTCAAGGCGCCGGTAGTACCGGGCCACGAATTTTTCGGCTACGTGGTCGAAGCCGGCGAGGGCGCCGAGGAGCACTTTGAGGTCAAGGTCGGTGACAAGGTCATCGCCGAACAGATCGTGCCGTGTGGCAAGTGCCGCTTCTGCAAATCGGGCAAATACTGGATGTGCGAAGTGCACAACATCTTCGGCTTCCAGCGCGAAGTGGCCGAAGGCGGCATGGCCCAATACATGCGCATTCCCAAGACCGCCATCGTGCACAAGATCCCTGAGTCGGTGTCCCTGGAAGACTCGGCGCTGGTGGAGCCGATGGCCTGCTCGATCCATACCGTCAACCGTGGCGATATCCAGCTTGACGACGTGGTGGTGATTGCCGGCGCGGGCACTTTGGGCCTGTGCATGGTCCAGGTCGCCGCGCTGAAGACCCCGAAAAAACTGGTGGTGATCGACATGGTCGACGAGCGCCTGGAACTGGCGAAAAAGTTCGGCGCCGATGTGGTGATCAACCCCGCCCGTGACAACGCTCGCGAGATCATCAACGGGCTGACGGACAACTACGGCTGTGACGTCTATATCGAAACCACCGGCGTACCGGCCGGCGTCACCCAGGGCCTGGACCTGATCCGCAAGCTCGGACGCTTTGTCGAGTTCAGCGTGTTTGGCGCCGAGACCAGTGTGGACTGGTCGATCATCGGCGACCGCAAGGAGCTCGACGTGCGCGGCGCGCACCTGGGCCCGTATTGCTACCCCATCGCCATCGACCTGTTCGAGCGTGGCCTGGTCACCTCCCAAGGCATCGTCACCCATGATTTCCCGCTGGACGACTGGGCCGAGGCGTTTGAACTGGCCAATTCGACCAAGTCGATCAAGGTGCTGTTGAAGCCGGTGCTCTGAGATGGACTACGTCATCGGTGTAGACATTGGCACCCAGAGCACCAAGGCGCTGCTGGTGGATGCCCAAGGCACGATCATCGCCCAGCATAGCCAAGGCTACCGGGTGGACACCCCGAAAGTGCGCTGGGCCGAGCAGTGGCCGCAGGTGTGGCTGGATGCTGTCGAAACGTGCGTGGCCCAGTGCATGGCCAAGGCCGGGGTACCGGCGCCGCAGGTCAAGGCGCTGTGCATCAGCAGTTTGTACGGTGGTTCGGGCATTGCCGTGGATGCGCAGATGACGCCGCTGCACCCGTGCCTGATCTGGATGGACCGCCGCGCCGGCGAGCAGGTGGCCTGGGTGCGTGAGCATGTGGACCTGGAGCGCTTGTTCGCCATCACCGGCAATTCGGTGGACAGCTACTACGGCTTCACCAAGATGCTCTGGCTCAAGCAGCACCAGCCTCAGGTGTGGGCGAATACCCGTTACCTGTTGCCGCCCAACAGCTACATCAATTGGTGCCTGACCGGCGAGTTGGCGGTGGACCACAGCAGCGCCGGGAATATCGGCGGTGTCTACGACGTGGCGGCGCGCAACTGGTCAGGCGAGATGCTGGAGGCGTTGGGTATCGCGCAGTCGATGATGCCCGAGCGGTTGCTGTATTCCGGCGAGGTGGTGGGTGGTTTGCTTGCAGACTGGGCCGCACGCCTGGGCTTGCAGGCGGGCACGCCGATCCTCGCTGGGGGCGTGGACGCGGCCATGGCGACCCTGGCGGCGGGTGTCACTCAGCCAGGCAATCATGTGGCGATGATCGGCACCAGCATGTGCTGGGGCTATCTGAACCAGCAGGTGGATGCACGTCACGGTTTGGTGAGCATGCCCCACGTCTACAACGGCCACCGCGACCTGTACATCTTCGGCGGTGCGATCACCGCCGGGGCCTCGGTCAGCTGGTTTCGCGAGCAGTTCTGCCAGGCCGAAGAACAGCAGGCCCAGGCCACGGGGCAAGACAGCCTGGCGCTGCTCGAGCAGAGCGCGATGAAGATTCCGGCAGGCAGCGAAGGCGTGGTGTTTTTGCCTTACTTGATGGGCGAGCGCAGCCCGGTGTGGGATGACCGCGCCAGCGGCAGTTTTGTCGGGCTCAACCTCTACCACAGTCGCTTTCACCTGTACCGCGCGGTGCTGGAGGGCGTGAGTTTTGCCCTGCGCCACAATATCGAAGCGGGCAGCCAGGGCGCGCATTCCCTGGACCCGCGCTTGATTGTGGTGGGCGGGGCGAGCCATTCGGACCTGTGGATGCAGATCATCGCCGACGTCACACGCTACCCGGTGTACACGATCGTGCAGGAGGTAGAAGCAGCCCTGGGCGCGGCGTTGTTGGCGGCGCATACGATGGGGTTGGTGAGTGATGGGCAGATGGACACGGGTTGGGTGCAGTTGCAATTGCGGGCGCAGCCCAAGCGGGAGAATGTCATGACCTATGACCGGGCGTTTGCCGAGTACCTGAAGCTGTATCCGGCCCTGAAACCGGTCATGCACAACCTGCAAGCCACCTGATTCAACACCGTCCAAAACTGTGGGAGCTGGCTTGCCTGCGATAGCGGTGTATCAGCACNAAGGAGACTGACACTCCGCTATCGCAGGCAAGCCAGCTCCCACAGTGGGTCTTCATTGGTTTTGAGATCTTTATTTATGTCTACCACCTTCGACTTTTCGTACCAGCGCATCCTCGTCACCGGCGCCAGCAGCGGCATCGGTCGCGAAATTGCCCAGCAACTGATCGCCAGCGGCGCCGAAGTCTTCGCTCTCGGTCGCGATGCCCAGGCGTTGGCGGCATTGGGGTGCCGCACCTTGTGCGTGGATATCGCTGACAGCATCGCCCTCGACAAAACCCTGCAAGATTTGCCGCCTCTGCACGGCCTGGTCAACTGCGCCGGTATCTCACGCCTGGAGCCCGCCGCTGCCATCAGCGCCAACGCCTTCGACCAGGTAATGCATGTCAACGCCCGCGCCGCTGCGCAAGTGGCCAGCCGGGTCGCGGCAAAGATGATCGAGGCGAACATGGCCGGCAGCATCGTCAACGTCTCCAGCCAGGCGTCGTTGGTGGCGCTGGATGATCACCTGAGCTACTGCGCCTCCAAGGCTGCACTGGATGCGATCACCCGCGTGCAATGCGCCGAGTGGGGCCGTTTTGGCATACGCGTCAACAGCGTCAACCCCACCGTGACCTTGACGCCCATGGCGACCATGGCCTGGTCCGACCCGGCCAAGCGCGACCCGGCGCTGGCAGCGATTCCGTTGGGGCGTTTTGCGCAACCGGCGGAAGTGGCGCTGCCGGTGCTGTTTTTGCTAAGCGACGCGGCCAGCATGATCAGTGGCGTGAGCCTGCCTGTGGACGGCGGCTACACCAGCCGCTAGCCGTTTTCCAACTGCCCGGCGATGACCACTTTGTCCCGTGGCTTGTGCGGGTCTTGCAGGCGATCAAGCAGCAGGCGCACCGCACTGCTGCCGGCCAGGGACGCGTCGTGGGCCACGCAGGCAATCGGCACGCCAAAGATATCGGCGAAGGGCAGGCGGTCGATGCCGCAGATGGTCAGGCTGTCATGGGCGATGTTATGCATACGCAACGCACGCAGGGCGCCCAGGGTGATCAACTGGTTGAAACCCATGATCGCGTCCGGTGCCGAGTGTGCGGCCAGGTAATCGAGGGTATGCAGGTAAGCCGGCATCAGCGTGTAGTCGCCCGCTTGCACCTCGACCTGAATGTCGGGGTGTGCGGCCAGCACTTCCCGCAGGCCTTTGAGGCGTTCCACGCTGATACGCGAGTGCTCGGGGCCGGTCAGCACCAGCAGGCGCTTGAGGTTCGGGGTTTGGCGTAACAGGTAGTGCGCGGCTTGCAGGCCGCTGTGGTAGTTGTCGAGCACCACGCGGCTGAACGGGCTGTCGTGGATCGTGCGATCGAGCAGCACCACCGGGGTCTTGCCGTTGCCCAGGCGCTCCAGATAGTCGGGCTGGTAGCTCGGCTCGTCGGAGACCGGCGACAGGATGATCCCCGCCACGCGATAGCCCAGCAGGGTATCGACTGCCTTGCTTTCGAGTTCTTCCAGCTCATCGGTGTCCACCAGCATGATGGTGTAGCCGTGCTTTTTCGCCTCGCGGGAAATCGCCTTGATCATCTCGCTGTAGAACGGGTTGTCTACCGATGCGGTGATGACCCCGATGATCAGGCTTTCACTGCGCTTGAGCCCGCGGGCGAAGGCGTTGGGCACGTAGTCCAGCTCGCGTGCCACTTCCAGGATGCGCGCCAGGGTGGCGGGTTTGACCAGGTCGGGTTTGCTCAAAGCGCGGGACACCGTAATGGTGGTCATGCCGACCCGTTTGGCAATGTCGCTGATGGTGACGGACTTTTTCTTGTTCATCGGTAAGACTGCGAGAGTAAACACCAGCAGGCTAGCATGTGCGCAAGCGTAGAGTGATTCAAATCAGCGGATCCCAGCGTTGCGACCAGTCGCCTTCGGCCTTCACCACTTCGCGCAGCAGTTCCAAAGCCTGCTGCAACACCGCTGAATCTCGCGCCCGCGAATACACCAGGTAGGTCGGAAAGCTGAATTCCGGCGCCTTGGGCACGCGCTGCATGACGCCGCTGTCCAGGTAGCTCTGCACCACCCGCGTGCGGAAGTAGCCAGCCCCGCCATTCTCCAGGATGTACTGCAACGCCAGCGGCCCCAGGTTGAAACTCAGTGCGGCACGCGCACGGTCGGGCAGGGCGGCGTCGTGTTGCTGGCGAAAACCCTGGCCCCAGTCGATATACACGTAAGGCGAGGGTTTGCTCGCCAGTTGCACCAGAATCAGTTTTTCTTCCAGCACCTGCTCCACCTGCAAGCCCGGCCAGTATTGCGGCTGGAACACCAAGGCGGCATCTAGCACACCCAGCTCCAGTTGGCGCAGCAGGTATTCGCCTTCACGCACTTCGGTGCGCAAGGCGTGCCCCGGTATCTGCTCGCGCAGCGCCTTGGCCCAGCCGAGCATCAACGGGTTGCACAGGCTGACCTCCCCGCCGATATGCAGCACATTGCGATAGCCGTCCGGCAATGGCAGGTCACGGCGGGCGGCTTCCCAGGTTTGCAGCAACTGGTTGGCGTACACCACGAACGCCTCGCCGTCGGCGGTCAGTCGCGCACCGGCACGGTTGCGCACGAACAGCGTGCAGCCGAGCTGGTTCTCGAGGTTTTTGACACGAGCGGTGATGGCGGTCTGGGTGACGTGCAGTTTCTCGGCCGCCGCGGCCAGGCTGCCGCAGCGGGTGATTTCGAGGAAGGTGCGTGCCAGTTCGATGTCCATGAAGCCCCCGGGGATGAATGGGGGACAGTGTAAAGGAATGCGGTCAAACCTGTGGGAGCGGGCTTGCTCGCGAAGGCGGCCTGGCAGTCAACACAGTTGGATGGTGTACATATCCATTGCTGCGGTAACGGCCACTTAGGGTTCCGCCCTGACGGCGGCTCACTTTCGAAAAGCGCGAAAGTAAGCAAAGCGCTCTTGC
>NZ_JBQEQE010000010.1:169380-186186 GCF_052046095.1 Pseudomonas sp. 22072
GCAAGCTTTTGGGGCCGCTTCGCAGCCCAGCGGGAGCAAGCTCCCTCGCCACAAGAGCTCGCTCCTACAGACGGCACTTGTGACAAAGTGTGGCTATTGGTACTGTACAAAAAACCAGTATCGGTAGCCCTCCATGCAGTTGATCGAAAAACTCAGCATCCTCGCCGACGCCGCCAAGTACGACGCGTCCTGCGCCAGCAGTGGCGCGCCCAAGCGCAGTTCCGAGGGCAAGGCGGGGCTGGGTTCCACCAATGGCATGGGCATCTGCCACAGCTACACGCCCGATGGCCGTTGCGTGTCGTTGCTCAAGGTGTTGCTCACCAACTTCTGCCTCTACGACTGCCAATACTGCGTCAACCGCCGCTCCAGCGACGTGCCCCGTGCGCGCTTCAGCCCGGAGGAGGTGGTCACCCTGACCCTGGATTTCTACAAGCGCAATTGCGTCAGTGGGCTGTTCCTCAGTTCCGGCATCATCCGTTCGTCGGACTACACCATGGAGCAACTGGTGCGGGTCGCCAAACTGCTGCGCGAAGAGCATGACTTTCGCGGTTATATCCACCTCAAGACCATCCCCGATGCCGACCCGGCCCTGATCGCCGAGGCTGGCCGTTATGCCGATCGCCTCAGCGTAAATATCGAACTGCCCACCGACGCCAGCCTGCAGACCCTGGCGCCCGAGAAGCAGATCGGCTCGATCAAGCAGGCCATGCAGACCATCTACACCGGCGAACAGACGGTGCTCAACGAACCCCGTGCGCCACGTTTTGCCCCGGCCGGGCAGAGCACGCAGATGATCGTCGGTGCCGACGACACCGACGACAGCACCATCCTGCACGGTGCCGAGGCGTTGTACGGTAATTTCAAGCTGCGCCGCGTGTATTACTCGGCGTTCAGCCCCATCCCCAACAGCCCGAAAAGCGTACCCCTGGCCGCGCCGCCCTTGATGCGTGAGCACCGCTTGTACCAGGCTGATTTCCTGCTGCGCAGCTACGGTTTCAGCGCCAATGAGCTGTTCGCCGGCCCCGGTGACCTGGCACTGGATATCGACCCCAAGCTGGCCTGGGCCCTGGAGCATCGTGAGGTGTTCCCCCTGGACCTGAACCGCGCCGAGCCGACCCTGATCGCACGTATTCCCGGCATCGGCCTGCGCACCACCCAGCGCCTGGTCGACCTGCGCCGTGAACGCAAGATCCGCTTCGAAGACCTGGCGCGCATGCGCTGCGTGCTGGCCAAGGCCAAGCCGTTTTTCATCACCAGCGACTACCACCCGCAGCAGGCCGACAGCACCAGTGTGTTGTTGCGCGAACAATTGCGTGACCGTCCGCAGCCGCAACAGATGGGGCTGTGGGGATGATCAGCCTGGAGTGCGACAACCTGTTCAGTACCTGGCGCGAACAGGCCCGCTGGTTGCTCAGCCATCAGGTCGACCCCAGCCAGGTCAGTTGGGGCGAGGTGCAGGCGGCGGACCTGTTCGCTACCGATGAACTGATCCCACCAGGGATGGGGCCGTTTCAGGCGCGCATACCCAAGGCGTTGTTGCAATTGCTGGAGTCCGCTGCCTGTTATCACGGTGATCAGCGCTGGAGCCTGTTGTATGAAGTGCTGTGGCGGGTCAGCCATGGTGATCGCACCGCCATGCTCGCGGGTGACAAGCTTGGCAGCGAATTGCAGCGGCGCATCAAGCAAGTCAGCCGGGAAGCCCACCACTTGCATGCGTTTGTGCGCTTCATCGCGCTGCCGGACGGGGCCGGGCCGGAACTGCCGGAGTACGTGGCCTGGCATGAGCCGGCCCATGACATTCTCAAGAGCGCCAGCGAGCATTTTATCGGGCGCATGGGCCGCCATCGCTGGATGATCGCCACGCCCCTGGACGGGGTGTATTACGACGGCGAGCAATTGATTCATCAGCGCCAGTGCCCCGAGGCCTGGCAGCAACTGGCACAGAATGTTGAAGATCCCCACAGTGCGATGTGGTTGACCTACTACAGCCACATCTTCAACCCGGCGCGGCTGAACCCCAAGGTGATGGAAGGGCATTTGCCCAGCCGCTTCTGGAAGAATTTGCCGGAGGGCAAGTTGATCCCGGGGCTGATCAGCGAGGCGCGTACGGGCAAGCAGAAGGATGGGCAGGCGAAGCTGGTGGGTGCCAAGCCAGGCAAAAGAATTGCAAACCCGGTCAATGTGGGAGCTGGCTTGCCTGCGATAGCGGTCGACCCGTCAGATGTGGGGTGACTGATTGATCGTTCCCACGCTCTGCGTGGGAATGCCACCCTGGACGCTCCGCGTCTGCTCTTGAAGTTGTGACGCGGAGCGTCATTGGATGCATTCCCACGCAGAGCGTGGGAACGAGCTAGCTGGTTCAGGCCAGTTCGGTCGCGGTGTTCTTGACCACCGCCAACTCCGGATGCGCCACCAGCTTATCAATGTGCAACTCATCATTGTTCAACCAGTTCTCGGTCAGCACCCGGTAATGCTCCATATCCCGGCAGCGCATGCGCAGGCTGTAGTCGAACGGCCCGCTGATCAACTGGCATTCGAATACCTGCGGGCAGGCTTTCACGCAGGCTTCGAAGGCCTTTTGCGCCGAGCGCCCGCTTTGGTTGGACAGGGCCACCAGCACCAGCAGCGACAGCCCCGGTGAGACCATCTGCACATCGATGATCGCCCCATACCCACGGATCACCCCGCGTCGCTCCAGCTTGCGCACCCGCTCCAGGCAGGGCCTGGGGGTGAGGTGCACCAATGACGAGAGCTTTTCGTAGGTGATACGCCCCTGATGCCTGAGTACGTCGATGATCGCTTCGTCGATGCGATCCAGCGTAGGGGAAGAATGGGGTCCGTTGGCCTTGGTATCCATGAGTTCACTTCAAACGGTTGGAAAGAAATTGCTGCAAGCGTTCGCTGGTGGGATGGTCGAGGATCTCGGCGCCGCCGTGTTCTTCGACTCGGCCCTGGTGCAGGAACAGTACTTGGCTGGACACCTGGCGGGCAAAGCCCATTTCGTGGGTGACCATCAACATGGTACGACCTTCCTCTGCCAACGTCTGTATGACTTTAAGCACTTCTCCTACAAGCTCCGGGTCCAGGGCCGAGGTGGGTTCATCAAACAGGATGATCTCCGGCTCCATCGCCAGCGCCCGCGCAATCGCCACGCGCTGCTGCTGGCCACCGGACAGGAACGCCGGATATTGATCCGCCACGCGGCTCGGCAGGCCCACCTTGTCCAGGTACAGCCGCGCACGTTTCTCGGCTTCGGCGGCGCTCACGTTCAGCACCCGGCGCGGGGCCATGGTGATGTTTTCCAGCACGGTCATGTGGCTCCACAGGTTGAAGTGCTGGAACACCATGGCCAGGCGCGTGCGCAGGTTTTGCAGTTGCGCCTGGTGCGGCGCACGGGTGCCGGCGCGGCCTGGTTGCATTTCGATGCTGATGCCGTCCAGGGTGATCACCCCGGCGTCAGGCTGTTCCAGAAAGTTGATGCACCGCAGCATCGTGCTTTTGCCCGAGCCGCTGGCGCCGATCAGGCTGATCACGTCGCCCTGGCGTGCATTGAGGGACACGCCCTTGAGCACTTCGTGCTCGCCGTAGCGTTTATGGATACCTTCGACTTGCAGCTTGATGGCCGCCGTGGCGGTTTTGCCGACCGGTACATCCATTGGATAAGCGGCCAGGGCCTGCGCGGACTGATTCATGGGTTAGCCTCGGGTAGGAACAAGAAAGCGCATCCAGCGACGTTCGGCCAGCCTGAACAGGCCCACCAGTGCAAAGGACAGCAGCATGTAGAGCAGGGCGGCGATGCCGAAGGCCTGGAAGGTCAGGAACGTCTCGGCATTCGCATCGCGGGCGACCTTGAGGATGTCGGCGACGGTGGCGGTGAACGCCAGCGACGTGGCGTGCAGCATCAGGATCATTTCATTGCTGTAGGCCGGCAGGGCGCGACGCAATGCGGCGGGCACGATCACAAACAGGTTCAGCCGCCAGCCGTGCAGGCCATAGGCGCGTGCCGCTTCGATCTCGCCATGGGGAATGTTGCGGATTGCCCCGGCGAAGATTTCCACGGTGTAGGCGCAGGTGTTGAGCACAAACGCCAACAGTGTGCAGTTCAGCGCATTGCGGAAAAACTGGTTGAGCAGGGCGTTGTCCTGCACCACTTCCAGGCTGTACAGCCCGGTGTAGCAAATCAACAGTTGGATATACAGCGGCGTGCCGCGGAACAGGTAGGTGTAGACCTCCACCGGCCAGCGCAGCCAGAAATGTTCTGAGACGCGTGCCAGCGCCAGGGGGATCGACAGGGCGAAGCCCAGTACCACCGAGATAATGAACAGCCACAAGGTCATGGCGACACCGGACAGGCCGCTGCCATCGCTGAACAGGTAGGCCAGGCCGTATTGCTGGAACAATTCGATCATCGCGCCATCCCCTTGATGCCCAGGTTATAGCGCCGTTCCAGGCGCTTGAAGATGCGGTTGGAGAGGGTAGTAATCACCAGGTACACCAGGCCCGCGAGGATCAGGAAGTACAGCGGCTCGCTGGTGGACTTGCCGGCGTTCTGGGCGGCCTTGACCAGGTCTGACAGGCCGATGATCGACACCAGCGCCGTGGACTTGAGCAGCACCAGCCAGTTATTGCCCAGGCCCGGCAGGGCAAAGCGCATCAGTTGCGGGAACAGCACCAGGTGAAAGCGCTGCCAGCGGCTCAGGCCGTAGGCGGTGGCGGCTTCCAGTTGGCCGGCCGGCACGCTGAGGATCGCACCCCGGAAGTTCTCGGTGAAATATGCACCGTAGATAAACCCCAGGGTGATCACCCCGGCGGTAAACGGGTCGATTTCAACGTAGTCCCAGCCGAACGCTTCGGTCAGGTCGTTGAGCCACAGTTGCAGGCTGTAGAAGATCAGCAGGATCAGCACCAGGTCCGGCACGCTGCGGATCAACGTGGTGTAGAGCGTGGCCGGCACGCGCAGCCATTTGACGCTGGAGAGTTTGGCACCCGCGGCGACGAGGCCCAGGGTAAGGCTCAGGGTCAGGGCGAGGAACGCCAGCTTGAGCGTCATCCAGGCACCCTGGGCCAGCATGGGGCCGTAGCCTTGCAGGTTGAGGAGGTCGTTCATGGGGAAGATCTCGAAGGAGTGCACGGATTTACTGTGGGAACTGCTTGTTGTGGCGAGGGAGCTTGCTCCCGTTCGACAGCGCAGCTGGAGCCGGCTTTTTGGGGGCGNGCACCCCAGCGGGAGCAAGCTCCCTCGCCACAACACGCCCGCTCCCACAGGGGCACGGTTGCCGGTTACTCGTTGTAGATGTCCTGATCGCCAAAATATTTCTTCTGGATCTGGGCGTAGGTGCCATCGGCCTGGACGGCGGCGATGCCCTTGTTGATCAGCTCACGCAACGCCTGGTCGTTCTTGCGCAGGCCCATGGCGATGTCCAGAGGCAGGGTCGGGTCCTTGAAGGCCGGGCCGGTCTTGAAGTCGGCGCCTTCGGGCTTGGACAGGAAGTTGAGCTGGGCTTCGAGCTTGTCCGTCAGGGTGGCGTCGAGGCGGCCGTTTTGCAGGTCGGCGTAGTTCTGTTCCTGAGACTGGTACGCCTTGATCTGTGCACCGAGCTTGGCCAGGTGCGCGCGGGCATAGGCTTCCTGCAACGAGCCTTGCAGCACGCCAACCTGCTTGCCGTTCAGCGATTCTGGGGTGTCACCGAAGGTGGCGTTTTTTCGGGTGATCACCGAGGTGGGGCTGAGGAACAGGCGGTCGGTGAAGTCGATGACTTTCTCGCGGGCCGGGGTCACGGCCATGGAGGACATGATCGCGTCGAACTTGCGCGCACGCAGGGCCGGGATCATGCCGTCGAATTCGTTGTGCACCCAGGTGCATTTCACTTCGAGCTTGGCGCAGATGGCGTTGCCCAGTTCGATATCGAAACCTTGCAGGCTGCCGTCGGCGGCGACGGATTCGAAGGGCGGGTATTCGGGGAACACGCCAAACCGGATTTCTTTCCAATCCTGGGCGTGGGCAGCAGTGGCGCACAGTGGCAACAGCAACGCAGCGAAGAGTGATCGCAGAGGAGTCATGTGTCGGTCCCTATATTTTGTAATTGATGTCAGGGGCAGTGAATAACTGGGAGCAGAGAATGCTTCATGATGGTGCGTTTTTTGTGTCGTTTACCCCCTGCGCAAAGCGCAAATTGCGCTGTTAAAACAGGCAATGCAGCGGAATCGGCTGTGACACCGGCAAAATCGGCTTTCAACCCACCCGAATCTGGCCTGCCCTGGGCGCAAAGCGGCAAGCCAGAGCGGTTTCAGGCGCGCTTTTTATGCTGTACCACAGGTTGCTGGGCCAGGCGTGCAAACAGGTCTTTCGGGTCGGCCAGGTCTGGCACCAGCTCCAGCTCGCTGCCCACATCCAGGGCCTTGGCCACGTCCAGTACATAGCGCAGGGCCGAGTAGTCTTCGATAGCAAAACCCACCGAGTCGAACAGGGTGATCTGGCGTTCATTCTCGCGGCCCGGCTGTTGGCCGTTGATCACTTGCCACAGCTCGGTGACCGGCGAATCTTCCGGCATGTGCTGGATTTCGCCTTCGATGCGGCTTTGCGGTTCGTACTCGACGATCACCCTGGCGCGCTCGACGATACGGCGGTCCAGCTCGGTCTTGCCCGGGCAGTCACCGCCCACGGCATTGAGGTGCATGCCTGGCTCGATCATCTCGTCAGTCAGGATGGTGGCGTAGGCCTTGTCTGCAGTCACGGTGGTGACAATGTCCGCGCCTTTGACTGCCTCGGCGACGCTGGCGGCCAGGATCACCTTGATCGCCGGGAACGCCTTGAGGTTGGCGGCGAGCTTGGCGGTGGCCTGGGGGTCGATGTCGAACAGGCGGATTTCAGTAATGCCCAGCATGGCGTGGAAGGCCAGAGCCTGGAATTCGCTTTGGCAGCCGTTGCCGATCAGCGCCATGCTGCGGCTGTTGGCGCGGGCCAGGGAGCGGGCGACCAGGGCCGAGGTGGCAGCGGTGCGGATCGCAGTGGTCAGGGTCATCTCCGCCAGCAGCACCGGTTTGCCGGTGTCGACGTCGCCCAAGGCGCCGAACGCCATCACGGTGAGCATGCCGGCCAGGGTGTTTTTCGGGTGGCCGTTGACGTACTTGAAGGCGTACAGCGAAGCGTCGGACACCGGCATCAGCTCGATCACGCCATCCGGTGAGTGGTTGGCCAGGCGCGCGCACTTTTCGAAATCCTGCCAGCGCAGGTAGTCGGCGCGAATGTAGTCGGCCATCTCGGTGATACAGGTTTGCAGGCCTTTTTGCGATACCAGGTAGCTGAGGTCGTTGACGTCGATATAACGGGTCATGGCAGGACTCCTTATTGAAATGAGGGACGGGCCGGCAGATGCACTTCGGCCAGCATGCAGCGGGCACTGCCGCCGCCGATGCGTTCGATGTTGTCGATATTCACCACCACCGGCCGCGTATGGCGTTCCACATGCTGACGCTGCGCCGGATGCAGGGCGCCCCAGGCACTGGCGGACATCACCAGCAATGGCTGGCCGTCCCGGTCGTGGACCTCCAGCATGTTGCCGGCGAAGGCTTCCAACTGGTCGAAGTCCAGGCTGAGGATGTCCTTGCCGGTGTCACGCAGGGAGCGTTCCAGGGCCAGGCGCTCGCTGTCGTCGGGCAGGGCCTGCAGGCACACCACCGCGAGGTCGCGGCCAACGCTCATCATCACGTTGCTGTGGTAGATGGGGGCCTGGTGACGGTCCAGGGCGTGGAACACACAGAGTTGGTAGTCGAGGCGTTCGGCAAACTGGCGCAGGGCCGCGTGGTGGGTGCGCCCCGAATGGCACGCGTAGCTGATGCGGTGCTGGCGGTCGAGCACCATGCTGCCGGTGCCTTCCAGGAAGATGTTCTGTTGTTCCAGGTGGCTGAGGTCGATGGTGGTGTTGATCGCAAAGCGTTGCTCCAGTACTTGCAGCACGCCCTTGTTGCGCTCCAGTCGGCGGTTCTGGCCTTCCATGGGGTAGAGCACCAGGCTGCCGTCGGCATGGCTGCTCCACCAGTTGTTGGGGAAGATCGAGTCGGGCGTATGAGGCGCCGGCGTGTCCTGCACCACCAGCACCTCCACGCCATGCTGGCGCAGGGTGTCGACATAACCGTCGAACTCCTCCAGCGCTTTGTGCTGTGCACTGAGCGGGTCCAGCGGCGGGCGTTGGAAACGGTTGTTGATCGCGGTATCCGGGTTGAAGGCAAAGCGCGCCGGGCGGATCATCAGGACGGTGTTGGTGGTTTGCATGGGGGCACGGGTCCGTTGGGGATCTTGTGCCGCTATTGTGTGCGTTGCGGGGAAAGGATCCCGGCTGAAACAGCGGGGTGGCTCAGCCAAGAAAGCTGAAAACGGGGGTGGGGCAGCCGAATCGGCTGCCAGATTGAAATACGATCAACCTGTGGGAGCAGGCAAGCCAGCTCCCACATTGGTATTGTGGTGATTGTTATCGTTGTGTCAGCCAGGAGGAACCATGTCTACTGCTGTTCGCCTTGCCCAACCTTCAGATGCCGAGGGCATCAGCCAGGTCATCCTGGCTGCGCTGCACAGCAGCAACGCACGTGATTACCCAGCAGATGTGATTGCGCGGGTTGCCAGCAACTTCACCCCCGACGCGGTAATGGCGTTACTCCAGCGGCGTGTGGTGTTGGTGGCGACTCAGGATCAACTGATCGTTGCTACGGCCGCACTGGACGGCAACGTGGTGCGCTCGGTGTTCGTCAACCCGGCGCTGCAAGGGCAGGGCATTGGCCGATTGTTGATGATCGAGATCGAGCTGCGCGCCCGTGAAGCCGGCGTGACGGTGCTGAGCGTGCCGTCCTCGCTGACGGCGCAAGCCTTCTACGCCAAGCTGGGTTTTCACAACGTGCGTGACGTGTACCACGGCAACGAGCGCACGTTGGTGATGGAAAAGGCGCTGTTGTCCCGCCACCCCATCGGGCCGTATCGCGACCGTCAACACCGTGCCCAGGTGATTGAGTTATGGCAGCAGGCGTTTGGCTATGACACCGCGCATAACCTGCCGAGCCTGGCGATTGATAAGAAACTGGCGGTCAATGACGGGTTGTTCTTCGTTGCCACCGACAACAAAGCCGTGATCGGTACGATCCTCGCCGGCTATGACGGGCATCGTGGCTGGTTGTATTCGGTGGCGGTGCATACCGACTATCGGCGCCATGGCCTGGGGTCGTCGCTGGTGCGCTATGCCGAACAGGCGTTGACTGCGCTGGGTTGCATGAAAATCAACCTGCAGATCACCGGCGGCAATGACGTGGTGGTGGGGTTTTATGAGGCGTTGGGGTATGGGGTGGAGCCGAGGATCAGTATGGACAAGAAGATTGCCGAGAATATTACGCCACGCTCATGAAGGTGCAGAAACCAGTGTGGGAGCTGGCTTGCCTGCGATAGCGATAGGCCTTTGATCGTTCCCACGCTCTGCGTGGGAATGCCGCCTGGGATGCTCCGCGTCCCGCCGGACAACAGGTGACGCGGAGCGTCAGGGGATGCATTGCATTCCCACGCGGAGCGTGGGAACGATCAAGCACGATCAAGCGGAGCGTGGGAACGATCAACCAGCCAGCTCCCACAGGGTTTTGTGGTGTCGCTGGCTTTTGTGGCTGTCAGACCTTGACGATCCAACCCGCTGGCGCTTCCACGTCACCGGTCTGCACACCGGTCAGCTCTTTGTAAAGCTTCTGGGTAATCGGGCCGACTTCGGTTTCGCTGTGGAACACGTGCAGCTTGCCGTTGTACTGGATGCCGCCGATAGGCGAGATCACCGCAGCGGTACCGCAGGCGCCGGCTTCCTTGAATTGGTCCAGCTTGTCGATGAACACTTCGCCTTCTACCACTTCCAGGCCCAGGCGGGTCTGGGCCAGTTCGATCAGCGACAGGCGGGTGATGCCTGGCAATACCGAAGGCGACTTCGGCGTGATGAACTGGTTGTCGTGGGTGATCCCGAAGAAGTTGGCCGAGCCGACTTCTTCGATTTTCGAGTGGGTCATCGGGTCCAGATAGATCGCGTCGGCGAAACCGGATTTCTTCGCTTCCGAGCCGGGCATCAGGCTGGCGGCGTAGTTGCCACCGACCTTGGCGGCACCGGTGCCTTGCGGCGCGGCGCGGTCGTAGCCGGAGATCTGGAAGTTGTGCGGCACCAGGCCGCCCTTGAAGTAGGCACCGACCGGGATGCAGAACACCGAGAAGATGAATTCCGGCGCGGTACGCACGCCGATGTTGTCACCGGTGCCGATCACGAACGGGCGCAGGTACAGCGCGCCGCCACTGCCGTACGGCGGGATGAAGCGCTCGTTGGCCTTGACCACTTGTTTGCAGGCGTCGATGAACGCGTCGGTCGGCACTTGTGGCATCAGCAGGCGGCCACAGCTGCGCTGCATGCGGGCGGCGTTCTGGTCCGGGCGGAACAGGTTGATCGAACCGTCCTTGCAACGGTAGGCCTTCAGACCCTCGAAGCATTGCTGGCCATAATGCAGGGCAGTGGAGCCCTCGCTGATGTGCAGCACATTGTCGTCGGTCAGGGTGCCAGCTTGCCATTCGCCGTTCTTCCAGACCTGGAGAAACCGCTTGTCGGTCTTGATGTAGTCAAAACCCAGCTTGTCCCAATTGATGCTCTCGTTACCCATGACACCCTCTATCTCTGGTCAAGTCGGATTTTTTTCTGGATGGGCGAACAATACTGCATTCACAGGGCTGTTCGCATCCCCTGTAGGAGCGAGCTTGCTCGCGAAGAACGCAAGGACGCCGCGTTTAACTGGGTGGCCCGCGTTATCGTTGGCGATTTTCGCGAGCAAGCTCGCTCCTACAGGGGTTGTGTTTTTACAGGTGCAACGCGTGCCCCAATGCCCGCAGCGCGGCTTCCTGCACCGCTTCACCCAGGGTCGGATGGGCATGGATGGTCCCGGCCACATCCTCCAGGCGCGCGCCCATTTCCAGGCTCAGGCCAAACGCAGTGGAGAGTTCCGAAACCCCAGCCCCCACCGCTTGCCAGCCAACAATCAAGTGATTGTCACGCCGCGCCACCACCCGCACGAAGCCGGCCTTGGACTCCAGCGTCATGGCCCGGCCATTGGCGGCGAACGGGAAGCTCGACACAATGCAATCCAAGCCAGCCGCCTTGGCCTCGTCCGGGGTCTTGCCGACCACCACCAGTTCCGGGTCGGTAAAGCACACCGCCGGAATTGCCGCCGGGTTGAATTCGCGGGCCTTGCCGCTAATCAGTTCGGCAACCATTTCGCCCTGGGCCATGGCCCGGTGCGCCAGCATCGGCTCGCCACTGAGGTCGCCAATGGCGTACACGTTGCGCATGCTGGTCTGGCAGCGGCTGTCGATCTTGATCGCCGCGCCGTTCATGTCCAGGTTCAGCGCTTCGAGGTTCCAGCCTTGGGTGTTGGGTTTGCGCCCCACGGCGACCAGCACCTGGTCGGTGTCCAGCGCCAGGGTGTCGCCATTGGGTGCACGTATTTGCAGCTTGTTGTCGGCAAAGCCGGTGACGCTGTGTTCCAGGTACAGCTTCACGCCGAGTTTCTTCAGGGATTCAGCCACCGGCAGGGTCAGCTCGGCGTCGTAGGCCGGCAGGATGTGCGCCTGGGCCTCGACCACGCTGACGTCGGCACCCAGCTTGCGGTAGGCAATCCCCAGTTCCAGGCCGATATAACCACCGCCCACCACGATCAAACGTTTGGGTACATGGGTCGGTGCCAGGGCTTCGGTGGACGAGATAATCGGCCCGCCAATCGGCAGCATCGGCAGGTTGACGCTTGTCGAGCCGGTGGCTAACAGCAGGTGTTCGCACTGGATGCGTTGCTCGCCCACCTCGACGGTCTTGCCGTCGATGACTTTGGCCCAGCCATGGATCACCTGCACCTTGTGTTTTTTCAGCAGTGCGGCGACGCCGGTGGTCAGGCGGTCAACGATGCCGTCTTTCCATTCCACGCTCTTGCGGATGTCCAAAGTCGGTACATCCACCTCAATGCCCAACTGCGAGCCCTGGCTATGGTGCACGGTTTGCTGGAACTGCTCGGCCACATGGATCAGCGCCTTAGAGGGAATGCAGCCAATGTTCAGGCAGGTGCCGCCCAGTGCTTGGCCCTCCACCAGAATGGTGGGGATGCCCAGTTGGCCTGCGCGAATCGCCGCGACATAACCGCCGGGGCCGCCGCCGATAATCAGCAGCGTGGTGTGCAATGTCTGAGTCATGCCCTTACTCCAGGAACAGGCTGGCGGGTTGTTCGAGCAGGCCGCGAATGGCCTGGATGAATTGCGCCGCGTCCATGCCATCGACCACGCGGTGATCGAAAGAGCTGGAGAGGTTCATCATCTTGCGCACCACAATCTGGCCCTTGATCACCATCGGCCGCTCAACGATGCGGTTGACGCCGACGATGGCCACTTCCGGCAGGTTCAGCACTGGCGTACTGACGATGCCGCCCAGGGCGCCAAGGCTGGTCAGGGTAATGGTCGAACCGGACAGCTCTTCACGGCTGGCCTTGCCTGTGCGTGCGGCATTGGCCAAACGCGCGATTTCTTCGGCAGTGCCCCACAGGCTGCGGGCTTCGGCGTGGCGCACCACCGGCACCATCAGGCCCACGTCGCTCTGGGTGGCGACGCCCACGTGCACGGCACCAAGGCGAGTGATGACCTGGGCTTCGTCGTCGTAACGCGCATTGATCTGCGGGAAGTCGCGCAAGGCTACCACCATGGCCCGCACGATAAACGGCAGCAGGGTCAGCTTGCCGCGTGTCGCACCGTGCTTCTCGTTGAGGTGCACGCGCAACTCGTCGAGGGCGGTGACGTCGATCTCTTCCACGTAGCTGAAATGCGCGGCGCGGCGGGTTGCGTCCTGCATGCGCTGGGCGATCTTGCGGCGCATGCCGATCACCGGGATCTGGTGTTCGTCATTGCGCTCGGCATAAGGGTTGGCGGCACTGGTGCTGGTGGCCGGCCCTTGATGCAAGTAGGCCTCCAGGTCTTCATGCAGAATCCGGCCCGCAGGCCCTGTGCCCTGGACCAGGCGCAGTTGAATCCCGGCATCCAGCGCGTGTTTGCGCACGGCAGGCGAGGCCAACGGGCGTTCGCTGGCTTCACGGGCCACGGGCGCTTGCGGCGCTTTCACTACTGCAGCGGGCTTGCTTTCTACCGGCGCCTGTACCGGTTTGGCTTCGGCCACAGGCGGCGCGGCCTTCGCCGGCTCGGCAACCTCCGGCGTATCCTTGGTATTGCCTGCGCCTTCCACTTCAATGCTGATCAAAATGCTGCCCACTGCCATGACCTCACCCGGCTCGCCGCCGAGGGAAATCACCTTGCCGTGGACCGGCGAGGGAATATCCACCATCGCCTTGTCGGTCATCACATCCGCCAGCACCTGGTCTTCAACCACCAAGTCGCCGACCTTTACATGCCATACCGATAATTCAACTTCCGCGATGCCTTCGCCAATGTCCGGCATCTTGATAACGTGCGTGCCCATTCAGACCTCCATGACCCGTTTCAACGCCGCGCCCACTCGGGACGGCCCTGGGAAATACGCCCACTCCTGCGCGTGCGGGTAGGGAGTGTCCCAACCAGTGACGCGTTCGATCGGCGCTTCCAGGTGGTGGAAGCAATGCTCTTGCACCAGCGAGACCAACTCGGCACCAAAGCCGCAGGTGCGCGTGGCCTCATGCACCACCACGCAACGGCCGGTCTTTTTCACCGACTTGACGATGGTCTCCAGGTCCAGCGGCCACAGGCTGCGCAGGTCAATGACCTCGGCGTCGATGCCGGTTTCTTCAGCGGCGACTTGCGACACATACACGGTGGTGCCATAGGTCAGCACGGTCACGGCCGAGCCTGGGCGCACGATGGCGGCTACGTCCAGGGGCACGGTGTAGTAACCGTCCGGCACCTGGGCTTGGGGGTGTTTGGACCACGGCGTTACCGGGCGGTCGTGGTGGCCATCGAAAGGGCCGTTATACAGGCGCTTGGGTTCGAGGAAGATCACCGGGTCATCGTTTTCGATGGAGGCGATCAGCAGGCCCTTGGCGTCATAGGGGTTGGACGGCATCACCGTGCGCAGGCCGCAGACCTGGGTGAACACCGCTTCGATACTCTGGCTGTGGGTCTGGCCGCCATAGATGCCGCCGCCGCAGGGCATGCGCATGGTCAAGGGCGCAGTGAACTGGCCGGCCGAGCGATAACGCAGGCGTGCCGCTTCGGAAATGATCTGGTCGGTGGCGGGGTAGACGTAGTCGGCGAACTGGATTTCCGCTACCGGGCGCAGGCCGTAAGCGCCCATGCCCACGGCCACGCCGACGATGCCGCTTTCCGAGATCGGCGCGTCAAACACCCGCGAGCTACCGTACTTGGTCTGCAAGCCTTCGGTGCAACGGAACACGCCGCCGAAGTAACCGACGTCCTGGCCGAACACCACCACGTTGTCGTCACGCTCAAGCATCACATCCATGGCCGAGCGCAGGGCCTGGATCATGGTCATGGTGGTGGTGGTCATGGCGGTTTCCAGTTCGATACTGTTGTTGTGGTCGTTCATGTCACACCCCCAGCTCTTGACGCTGGCGCTTCAAGTGCTCCGGCATCTCTTTATAGACATCCTCGAACATGGTCGCGGCGCTTGGAATCTGGCCACCGGCCAGGGTGCCGTACTGTTCGGCTTCTTTCTGCGCCTTGACCACTTCGGCTTCAAGTTCTGCACTGACCGCCGCGTGTTCCTCTTCGGACCACTGGCCAATCTTGATCAGGTGCTGCTTGAGGCGGGCAATCGGATCGCCCAACGGGAAGTGGCTCCAGTCGTCGGCGGGTCGATATTTGGATGGGTCATCGGAGGTGGAATGCGGGCCGGCGCGGTAGGTGACCCACTCGATCAGGGTGGGCCCCAGGTTACGGCGCGCACGTTCGGCGGCCCAGGCCGAGGCGGCGTACACGGCGATAAAGTCATTGCCGTCCACGCGCAGGGAAGCGATGCCGCACCCGACGCCGCGTCCGGCGAAGGTGGTGGCTTCACCGCCAGCGATGGCCTGGAAGGTGGAGATCGCCCACTGGTTGTTGACCACGTTGAGGATCACCGGCGCGCGGTACACGTGTGCGAAGGTGAGGGCGGTGTGGAAGTCCGATTCAGCAGTGGCGCCGTCGCCGATCCAGGCCGAGGCGATCTTGGTATCGCCCTTGATCGCCGAGGCCATGCCCCAACCCACGCCCTGCACGAATTGGGTGGCAAGGTTGCCGGAAATAGTGAAGAAGCCCGCCTCCTTGACCGAATACATGATCGGCAATTGGCGGCCCTTGAGCGGGTCGCGCTCGTTGGACAGCAGTTGGCAGATCAGGTCCACCAGCGGCACCTCGCGGGCCATCAGGATGCTTTGCTGGCGATAGGTGGGGAAGCACATGTCGTCGATATTCAAGGCCAGGGCCTGGGCGCTGCCGATGGCTTCTTCGCCAAGGCTTTGCATGTAGAACGACATTTTTTTCTGACGCTGGGCGACCACCATACGGTTGTCGAAAATGCGCGTCTTGAGCATGGCGCGCATGCCTTTGCGCATGATCTCGGTGGAGACACCTTCGGCCCACGGGCCCAGGGCCTGGCCCTGATCGTCGAGCACACGGATCAGGCCCTTGGCCAGGTCGGCGGTGTCGGCGGGCTCTACGTCGATGGCGGGTTTGCGTACCAGGCCGGCGTCGGTCAAACGCAAGTAGGTGAAGTCGGTCTTGCAGCCTGGGCGGCCCGAGGGTTCGGGAACGTGCAGGCGCAGCGGTGCATACGGCTGGGTCATGGCTTTCTACGCTCTATCTTGTGAATTTCTTGTAGTGGGCGCGCTAGCTGACAGTCAGTCTTCGGATAGAAGAAATCTTGTCCTACAACAATCATAGGCGTGGCGTAGAAGAATATTTATCTCTGTTTCATTGCGTTGCCGGCCATTTGCGGATAAAAAAACTGCATAAACATAATAAACAGGTGATTTTGTCTCATGCGCAAACTGGACCGTACCGATATCGGCATTCTTAACGCCCTGCAAGAGAATGCCCGGATCACCAATGCCGACCTGGCTCGCTCGGTCAACCTGTCGCCCACGCCGTGTTTCAACCGGGTCAAGGCGATGGAAGAACTGGGGCTGATTCGTGAGCAGGTTACGCTGCTGGATGCTGATCTGCTGGGGCTGCACGTCAATGTGTTCATCCACGTGAGCCTGGAAAAACAGAACGAGCTGGCGCTGCAGCAATTCGAAGGGGCGATCTCGGATCGGCCTGAGGTGATGGAGTGCTACCTGATGGCCGGCGACCCGGACTATTTGATCCGCGTGTTGGTGCCCACGATCCAGTCGCTGGAGCGCTTTATGATGGACTTTTTGACCAAGGTGCCTGGGGTGGCGAACATTCGCTCCAGCTTTGCCTTGAAGCAAGTGCGCTACAAAACCGCGCTGCCGTTGCCGGCCAACGGCATCAGCCTCGGTTCCTGATTCAACACGGGACAAAATGTGGGGCTTGCCTGTGATGACGGCACCCCGCGATCCAACTGTGGGAGCTGGCTTGCCTGCGATGGCGGCCTGACAGCCGAGGACTACCTACCTGACACCCTAACGATCCAACTGTGGGAGCTGGCTTGCCTGCGAAGACGGCCTCACAGTCAATGCAGCTGGATTGTGTACATATCCATTCCTGCGGTAACGGCCACTTAGGGTTCCGCCCTGACGGCGGCTCACTTTCGAAAAGCGCGAAAGTAAGCAAAGCGCTCTTGCCCCACCACTCGGCACCTCGCTTAGGCTCGGTGTGCCCGTAAT
>NZ_JBQEQE010000011.1:0-31599 GCF_052046095.1 Pseudomonas sp. 22072
TCGTTCCCACGCTCCCGCGTGAGGAACGCATCGCGTGACGCTCTGCGTCACCCTTGCAGAGTGCTCAAGTCGTGCGCCTGACACACCGCAATCGCAGGCAAGCCAGCTCCCACACTTGAATCGGTTACCACTCGAAAATCGGCCCCGAAAGCAAAGTTGGAAGGCTTCTTGCAACCCCGCCTCCAAGTCGCCCTCCAGCGTCAAAACTTTGCTTCAAGGACCCGAGGAATACCGGTGGTAGATCGCTCTCAAATGCTCAACACGGCCCGTGGCACCCTGACTGACCTGTCGCGGGGCAATCTGGGTGTGCCGTTGTTGTTGCTGGTGATGCTGGCAATGATGATGTTGCCGATGCCGCCGTTCCTGCTCGACGTGTTCTTTACCTTCAACATTGCCCTGTCCGTCGTTGTGTTGCTGGTGTGCGTGTACGCCTTGCGGCCGCTGGATTTCGCGGTGTTCCCGACGATTCTGCTGGTGGCGACCCTGCTGCGCCTGGCATTGAACGTCGCTTCCACGCGGGTGGTGATGCTCCACGGCCAGGACGGCCACGCCGCCGCCGGCAAGGTGATCCAGGCGTTCGGTGAGGTGGTCATCGGCGGTAACTACGTGGTCGGTATCGTGGTGTTCGCGATCCTGATGATCATCAACTTCGTCGTGGTGACCAAGGGCGCCGGGCGGATTTCCGAGGTGAGCGCGCGGTTTACCCTCGACGCCATGCCCGGCAAGCAGATGGCCATCGACGCCGACCTCAACGCCGGCCTGATCGACCAGGGCCAAGCCAAGGCCCGTCGGGCGGAAGTCGCCCAGGAAGCCGAGTTCTACGGCTCCATGGACGGTGCCAGCAAGTTTGTGCGCGGCGACGCCATCGCCGGCCTGTTGATTCTGTTCATCAACCTGATCGGCGGTGTGGCCGTCGGTATGTTTCAGCACGGCATGACATTCGGCGATGCCGGCAAGGTGTATGCCTTGCTGACCATCGGTGACGGTTTAGTGGCGCAATTGCCATCACTGTTGTTATCCACAGCGGCGGCCATCATGGTTACCCGTGCTTCGGGCTCCGAAGACATGGGCAAGCAGATCAGTCGGCAGATGTTCGCTTCGCCCAAGGCCCTGGCCGTGGCGGCGGGCATCATGGCGATCATGGGCATTGTGCCGGGCATGCCGCACTTCTCGTTCCTGAGCATGGCGGCCCTGGCGGGTGGTGCGGCGTACCTGTTCTGGAAAAAGCAGAACCAGGTCAAAGTCCAGGCCCAGCAGGAAATCGCCCGTCAACAGGAGCTGCTGCCATCCCCGGCCCGCGCCCAGGAAACCAAGGAGTTGGGCTGGGACGACGTCACGCCCATCGACATGATCGGCCTGGAAGTCGGTTACCGCCTGATCCCGCTGGTCGACCGCAACCAGGGTGGGCAACTGCTGGCGCGGATCAAGGGTGTGCGCAAGAAGCTGTCCCAGGACCTGGGTTTCTTGATGCCCACTGTGCATATCCGTGACAACCTCGACCTGGCCCCCAGCGCTTATCGCCTGACCCTGATGGGGGTAATCCTGGCCGAAGCCGAGATCTACCCGGACCGCGAACTGGCGATCAACCCCGGCCAAGTGTTCGGTACCCTCAACGGCATTACCGCCAAAGATCCGGCTTTCGGCCTGGAAGCGGTGTGGATCGAAGTCAGCCAGCGCAGCCAGGCGCAGTCCCTCGGTTACACCGTGGTGGATGCCAGCACCGTGGTCGCCACGCACCTCAACCAGATTCTCTACAAGCACTCCCACGAGTTGATCGGCCACGAGGAAGTCCAGCAATTGATGGGCTTGCTGGCCAAATCGTCGCCAAAACTGGCCGAAGAGCTGGTGCCTGGCGTGCTGTCACTGTCGCAGTTGCTCAAGGTGTTGCAAGCGCTGTTGGCCGAACAGGTGCCCGTGCGCGACATTCGCAGCATTGCCGAGGCCATCGCCAACAATGCCGCCAAGAGTCAAGATACTGCCGCTCTGGTGGCGGCGGTGCGTGTCGGCGTGTCCCGCGCAATCGTGCAAAGCATTGTAGGGACTGAGTCGGAGCTGCCTGTGATCACCCTGGAGCCCAGGTTGGAACAAATATTGCTCAATAGTATTCAGAAGGCAGGGCAAGGCCAGGAAGAGGGCGTTTTACTGGAGCCAAGCATGGCTGAAAAGCTGCAGCGTTCGTTGATCGACGCCGCACAGCGCCAGGAAATGCAGGGCAACCCGGTGATCCTGCTGGTGGCCGGCCCGGTTCGCGCGATGTTGTCGCGGTTCGGACGCCTGGCCGTACCGAATTTGCACGTGTTGGCTTACCAGGAAATTCCTGACAATAAGCAAGTGACTATTGTCGCGACAGTTGGGCCCAATGGCTGAGGTAGTGGGTTATGCAAGTTAAGCGTTTTTTCGCCGCCGATATGCGTCAGGCCATGAAACTGGTCCGTGATGAGCTGGGCGCCGATGCCGCGATTATCGGTAACCGTCGGATTGCCGGCGGTGTCGAGCTGACGGCTGCCCTGGATTACACGCCCCAGGCGCTGGCCCCGCGCGTGCCAAACATGGAGCTCGAAGACGAGCTGCGCAAGACCGCCTCGCGCATTGTGTCGGCCCAGGCTGAACTGAGCATGCGTGGCGACAGCGATGCCAGCACCAATCGCCAGCTGTTTGCCGGCCTGCCGCTGACCGCCGCCGAGCCGCTGGTTGAACCCACCTTTGTCGAACCGCCGCGTCCTGCAGCGCCTGCCCCGGCTGCCGCAGTTGACCAGCGCGTGATTGACTCGATGCGTTTTGAACTCAACGGCCTGCGTGAATTGCTCGAAGTGCAGCTCGGCTCGCTGGCCTGGACCCAACTGCAAGGCAGCAAGCCGCAGCAAGCCAACCTCTGGCGTCGCCTGCAACGCATCGGCCTGTCCGGCCCGTTGTCCCGCGACCTGCTGGCCTTGACCGCTGAAGTCGAAGAGCCGCGGCAGGCCTGGCGCATGCTGCTGGCGCACTTGGCGCGCATGATTGCCACGCCGGAAATCGAACCCCTGGAAGAGGGCGGTGTAATCGCCATGGTCGGCCCCGCCGGCATGGGCAAGACCACCACCCTGGCGAAGCTTGCGGCCCGTTACGTGCTTAAATACGGCGCGCAGAATATCGCCCTGGTGAGCATGGACAGTTACCGTATCGGCGCTCAGGAGCAGCTCAAGACCCTGGGCCGCATCCTCAACGTGCCGGTGACCCATGTCGACCCGGGCCAGTCCCTGGCCAATGCCCTCGACCCGTTGCTGCGCAAGCGCGTGGTGCTGATCGATACCGCCGGCCTGCAAGCCAGTGATCCGGCGCTGCGCATGCAGCTCGAAAGCCTGGCCGGGCGAGGCATCAAGTCAAAAAATTACCTGGTGCTTGCAACCACCAGCCAGAAACAGGTTCTTACCGCTGCTTATCACAGTTACAAGCGTTGCGGCCTGGCCGGTTGCATCCTCACCAAGCTCGATGAAACCGCGAGCCTGGGCGAGGTGTTGAGCCTGGCCATCAGCCATGAATTACCGGTTGCCTACCTCACCGACGGGCCGCGGATCCCGGATGATCTGCATCTGCCGCGCCGTCATCAGTTGGTCAGCCGTGCCGTGAGTGTGCAAATGCAAGACGAGCCTAGCGAGGAAGCGATGGCCGATATGTTCGCCGACCTTTACCACCACCCGGCTAAACGGGTGGGTTGAGGCAGGATGAACACCGTGAAATGTACCTACATCGATGGTCTGCAAGCGATTCACGCGGCCAAGCCATGTAGCCTGCGTCTAAGCAAGACAAGGTAAAGAAATAAAATGGGCAGCATGCATCCCGTACAGGTGATCGCGGTGACCGGCGGCAAAGGTGGCGTCGGGAAAACTAACGTGTCAGTGAATTTGTCCCTGGCCCTGGCAGAGCTTGGCCGTCGCGTCATGCTGCTGGATGCTGACCTGGGCTTGGCGAACGTGGACGTTCTGCTGGGGCTGACACCCAAACATACCCTGGCCGATGTGATCGAAGGCCGCTGTGAGCTGCGCGACGTGCTGCTCCAGGGCCCCGGAGGCATTCGCATCGTGCCGGCGGCCTCGGGCACCCAGAGCATGGTGCACCTGAGCCCCGCGCAGCATGCCGGGCTGATCCAGGCGTTCAGCGACATCGGCGACAACCTCGACGTGCTGGTGATCGACACCGCCGCCGGGATCGGCGAGTCGGTGGTCAGCTTTGTGCGCGCAGCGCAGGAAGTGCTGTTGGTGGTGTGCGACGAACCCACCTCCATCACCGACGCCTATGCGCTGATCAAACTGCTTAACCGTGACTACGGCATGAACCGCTTCCGCGTTCTGGCCAACATGGCCCAGAGCCCGCAGGAAGGGCGCAACCTGTTCGCCAAGTTGACCAAGGTCACGGATCGCTTCCTCGATGTGGCTTTACAATACGTCGGCGCAGTTCCCTATGACGAGTGTGTGCGCAAGGCCGTGCAAAAGCAGCGTGCGGTCTACGAAGCGTTCCCTCGTTCGAAATGCGCACTGGCGTTCAAGGCCATTGCCCAGAAGGTCGATACCTGGCCGTTGCCCGCCAACCCGCGGGGGCATCTGGAGTTTTTCGTCGAGCGTTTGGTGCATCAGACGAGCGCAGGACCGGTGCTATGACATCCAGCGGCTACAACCTTTACAAAAAGTCGGCACGTGACAGCCAGGGCGAATTGATCGAGCGCTATGCGCCGTTGGTCAAGCGCATTGCCTATCACCTGTTGGCGCGCCTGCCCGCGAGTGTGCAGGTTGAAGACTTGATCCAGGCCGGCATGATCGGCCTGCTTGAAGTCTCGACCAAATACGACGCCAGCAAGGGTGCCAGTTTCGAAACGTATGCGGGTATCCGTATCCGTGGCGCGATGCTCGACGAGGTGCGTAAAGGCGATTGGGCGCCGCGTTCGGTACACCGCAATACGCGCATGGTCAGTGATGCAATTCGAGCAATTGAAGCAAAAACCGGTCGTGACGCTAAAGATCATGAAGTTGCGGCCGAACTCCAATTGAGTCTCGACGATTATTACGGGATTTTGAACGATACCTTGGGCAGCCGCCTGTTCAGTTTTGACGACCTTTTACAGGACGGCGAACACGAAGGGCTGCACGAGGACGGCGCGAGCGCGCATACGGAGCCGTCACGCGACCTGGAAGATGAACGTTTCCAGGGCGCGTTGGCCGATGCAATCGCCAACTTGCCGGAGCGTGAGCGGCTGGTGCTGGCGCTGTACTACGACGAAGAGCTGAACCTCAAGGAAATCGGTGAGGTCCTGGGGGTCAGCGAATCGCGTGTCAGCCAGTTGCATAGCCAGTGCGCAGCCCGCTTGCGGGGCCGATTGGCCGAGTGGCGCGCGCGCTGACAGGCAGTGTGGGGGCACTGCAGACGCTGCCGTGAGATCGCAAGGTTTCGCGGCTACGTGCCGTGGTGCCCTGGGCAGTCCTTTTTGTGTAACGCCTGTTGATTGAAATGGCGCGTCCAGGTGCTGGGCGCGTTTAAGACTGCTTGGAGGTCGAATTGGACAAGAACATGAAAATCCTCATCGTTGATGACTTCTCAACGATGCGGCGGATCATTAAAAACCTGTTGCGTGACCTTGGGTTCACCAACACGGTCGAGGCGGATGATGGCCTGACGGCCATTCCGATCCTCAACAGCGGGAGCATCGACTTTCTGGTAACCGACTGGAACATGCCGGGCATGACCGGTATCGACCTGCTGCGCCATGTGCGCGCCGATGAAAAACTGCGCAGCCTGCCTGTGCTGATGGTGACCGCCGAAGCCAAGCGCGAACAGATCATCGAAGCCGCCCAAGCCGGGGTCAACGGTTACGTGGTCAAACCATTCACGGCACTGGCCTTGAAAGAGAAGATCGAGAAAATCTTCGAACGCATCCACGGCTAATGCCATCGCGGGGGAGCTATGGAGCATAACGAAACGTCACAGGGCGACTTTGAGTCGACCCTGAAAAAACATGCTCACCAGTTGGTCGACAGCCTGGAAAAAGGCCAGTTCGCCGATGCGGTGCAGTTGATCCATGAGCTTAACCAGACCCGTGACCGCGGCCTGTACCAGGAAGTGGGCAAGCTCACACGCGAGCTGCACAGCGCAATCGTCAATTTCCAGATTGACCCGCGCATGCCCCAGGCCGAAGAAATTTCCCAGATTACCGACGCCACCGAGCGCCTGTCCTATGTGGTCAGGCTGACTGAGGCGGCGGCCAACCGCACCATGGACCTGGTGGAAAACGCCACGCCCCTGGTCAACGGCATGGCCACCGAAGCCCAGGCCTTGAGCCAGGACTGGGGCCGCTTCATGCGCCGCGAAGTGGGCGCTGAAGAGTTTCGTGAACTGGCGCGTCGCGTCGACGGGTTCCTGTCGCGCAGCGAACAGGAAAACCGCACGGTGGCCAGCAACCTCAACGACATCCTGCTGGCCCAGGATTACCAGGACCTCACCGGCCAGGTGATCAAGCGCGTGACCCAGTTGGTTACCGAAGTGGAAAGCAACTTGCTCAAATTGGTGCTGATGGCCGGCCAGGTCGATCGTTTTGCCGGCATCGAACATGACCGTGAAGCGATCCTCTCTGAAAAAGATCCACAAAAACATCTCGCCAAGGGTGAAGGTCCGCAGATTCATGCCGATAAACGTGAAGACGTTGTGTCAGGTCAGGATGACGTAGATGACCTGTTATCCAGTTTAGGCTTCTAAGGAGCACCCACATGAGCTTCGGCGCCGATGAAGAAATCCTTCAGGATTTCCTTGTAGAGGCCGGCGAAATTCTAGAGCAACTGTCCGAACAACTGGTCGAGCTGGAAAGCCGACCGGATGATGCGAACCTGCTCAATGCAATTTTTCGCGGTTTTCACACTGTAAAAGGGGGCGCCGGCTTCCTCCAGCTCCATGAGCTGGTGGAGTGCTGCCACATCGCCGAGAACGTCTTCGACATCCTGCGCAAGGGTGAGCGTCACGTCGACTCGGAATTGATGGACGTGATTCTCGAAGCACTGGATGCGGTCAACGGGATGTTCAGCCAGGTGCGTGAACGTGCACCGATCACCGCTGCCACGCCGGAACTGCTGGCCGCCCTGGCGCGCCTGGCCGAACCTGCCGACACCGCGGCTGCGCCGGTGGTCGAGGCTGCGCCGGAGCCGGTGGCGCAAGCCGAGCCGGACGTGACCGACAGTGAGTTCGAACAACTGCTCAACTCCCTCAGCGCGGTCAAGGCCGAAGCTGAAGCGCCGGTGCAGCCCGCCGCGACGCCGAGCAGTGAAGACATTACCGACGCCGAATTCGAGTCGTTGCTCGACCAGTTGCACGGCAAAGGCCAGTTCGCAGCAGATGCCGTGGCCCCGCCTGCCGCTGCGCCAGAAGCACCCGCTGCCAACGCCAGCACCGACATTACCGACGACGAGTTCGAGGCACTGCTCGACCAACTGCATGGCAAAGGCACCTTTGTGGCTGAAGCCCTGCCTGAGGTGGCGGCCACTGCCGCCGCTGCGCCAGCGGCCAGCGCAGCACCTGCCGATGATGGGCTGATCTCCGATCACGAATTCGAAGCTCTGCTCGACGAGTTGCACGGCAAAGGCAAGTTCAGCGAAGTGGCCCCGGCCGCTGCCGCCCAGGTTACAGCACCAGCCGCTGCCACTGCGGCACCGGTTGCTGCCAAACCTGCGCCGGCAGCCAAGCCAGCACCTGCCGCCGCCCCGGCCCCTGCGCGTGCAGCGGCCCCAGCGGCAGCGGAAAAACCTGCCAGCGAAGCCGAAACCACCGTGCGTGTGGATACCGCGCGCCTGGACGACATCATGAACATGGTGGGCGAACTGGTGCTGGTGCGTAACCGCCTGGTGCGCCTGGGCCTGAACAGTGGCGACGAAGCCATGCAGAAGGCCGTGTCGAACCTCGACGTGGTCACCGCCGACCTGCAAACCGCGGTGATGAAAACGCGGATGCAGCCGATCAAGAAAGTCTTCGGCCGTTTCCCGCGCCTGGTTCGCGACCTGGCGCGCCAGCTCAAGAAAGAAATCAACCTGGAGCTGGTGGGCGAAGAAACCGACCTCGACAAAAACCTCGTCGAGGCCCTGGCCGACCCGCTGGTCCACTTGGTGCGCAACGCGGTCGACCACGGTGTAGAAACCCCGGAAGAACGCGAAGCCGCCGGCAAGTCCCGCAACGGCAAGGTGATTTTGGCGGCGGAGCAAGAGGGCGACCACATCCTGCTGTCGATCACCGATGACGGCAAAGGCATGGACCCGACCATCTTGCGCAATATCGCGGTCAAGCGCGGCGTGATGGACAAGGACGCCGCCGACCGCCTCACCGATACCGAGTGCTACAACCTGATCTTTGCCCCGGGCTTTTCGACCAAGACCGAGATCTCCGACGTGTCCGGGCGTGGCGTGGGCATGGACGTGGTGAAGACCAAGATCAGCCAGCTCAACGGCTCGATCAATATCTACTCGACCAAGGGCCAGGGCTCCAAGATCGTCATCAAGGTGCCGTTGACCCTGGCGATCATGCCGACCCTGATGGTGATGCTGGGCAACCAGGCGTTCGCCTTCCCGCTGGTCAACGTCAACGAGATCTTCCACCTCGACCTGTCGCGCACCAACGTGGTGGACGGCCAGGAAGTGGTGATCGTGCGCGACAAAGCGTTGCCGCTGTTCTACCTCAAGCGCTGGCTGGTGGCCTCGGCCGCCCATGAAGAACAGCGCGAAGGCCATGTGGTGATTCTGTCCGTGGGCACCCAGCGCATCGGTTTTGTGGTCGATCAACTGGTGGGCCAGGAAGAAGTGGTGATCAAGCCTTTGGGCAAGATGCTGCAGGGCACCCCGGGCATGTCGGGCGCGACCATTACCGGTGACGGTCGCATCGCGCTGATTCTCGATGTTCCAAGCATGCTCAAGCGTTACGCCGCACGGCGTATTTGATTCTGGAGGGGCAGGGCGGTCATGCCCGCCCCGCCTAACGGAGTGTTTATGGCAGTCAAGGTCCTGGTGGTGGACGATTCGGGTTTCTTCCGCCGCCGCGTCTCGGAAATTCTTTCCGCTGATCCAACGATCCAGGTGGTCGGCACGGCCACCAACGGCAAAGAGGCGATCGATCAAGCCATTGCCTTGAAGCCGGACGTGATCACCATGGACTACGAGATGCCGATGATGGATGGCATCACGGCCGTGCGCCACATCATGCAACGCTGCCCTACACCGGTATTGATGTTTTCCTCGCTGACTCACGAAGGCGCGCGGGTGACCCTCGACGCTTTGGATGCCGGCGCGGTGGACTTTTTGCCGAAGAATTTCGAAGATATCTCGCGCAACCCTGACAAGGTCAAGCAGATGCTGTGCGAGAAGGTGCACAGCATTTCCCGCAGTAACCGTCGCAGCTTGTTCAGCACGCCCGCGCCAGCTGCCACGCCTGCGCCCGCAGCAGCGGCGCCGACCTCGTCGTTTGCGCGCCCGGCGCCTGCGCCCGTGGCCCGGCCTGCGGTAGCGCCGGTACGTGCCGCCGCAGCGCCGAGTGCGCATTCGCCCGCGCCCAAGCGCAAGGCTTACAAACTGGTCGCCATCGGCACCTCCACTGGCGGCCCGGTGGCCTTGCAGCGGGTCCTGACCCAACTGCCGGCCAACTTCCCGGCGCCGATTGTGCTGGTGCAACACATGCCGGCGGCGTTCACCAAAGCCTTCGCCGAGCGCCTGGACAAGCTGTGCCGTATTACCGTCAAGGAAGCCGAGGATGGCGACATCCTGCGTCCTGGCCTGGCACTGCTGGCGCCGGGCGGCAAGCAGATGATGGTGGACGGGCGTGGCGCGATCAAAATCCTGCCGGGCGATGAGCGCCTGAACTATAAGCCGTGCGTGGACATCACCTTCGGTTCTGCAGCCAAGTCCTATGGCGACAAAGTTCTGGCGGTGGTGCTCACCGGTATGGGCGCCGATGGCCGTGAAGGTGCGCGCCTGCTCAAACAGGGCGGTAGCGCCATCTGGGCCCAGGATGAAGCCAGTTGCGTGATCTATGGCATGCCCATGGCCATCGTCAAGGCTGACCTGGCCGATGCGGTCTACAGCCTGGACGACATCGGCAAGCACCTGGTGGAGGCCTGCCTCTGATGGATGTGTTGAGCCTGATCGGCATCACCATGGCGTTTGTCGCCATCATTGGTGGCAACTACCTGGAAGGCGGCCACCTCGGCGCCTTGGCCAACGGCCCGGCAGCGCTGATCGTGATCGGTGGCACCGTGGGCGCGGCGTTGTTGCAGTCGCCCCTGAGCTCATTCAAGCGTGCCATGCAGATTCTGGTGTGGATCATTTTTCCGCCACGGGTCGACCTGGCAGGCGGTATCGACCGTGTGGTCAATTGGAGCCTCACCGCCCGCAAGGAAGGCCTGCTGGGCCTGGAAGGCGTGGCCGATGCCGAGCCTGACAGCTACGCGCGCAAAGGCCTGCAACTGTTGGTCGATGGCGCCGAACCGGAAGCGATCCGCAGCATCCTCGAAGTGGATTTCTACACCCAGGAAAGCCGTGACATCAATGCGGCCAAAGTCTTTGAAAGCATGGGCGGCTATGCGCCGACCATTGGCATCATCGGCGCGGTGATGGGCCTGATCCACGTGATGGGCAACCTGGCCGACCCTTCGCAACTGGGCAGCGGCATTGCCGTGGCATTTGTCGCGACCATCTACGGCGTGGCCAGTGCCAACCTGGTGTTGCTGCCGGTGGCCAGCAAGCTCAAGTCGATTGCCATGCGCCAGTCGCGTTATCGCGAAATGTTGCTCGAAGGCATCCTGTCGATTGCCGAGGGCGAAAACCCGCGCTCCATCGAATTGAAGCTTCAGGGCTTCATGGATTGATGGGTATGCACATTGACCTGTGGCCAGTGAGCTTTATGTGGCGAGCGAGCTTNACCGCAATCTGTCTGAACAAACGCGTTGTCTGGATGGGGGCCGCTTCGCGCCCCAGCGCGAGCAAGCTCGCTCGCCACAGTAAAGCGGCCAATAGCGGTCAGGGAGGTATTTGCCTGTGAGCCGTCGCCGTCGCGAGCCTGAAGAGCACGTCAACCACGAACGCTGGCTGGTGTCCTACGCGGACTTCATCACCTTGCTGTTCGCGTTTTTCGTGGTGATGTACTCGATCTCGTCGATCAACGAAGGCAAGTACAAGATCATTTCCCAGGCGCTGGTCGGCGTGTTCAACGATGCCGAGCGGGCGCTCAAGCCGATCCCCATCGGCGAAGAGCGGCCCAAGACGGTGACCCCGGCCAAGCCCCTGGTCAATAACAGTGATGAAACCGCCGCCGGCATCCAAGGCACCAGCGACCCGCTCAAAAGTATCGCCGACGATATCAGTGCCGCCTTTGGCGACCTGATCAGCTCCAACCAGATGACCGTGCGCGGCAATGAGTTGTGGGTGGAGATCGAGCTGAACTCCAGTCTGTTGTTCGCCAGTGCCGATGCGTTGCCCAGTGACCAGGCGTTCACGATCATCGACAAGGTGGCGGCGATCCTCAAACCGTTTGAAAACCCGATCCACGTGGAAGGCTTCACCGACAATTTCCCCATCAGCACCGCGCAGTACCCGACCAACTGGGAACTGTCCTCGGCCCGCGCGTCGAGCATCGTGCGCATGTTGGCCATGCAGGGCGTGAACCCCCAGCGCCTGGCGTCGGTGGGCTATGGTGAATTCCAGCCGGTGGCCAATAACGCCACGGTGGAAGGCCGCGCCCGTAACCGCCGGGTGGTGCTGGTGGTCTCGCGCAACCTGGATGTGCGTCGCAGCCTGACCGGTACTGGCACTGCCAATGCCACCCCGGATGCGGCGTTGAAGCGTGCTGGCACACAAACTGCACCGCCCGTTGTCAAGCCGCCGGTCCGACCGAGTAACGTCAATTCTCCGTCGCTGGCTCAATAACCGTATGCAATGTCTCGGTCGCGCCTGTGCCCGCCGGGAGGAACCAACCGAATGAGAGTCTGGGCAGTTGCCAATCAAAAGGGTGGGGTCGGCAAGACCACCACTTCCATCGCCTTGGCCGGTTTGCTGGCCGAAGCGGGCAAGCGTGTGGTCGTGGTCGACCTGGACCCCCACGGTTCCATGACCAGCTATTTCGGCTACGACCCGGATGCGCTGGAACACAGCTGCTATGACTTGTTTTTACACAAGGGCAGCGTCCCGGCGGATCTGCCTGGGCAACTGCTGTTGCCCACCAGCAACGAAAGCATTTCCCTGCTGCCGTCGAGCACCGCCCTGGCCACCCTGGAGCGCCAGTCGCCAGGCCAGAGCGGCCTGGGCCTGGTGATCGCCAAGACCCTGGCGCAGCTGTGGCAGGACTTCGATTACGCGATCATCGACAGCCCGCCGTTGCTCGGCGTGCTGATGGTCAATGCGTTGGCGGCCAGCCAGCAATTGGTGATCCCGGTGCAGACCGAGCACCTGGCGGTCAAGGGCCTGGAGCGTATGGTCAGCACCCTGGCGATGATCAACCGTTCGCGCAAGCAGGCGCTGCCGTTCAGCATCGTGCCGACCTTGTTCGACCGTCGCACCCAGGCGTCCCTCGGCACCTTGCGCGTATTGCGCGATGCCTACCCGGACACTATCTGGAATGGCTACATCCCGGTGGACACGCGCCTGCGTGACGCCAGCCGTGCCGGGCTCACACCGTCGCAGTTCGACGGCAAGAGCCGTGGCGTGCTGGCCTACCGTGCGTTGCTCAAGCACCTGCTGTCGCAACAGCTTGTGGCGCAGGTGGCGTGATGAACCGTCCTGTCGAACTCAAGACCCGCCCGCAACTGGCTCTGGAATCCTACCTGGATGCCTTGCTGCAGGATGCGACGGCCGAGGAACTGCCAGAACCGATTCTGGTACTTGAGCCTGCTGTCGAACCCGAAAGCCCGCTGGATGAATTCCAGCAGGCGGTGATGGAAGAACAGGCGCGGGATGCGCAGGTGGTGGAGGCTCCCGTGGTGGTGCCAAGCGTCCCGGCGGTGTTGGCGCCCCCGGTGGTTGAACCGCTGGTGGAAGTGCACCTGCCGCCCAGCCTCACGCCGCCGCCGGTGACGGGCGACGGTCGCCCTTCGTGGGCCGCCGAGCCGTTCGAGTGCCTGCTGTTCGACGTTGCCGGGTTGACCCTGGCGGTGCCGCTGGTGTGCCTGGGCTCGATCTATTCCCTGGAAGGCCAGGAGCTGACGCCGCTGTTCGGGCAGCCGGAGTGGTTCCTCGGCATCCTGCCCAGCCAGGCCGGCAACCTCAAGGTGCTGGATACGGCGCGCTGGGTGATGCCCGACCGCTACCGCGATGATTTTCGCCAGGGCCTGCAATACGTGATCTCGGTGCAGGGCTACGAGTGGGGGTTGGCGGTGCATCAAGTCAGCCGCTCGTTGCGCCTGGACCCCAATGAAATCAAATGGCGCAGCCACCGCGGCCAGCGGCCGTGGCTGGCGGGCACGGTGATTGAACACATGTGCGCGTTGCTGGATGTCGCCGAACTGGCCGAGTTGATCGCCAGCGGTGCGGTGAAGGCAATGCCACAGAACAAACGCAGTTGATTGAACAATAAGGGCCGTGCGGTTGCGCGGCCTACGTGCACACACGCCGTCGATAGCGGCATTTGAAGGGGTCAGATGAATGAACAAGTCAGCGTCCGCACAAGGTTTGGATGATCCGATCCTGCAATGGGTGACCTTCAAGCTGGACAACGAAACATACGGCATTAACGTGATGCGCGTGCAGGAAGTGCTGCGCTACACCGAGATCGCCCCGGTTCCAGGCGCGCCAAGCTACGTGCTGGGCATCATCAACCTGCGCGGCAACGTGGTGACGGTGATCGACACCCGTCAGCGGTTCGGCCTGGACACGGTTGAAGTCAGCGACAACACCCGTATCGTGATCATCGAAGCCGACAAGCAAGTGGTTGGCATCCTGGTCGACAGCGTGGCCGAGGTGGTTTACCTGCGCCAATCGGAAGTGGAAACCGCACCGAACGTGGGTAACGAAGAGTCGGCCAAGTTCATCCAGGGCGTGTGCAACAAGAACGGCGAACTGCTGATTCTGGTTGAGCTGGACAAGATGATGAGCGAAGAAGAATGGTCGGAACTGGAGAGCATCTGATTGTTCCTTGAGGCAGCGGTGATTGTCCTGGCCCTGTTGTGGGCCGGGACCTTGGCGTTTGTGCTGCGCTATATGCGCCAGCAGCGGGAGTCTGCCTTGCAACAGGCCGAGCGCGATGCGGTGCGCGACCGGCGCATTCTGGAACTGGTCAAGCGTGTTGATCACTTCCAGCAAAGTGCGGTGCGGGTTGGGGATGAAGTGCATGAACTGCGCGCGATTCTCGCGCCGTTGCCCGACAGGTTGGTGCAGTTGGAGCAGCGTGATCCGTCGAACCTGTCGTTTGCCCAGGCGGCCAAGCTGGTCGGCATGGGGGCGACGGTGGATGAGCTGACCCAGTCATGTGGGCTGACCCAGGCTGAGGCGCAGTTGATGAGTAAGTTGCACAAGGGCTGATTCTCGATAGCGGCCTGGCAGCCGACGCTTCTCTACCTTGCGCCCAACGATCCAACTGTGGGAGCTGGCTTGCCTGCGATGACGGCCTGCCAGCCGACATCTATCTGCCTGACAGCCCACATTTTGATCTGCATACCTCAATCAATTTTCTCCAGCTACAGACTTTTCCTGTTCCCCAAAGGTCAACATCCTTCAAGCACCTTGACCCAGGAGATTCTCCCAAATGACCGCCCCCAAAGCCCTGTTGATCCTCCACGGCAAACAAGCCCTCAACGAGGATGTGCGCGCTGCTGTGCTGTCGCGGCGTGAGCAGGGTGGGGAGTTGGCGGTGCGGGTGACCTGGGAGGGCGGCGATGCCCGGCGACTGGTCAATGAAGCCCTGGCCGAGGGGTACACCCATATCATTGCCGGCGGTGGCGACGGCACCTTGCGCGATGTGGCCGAAGCCATGGCCCATGCCAACACTGACGCCAGCCTGGTGCTGATGCCCCTGGGCACCGCCAATGATTTCGCCAAGGCCGCCGGCGTGCCGTTGGAGCCGGCAGGCGCCCTGGCCTTGCTGGACGTACAGCCCAAGGCGATTGACCTGGGCCAGGTCGGTGGGCAAATCTTCCTGAACATGGCCACCGGTGGTTTTGGCAGCCAGGTCACGGCCAACACGTCCGAAGACCTGAAGAAGGTCCTGGGCGGTGCCGCGTACCTGTTTACCGGTTTAACCCGCTTCAGTGAATTGAAAGCCGCCTACGGTGAATTGGAAGGCCCGGATTTCCATTGGAAAGGCGAGTTGCTCGCGCTGGGCATCGGTAACGGTCGCCAGGCCGGTGGCGGGCATGTGCTGTGCCCCGGAGCATTGGCTGATGACGGGCTGTTGGATGTCAGCATCTTGCCGGCGCCTCAAGAGGTGGTCGGCACGTTGCGTGAGTTGATGAACAACGGCTGGGGCCTGGACACCATGTTCGTGCGCGCACGCCTGCCCTGGGTGAAGATCAAGGTCGCACAAGGCTTGTACATCAACCTCGACGGCGAGCCGCTGGAAGGCGACGACCTGCACTTCGAGGCGCTGCCCAAGGCCCTGCGCGTGCACTTGCCGCTGGGTTCGCCGTTAGTCGTCCAGGCTGATGATCTGCTCACGCACGGCAAATAACACCAGGCCCGCCACGTCAAAAATCTGCAAGCGCTTCATGATCTGCGAGCGGTGGGCTTCGACAGTCTTGATGCTCAGGCCCAGGCCGTGGGCAATTTCCCGGGTGGATTTGCCGCGCACGATCAAGCGCAGGATTTCCAGTTGCCGCGCCGTCAGGCTGTGGCTGTGGGCGACAGGCGCACTGGGGGCCTGGCTACGGATCAGCGCCTGGTTGATCACTGTGTGGGCGATGGCGGGGCTCAGGTAGCGTTCGTTGTTACGCAGGGCCAGCAGGGCATGTTCCAGCTCGTTGGCGGTGGTGTCCTTGAGCAGGTAGCCGTGGGCACCAGACTCCAGGGCGCGCATGATCATCTCGGGATCGGTGTGCATCGACAGGATCAGCACTTTGCACTTGGGGTAGGCGCGCTTGAGTTGCTGCAAGGCATCCAGGCCCCCGGTGTGTTTCATCGACAGGTCCAGCAGCACAATGTCGGGCTGCATGGCGCAGAATTTCTCAAGCAGTTGCGCGCCGTCGCTGGCCTCGCCAACAACGGCGTAGCCGGGGATATCCAGGATCAGCGCGCGCACGCCGGCGCGGATCAAGGCATGGTCATCGACCAGGAGCAGGTTGCAGGTCACCGGAGAACCTTATGGGCACTGGCCCGTTCGAGGGCGCGGGGGGCCCAGGGGAAAAGTGCGTGGATGCGTGTGCCGTTGCCCGGCTGGCTGCTGACGGACACGGTGCCGCCCAACTGGTGGGCCCGTTCGCACATGCCGGCCATGCCCCGTTGGCCTTCCTTGCCGGGGTCGGCGGCAGGTGCGAAGCCCTGACCGTCATCGCATATCGTCAGTGACAGCCCTTCCGGCAAGCGTTGCAGGCGCACCAGCAGGTTGTGTGCCTTCGCATGGCGCAGCATGTTGGTGACCGCTTCCTGGGTGATGCGAAAGGCCGCCACGGCCATTTCTTCGGGAATGCCGGTGAGGCGTTGCTGGCACTCCAGACTCCAGCACACCTGGGTATTTTCCAGGGCCTTGAGCAGGTGCGCGCGCAGGCTGGCTTCCAGCCCCAGGCTTGCCAGTTGGCGAGGGTTGAGAATGGCGGACACGTCGCGCACCTTGGCCAGGGTTTCATTGAGCGTGTTGCAGAGCACCGAGCAATGAATTTGCAGGTCTTGGGGCAGTCGACGCTGCAACCATTCGCTTTGCAACTTGGCGGCGGTCAGCAATTGGCCGATGTCATCGTGCAGCTCGCGGCTGAGGCGGTGGCGTTCGTTTTCCTGGACTTGCAGCAGGCGGTCGGCCAGTTCCTGGGGCTGGAACTTGATGGCTTTGCGCGAGCGCCACTGGTGCAGGGCGACCACTGCCAGCGTAACCAGGTTGAGCAACACAATCACTAACGGCAGCGGTGTGCCTTGCAGGTAAACCCACAGGCTGACCAGCAGTGAGCACAGGCACAGGGCAAGGATGAGGGGGCGCGCATGGCGGCGGGACACGAACCTTGCGATGAGTGACTTGAGGCTGGCGTACATAGCGGATGGAGCCAATGAGGGTTCACTGCGCGAAGACCGGTCACGGCGGTTGACTAGGCTCTGTCGAGAGTGCGGTGCCGGTTCGTGGTTATCCATAATGAAGTTGCTTCATTTCGAGCGAGGCATGGTACCACCACTATTACCGTTGGTCGCCTGGCATATTCCTCCCTCGATATATTAACCACGTCAATGTCCTGACGGTCAGGCCAGCGCTCTTGAGTTGTATTAGTTAGACTGATTTGTACAATTTTTAAGGTGCTGGCTAATTGATATTTCTTCAGTCTCTAGAAGTGTTTCATCTTTGGCTTAAACGGTCGCTTTTAGATAACACGGGTATTAAATACGACCTCTCCTTGGTTTAAGACCTCTGCTGTAGACGCTGCTGATGGCCGTAGTCTTTTTGCGGAATCTGCGAGGTCACCGTGGCAATCAGCGAAGTTTGCTCACTGTCATCCAGGCCCAGTTCCCCGGTACGGATGTCAATCAGCTCCAGTTGCCAAGCCAGTAACCTCAGGCAGTCGTGCAACGCCTCCAGGGCTTGGTCATGCAGTTGCACCGGGCTCACGGCATTGGCGATCAGGTATTGAATATGCCGGGAGAACTCGCTGATCGCCTGCAAGGCCAGGCCATCGGCTTTTTCTGCCAGTTTGGCCAAGCTGGTTTTCATGCAGTCGATGGCGTCGCTGTCATTGCGGATCAAATGCAGGTGGTTCAGGCATTCCTCGGACTTGGCCAGCAGCATTTCGGCTTCCAGCAAAAACTCGGGAAGCGCGGTTTGCCATTCGTTCGCGCTATTCATCATGCAAGTCTCCACAACTTAAGGTCGGGTGATGAGATGTCGCACCGGGTGAATGGCTTAAAACTAGCGCTGAAATACGACTGGGGCGTGTAGGTTGCTTCCGATAATCCAGTAGGACGTTTATTGAAAAACTCACGAATGCCGCCTTTAACCGCTGTTAGGCGGGATGACGCAACTTCAGTTGCCGATACGTGAGTGCCTGAAAGGCCCGTAGACCAAGGGCTTGGGTGGGCAAACAAAAGCCTGACTCCATTCATGCAATGAGAATGGCGTCACATTAATGGCTATTAGATATCGCGAATATCAGGTTGGGCCTGATTGCGTATAGGGGAATCCCCTATGTGGTGGAACTGCACGTCAATTCGACTGTCGCGCAAGGCGGCTTGATAGAGCATCAAGGGCCCAAGCAGTAAAGCATGATGTCAGTGTGACATCAATGGATTTGCATGGCATTTTATTGGGGTCAAGGTCCGGCGCTTGCCGCCGATAACGTGCTTATACAGCTGCATACCCTTTCACGCGCCTGCGGCGTGTACACCAGGAGCTTTTAATGGCCGGCATTCTCGACACGGTAGATCAACGCACGCAATTGGTGGGTGAGAATCGCCTGGAAATTCTCATGTTCCGCCTCTTCGGACGGCAGTTGTTCGCGATCAACGTGTTCAAAGTGCAGGAAGTGCTGCAGTTGCCCAAGCTGACCCTGATGCCCCAGCGCCACCCGTTCGTGTGTGGGGTGGTCAACCTGCGTGGCCAGACCCTGCCGGTGATCGACCTGTCCCAGGCCATCGGTATGCGTCCTTTGGTGCCGGGCCCCAACAGCACCATTATCGTCACCGAATATAATCGCTCGGTGCAGGCGTTCCTGGTGGGCGGTGTCGACCGCATCGTCAACATGAACTGGGAAGCCATCCTGCCGCCGCCGACCAGCGCCGGTCGCCAGCACTACCTCACCGCCATCAGCAAGGTCGATGAGCAACTGGTGGAAATCATCGACGTGGAAAAAGTCCTCGCCGAGATCGTGCCCTACAACGCCAAGGTCTCCCGGGACAAACTTGAAGACCCGGTGCTGGAGCGTGCCCGTGGCCGCGAAGTGCTTCTGGTGGATGATTCCAACGTGGCGTTGTCGCAGTTGCGTGACACCCTGGGCCAGTTGGGCGTGAAGATGCACGTCGCCAGCGACGGTCTCAAGGCACTGAACATGCTCAAGGCTTGGGCCGACAGCGGCCAGGTGATGACCGACAAACTGCTGATGATCTTCACCGACGCCGAAATGCCCGAGATGGATGGCTACCGTCTCACTACCGAAATCCGCAACGACCCGCGCCTGCGTGGTCTGTACGTGGTGATGCACACCTCGCTGTCGGGCAGCTTCAATGACTCGATGGTCAAGAAGGTCGGCTGCGACAATTTCCTCTCCAAATTCCAGCCGGACAAGCTGGTGGACGTGGTACGCCAGCGACTGATGTTGGACGAAATGCCCGCCTGACTTTAGGATGACACTTTGTTTCCTAGGAAGGCAGGCCCATGCTGCGTCTCAGCGCGTTGTACCGTTACCCCTTGAAGTCCGGCAAGGCCGAAGCCTTGCAGCAGATTGGCCTGGATAAACTCGGGTTGGACGGGGATCGACGCTGGATGCTGGTGGATGAAGCCAGCGGGCGGTTCCTGACGCAACGGGCCGTGGCGAAGATGAGCCAGCTCTCGGCGTTGTGGAACAGCAGCGGGGGCCTGACCCTGAGTTCGCCGGGCTACGCGCCATTGGATGTGGCATTGCCGGGCAGCGCCAGCGAACTGCGTGGTGTGACCATCTGGCGCGACACCCTGCGTGTGCCGGATGCTGGCGATGAGGCCGCGGCCTGGGTCAGTGCATTCATTGGCAAGCCGACGCGCTTGGTGCAACTGCCCCTGGAACGTGCGCGCACCACCGAAGCCGGGTATGGCAAGGATGACGACAAGGTCGGCTTCGCTGACGGCTACCCGTTGCTGTTGATCGGCCAGGGCTCCCTCGACGACTTGTGTGAAAAGATCGGCCGCCCGATGGAGATGCTGCGTTTTCGTCCCAACCTGGTCATCGAGGGCGCCGAGGCTTTCGCCGAAGACGGCTGGAAGCGCTTGCGCATCGGCGACGTGGAGTTTCGGGTGGTCAAGCCGTGCTCGCGGTGCATCCTCACCACAGTCGACCCCCAGACCGGTGAGCGCAGCCCCGACCGCGAGCCTTTCGCGACGCTGCAAACCTACCGCCAGACCGAAAAGGGCGCGATGTTCGGCCAGAACCTGGTCAACGATGGCATCGGGCGCCTGGAAGTCGGCATGCCGGTAACGGTGCTGGAATAAAAAAGCCCGTCTCGTGGGAGACGGGCTTTTTGTGTGCCGGGTACCGCTTAGCCGCGGTATTCACACAGGTAGGCGGTGTCCACCGCAACCTTCAACTGGAACTTGCTGTTGGCCGGTACGTTGAACTGGCTGCCGGCAGCGAAGGTTTCCCAGTCGCTGCTGTCGGGCAGCTTCACGGTCAGGGCGCCGGAGACCACGTGCATGATTTCACGTTGGGCGGTGCCGAATTCGTATTCACCCGGAGCCATCACGCCGATGGTCGCCGGCCCTTCTGCGGTGCCGAAAGCGATCGACTTGACGGTGCCGTCGAAGTACTCGTTGACTTTGAACATGGGTGAATCCTCGGAAAAGATGGATGCTTACGCTCATCACTGCAGGCGCGGGCTTCTGTGGCGAGGGAGCTTGCTCCCGTTGACTGCGTAGCAGTCCCCGTTTTTTGGGGGAGCTTCGCACCCCAGCGCAAGCAAGCTTGCTCGCCACAGGATTTCGTTGGTGCAGGTGGGCAGCATCAAAGGAAATTGGCTGGCCAGTATGCCCAAGGCTGCAAGCGCTGCCTAGACCGGCAATATCAGCGGCAGCAGGCGTGCGGTGTTGCGTGCATCCTCCAGGGCGCGATGCTGCTGGCCATTGAACTGCATTCCTGCCAATTGCAGCGCACCATTGAGCCCCAGCGGCTTGTCCAGGCGCCGGGCCTTGGCAAAGCGTTGCTTGAGGTTCACATGCGGCGTATCGCCCAGGGCGCTGGCGAGGCCATGGCGCTGCCACTCCAGCTCAAGCTGCACGCGATCATAGTCACCCCAACTGGCCCAGCCTTCCAGGCGTGGCTGATGTTGGCCCAGCCAGCGCTCGAACAGCGGCCACACCTCGGTGATCGGCGCGGCCATGTCGATATTGGCCTGGGTGATATGGGTGAGTTTGCGGCAAAAGGGTGTCAGCAACGGCCGGCGCAAGGGCCGCACAAAGCGCTGGAAGTGGTCCAGTTCGCGGCCCTGGCGGTTGACCAGGCTGGCGCCGATCTCGATGACTTCCATCTCTGTCACGGGCCAGCCGCCGTCATCCGTTGTGGCTTCAAGGTCAATAATCAGCCAATGAGGCATGTGCAGGTTCCCGTACTCGTCCCTTCCTGATGGGGATAGAGCGTAGCCCGGCCCTGTAGTTCCGCCTAGGGGCGTTATTCGATCTCCAGCAAAACCTGACGGTTGCGCACCTGGTCGCCCGTCATGACGCGCATCTCCTTGACGGTGCCATCGATGCCGGCCTTCAACGGGTGCTCCATTTTCATCGCTTCGAGCACCAGCAACAGTTGGCCTTTGCTGACGGTCTCACCGACGCACACCCGTATATCGACGATGGCGCCGTCCATGGGCGCCTGGACCGTGCCGCTGCTGGCGTCGGCCTGGCGGCTGGCGACTTGCTGGGTGCGGTCTGTGACAGTCAGCCCTGGTAGCCATAGCCGGTTGCCGTCCAGGTGATAAGCGATGCGTCGGCGGACCCCCTTGATGACCAGGCTGGCGTGGCGGCCGTCGGTGGTGAGTTGCAGGTCGTCAACGCTGACGCTGTGGAGTTGGCCGTTGGCCTCCAGACGGTACGTTACCGGGACACTCGCCGTATTGCGCCAGCGCGCAAGTGTTTGGGTGTGCTGGTTGGCGCTGTGTTGATAAAACAGCGCGGCGGCCAGCTTGAGCTGTTCAGCGGTCGCCGTCTGCTGTGGGATGACGCTGAAGTGTTCGGCGATCAACCCCGTGCTGAAGTCGCCATTGATAAAGTCCGGGTGCTTGAGCAGGTCGATGAGCAAACGCTGGTTGGTCGCCACGCCCAGCAATAAGCTGTCTTCCACGGCCCGCAGCAGTTTTCGCCGGGCTTCTTCGCGGCTGGCGCCGTGGGCGATGATCTTGCCCAGCATCGAGTCGTAGAACGGGCTGACGGTTTGGCCTTCAAGCAATCCATGGTCGATGCGTACGCCGGGGGCTGGTTCCCAACGCAACACGTCACCGGTTTGCGGCAGGAAGCCCTGGGCCGGGTCTTCGGCGTACAGGCGTACTTCCATGGCGTGGCCGGTCAGGGTCACCTGTGATTGGGTGAGTGGCAGCGGTTGGCCGGCGGCGATCTGCAACTGCCAGTCCACCAGGTCGAGGCCGGTAATCATCTCGGTGACGGGGTGTTCGACTTGCAGGCGCGTGTTCATTTCCAGGAAATAAAACTGGCCGTTGCGGTCGAGCAGAAACTCCACGGTGCCGGCACCTACATAGTTCACCGCCCGCCCGGCCTTGAGCGCGGCTTCGCCCATGGCCTGGCGCAGATCGGGCGTCATCACGGGGCAGGGCGCTTCTTCAATGACTTTCTGATGGCGGCGCTGTATCGAACAGTCGCGTTCGCCGAGGTAAATGAGGTTGCCATGGCTGTCGCCGAACAGCTGCACTTCCACGTGGCGCGGGTCGATCAGCGCCTGTTCAAGGATCAGCTCGTCGCTGCCGAACGCATTCATGGCTTCCGAGCGTGCGGTGCGCAGTTGCTCCAGCAGCTGTTCGCGCTGGTGCACCAGGCGCATGCCACGCCCACCGCCGCCGGCGCTGGCCTTGATCATCAGTGGGAAGCCGATGCGTTCGGCTTCCCGTTGCAGGGTGGCATCGTCCTGGGCACTGCCTTGATAACCGGCGATGCAAGGTACGCCGGCGTCGAGCATGGCGAGTTTGGACAGGCGTTTGCTGCCCATCAGTTCGATCGCCTCGGCGCTGGGGCCGATGAAGGTGAGCGTGGCCTGCTGGCAGGCGCGGGCGAAGTCGGGGTTTTCCGAGAGGAAGCCGTAGCCGGGGTGAATGGCGTCGGCGCCGGTCAGTTGGGCGGCGGCGAGGATGGCCTCTGTGTTCAGGTAGGACTGGTGGACGGGCGCCGGGCCGATGTGTACGGCTTCGTCGGCCATCTGCACGTGCAGGGCATCGGTATCCGCGTCGCTGTACACGGCCACGGTGCGGTAGCCGAGGGCCTGGGCAGTGCGCTGGATGCGGCAGGCGATTTCACCGCGGTTGGCGATCAGGATCTTGGTGAATGCGGGCATTGGGTTATCCCTTGGTGGATGTGGCGTGTGTTGGGGCTTCTTCGCAGGCAAGCCAGCTCCCACATTTGAAATGTCTCCCCCTGTGGGAGCTGGCTTGCCTGCGATGGCGTCATCGAGACCAACTCGGCTTTCGCTTCTGCACAAACGCCTGCGTCCCCTCGACCCCTTCTTCACTCCTCACCGCCTCGGCAAACCACTGCGCCCCGCGATCCAGCACGGCCTCAAGGGGCTCATCCACACTGGCCAGCAACAGCGCTTTAGTCCGTGCGTTCGCCCCCGGCGCACACTGCAACACCTGCCCCAATACCTCATCCACCCGCTGCGCCAATGCCTGGGCGTCGTGCTCGACAAAATGCACCACTCCCAGCCGCCCAGCCTCAACCCCATCAAACCGCGCCGCCGTCAGCGCCAGGCGCCGCGTGTGAGTAAGGCCAATACGCTTGACCACAAACGGCGCAATCTGTGCCGGCAACAACCCCAGGCGGGTCTCGGGCAAGCCGAACTGCGCCTGGCCCTCTGCAATCGCAATATCACTCACGCACGCCAGCCCGAACCCACCGCCCAGCACCGCGCCTTGCAGCACCGCGATCACCACGGGTGCCAGTGCCTGCACCTCTTGCAGCAAGGTGCCAAATGCGCGGTTCAACGCTTGCAGTTGATCTCCCGCGCTGACCAGATCCTTCACATCGGCCCCCGCGCAAAAATGCCCGCCCGCGCCGCTGATCACCACGGCGCGCACCTGGCTGTCCAACTGCGCCAGTACCGCACGCAGCTCATTGACCATTTCAAGGCTCATTGCATTGCGGCATTCGGGCCGGTTGAGGGTGATATGCAGCACGCCGTTGTGGGCTTCTAGCAGCAAGGTGTTCATGGTTTTTTACCGGGCAGGGTGCCCATCAGTTTGCAGATGATGCCCAGCATGATTTCGTCGGCACCGCCGCCAATCGACACCAGGCGCACGTCGCGATAGGCGCGGGCCACCGGGTTGTCCCACATGAAGCCCATGCCGCCCCAATATTGCAGGCAGCTGTCGCTGACCTCACGGCCCAGGCGCCCGGCCTTGAGTTTGGCCATGGAGGCCAGCCGCGTGACGTCCTGGCCCTTGATGTACTGCTCGGTGGCCTGGTAGACCAAGGCGCGCAGGCATTCGATTTCGGTGGCCAGTTCCGCCAGGCGGAAGTGGATCACCTGGTTGTCGATCAACGCCTTGCCGAAGGTTTGGCGCTCCTTGCAGTATTCGATGGTGCTGTCGATGCAGTACTCCAGGCCCTTGATCATATTGGCCGCGCCAAACAGGCGTTCCTCCTGGAACTGCAACATCTGCATCATGAAGCCCGCGCCTTCGTGGCCGATGCGGTTGCGTTGCGGTACGCGCACGCCGTCGAAAAACACCTGGGCGGTCTCGGAGCTGTGCATGCCGAGTTTTTCCAACGGCGGGCTGACGCTGATGCCGGGGCTGTTCATCGGCACCATGATCAGGGATTTGTTGATGTGCGGCTTGTCGTCCGAGGTGTTGGCCAGCAGGCAGATGAAGTCAGCGCTGGGCGAATTGGTGATCCACATCTTGCTGCCATTGATCACGTAGTCGTCGCCGTCCTTGCGCGCATGGGTCTTGAGCCCGGCCACGTCGGAGCCGGCGCCGGTTTCCGAGACGCCGATGCAGCCCACTTGTTCGCCGCTGATGGCCGGGCGCAGGAACTCTTCGCGCAGTTCATCGGAGCCGAAGCGCGCCAGGGCCGGAGTGCACATATCGGTCTGCACACCAATGGACATGGGGATGCCGCCGCAGCGGATGGTGCCGAACTCTTCGGCGGCGACAATGGAGTAGCTGTAGTCCAGGCCCATGCCGCCGAATTTTTCCGGTTTGGAGATGCCCAGCAGGCCGAGGTCGCCGGCCTTGCGGAAGATTTCGTGAATGGGGAAGCGCCCGGCTTTTTCCCATTCATCCACGTACGGGTTGATCTCGCGGTCGACGAAGGCGCGCACGGTGCGGCGCAGTTCCTGGTGTTCCTGGGTGAAGATCATTTTTATTGTTCTCCCTGTTGGGACGCGGAGCGTCCTGGTTTGCATTCCCACGCGGAGCGTGGGAACGATCACCCACGTGGAGCGTGGGAACGATCAGCGCGCCACGCCAAAGCTGTTCGGTTGCAGTTGCCGCAGTTCGGCTTCGTGACAGATATCCAGCACAAACCCGAGCAAGGTGCGGGTATCCCGTGGATCAATCAGCCCGTCGTCCCACAGGTTGGCGCTGCCGTAGAGGGCGGTGGACTGGCTGTCGAGCTTCTGCGCGGTGACCTGTTCGAGCATGTCGAGCACTTTGGGGTCGGGCACCAGGCCGTCCTTGAGTTGCTTGGCCTCGGTGACAATGCGCAGCACCTTGCCCGCTTGTGCGCCGCCCATCACCGCGGTGCGGCTGTTGGGCCAGGCGAAGATAAAGCGGGGGTCCAGGCCGCGACCGCACATGGCGTAGTTGCCGGCACCGTAGGAACCACCGACCACGATGGTGAGTTTAGGCACGCGGGCATTGGCCACCGCCTGGATCATCTTCGCGCCGTGCTTGATCACCCCTTGCTGTTCCGACTCGGTGCCCACCATGAAGCCGGTGGTGTTATGCAAGAACAGCAGCGGCGTACGGCTCTGGTCGCACAGCTGGATAAACTGCGCGGCCTTGCTCGCGCCCTTTGGGGTGATGGGGCCGTTATTGCCGATCACTCCCACGGCGCGCCCCTGGATATGCAGATGGGCGCAGACGGTGTGGGGGTCGAACTCGCCCTTGAATTCCAGCAGGTTGGAACCGTCGGCCAGGCGCGCCAGGATTTCGCGCACGTCATAGGGCTTTTTCGGGTCATCGGGGATCAGCCCCAACAGCTCTTCAATCGGGTACAGCGGTTCGCGATAGGCGCGGGGTGGCGCGTGCGGCAAGCGATCATTCCAGGGCAGCAGGCCCACAATTTCACGCACGATGCGCACGCCGTCGGCATCGTCTTGGGCCAGGTACTCAGCGGTGCCGGCGGTTTGCGCGTGCATCTGCGCACCCCCCAGTTCTTCATCGGTGGCGACTTCGCCAGTGGCGGCCTTGAGCAACGGTGGCCCGGCGAGGAACAGCTTGGCCTTGCCGCGCACCACCACCACGTAATCCGACAGCCCCGGCTGATACGCACCGCCGGCCGTCGCCGAGCCGTGCACCACGGTGATCTGCGGCAAGCCCATGGCGGACATGCGGGCTTGGTTGGCAAAGCTGCGCGCGCCTTCGACGAAAATCTCGGCTGCGTAGTTGAGGTTGGCGCCGCCGCTTTCGGCGAGGGTCACCACTGGCAGTTTGTTCTCCATGGCGATCTGTTGCAGGCGCAGGGATTTTTTCAGCCCGGAGGGGGAAATGGTGCCGCCTTTGATCGCGCTGTTGTTGGCCACCACCAGCATGCGCACGCCGCTGACATAGCCGATACCAGCGATCAGCCCGCCACCGGCGGCGCTACCGTCCTTGTCGTCGTGGAGTTTGTAGCCGGCCAGACTGGCCAGCTCCAGGAAAGGCGCGCCGGGGTCCAGCAGCAGGTTGAGGCGCTCACGGGGCAGCAATTGGCCGCGCTTGTCGAACTTGGGCTTGGCTTCCTGGGCCTTGGCCAGCAGGGTGTGTTCCAGTTGGCGTAGCTGGGCAATGGACGCCAGCATGGCTTCGCGGTTTTGCGCGAACGCTGGGCTGTTAGGCTCGATCATGGTTTCAATGACTGGCATGGCGTTATTGCTCCGCCTTGAGCACATCCGGCAGGTAGGCGCGGTGGAACCCGTTGAATGGCTCGCTCGGCGCCTGCGCCTTGTGCAGCGGCCATGCGCGGCTGCCCAGGCTGGCGGCGCCGTCGATGCGCAGGGTGCTACCGCTGATAAAGGCCGCAGCCGGGCTGAGCAGGAAGACGATGGCCGCGCTGACTTCCGACTCGGTGCCGATGCGCTTGAGCGGTACATGCTCACGCAGGGTGGGAATCACCGCCTTGAACGCGCCTTCGTAGGTGTCCATGCCGCTGGAGGCAATCCAGCCAGGCGCCACGGCGTTGACGCGCACCCCGGCATAGCCCCACTCAAACGCGGCGGTCTTGGTGACGTTGTCCATGCCGGAGCGCGCCGCGCCGGAGTGGCCCATGCCGGGCATGCCGCCCCACATGTCGGCGAGCATGTTGACGATCGCGCCCCCGTGCTTGCTCATCGACTGGTTGAACACTTCCCGCGCCATCAGAAAACCGCCCACCAGGTTGGTGCGCAGTACGGTTTCAAAGCCCTTCTGATTGATCGCCGCCAGTGGCGACGGGTATTGGCCGCCCGCGTTATTCACCAGCCCATGGATGGGGCCGTGGTCGTGCAGGATCTGCGTGACCAGCGCTTTCACCGCCTCTTCCTCACGAATGTCACAGGCATGCCAATGGGCGACGCCGCCATCTTCAGCAATTTCCGCCGCGACCTTCTGCAGTTTTTCTGGCTTGCGCCCCACCAGGATCACGCAGGCACCAAGGGCCGCCAGCTCATGGGCGGTGCAGCGGCCAATGCCACTGCCGCCTCCGGTGACAATCACGGTTTGCCCCTTGAACAGGTCGGCTTTGAAGATCGAGTCGAAGGCCACGGCGACGGTCCTTTAGGTGAGTTGATCGGCAATGTGTTGCGGCACGGCGATGGGGATTTCCAGCAGTTGCTGAGCGAAGGCTTTGCCTTGCGGGTCGATGCGCAGGCTGGCGATACCGCCGCCGCCCAGGGCATTCTCCAGCAGGAAATTCAGGCTGTGGCTGCCGGGCAAGTACCAGCGTTCGACGCGGCCATGGATCGGGTCGAGCACGTGGCCCATCCAGTCGACGATCACCTCCGGGGTCAGGGCTTCGGCGATCCACGGCAGGTAGTCAGGGTGGCGAGCGATCACGCCGATATTGCTGTGGTTGCCCTTGTCACCAGAGCGCGCCACGGCGAGTTTCACCAGCGGCACACTGGCATCGGCACGGCCCTCCGGCTTGGCCGGCTCGATGGGCACAGCCGGCGTGAGCAGAGACGCGGAGGCGGGCAGCTCGACGGCATGACGTTGGCCTTGGTACTCGATGGCGACGCTACACCGTGATTTGTCGACCAGGAACGAAAACAGCCGAATCAGCGGATACACCGTCGGTCGCCCGCCCACAATGCCGGTCAGCCCCGGTGCCATGCCGGTGGCCGCCTGGGCGATCTCGCGAGCGAACAGTACCAGCGCCTGCTTGTTCGGATGCCGCACCGCCAGCTTCACCACCACTTCGCGGCAATCCGCACGCCGGGCGTGGGCGCCGTAGGTGGCTTCGCTGCCGAGCAGTTCGATGTTGACGTCGGTGTAGGGCGCCCAGCCGCGCTGGCTGAACAGCTCCGAAGTCTTGTTGATGAGCGCCTGGCTGACCCGCTCGGCCTTGGCCACCGCGTCGATGCCGGCGAGCAGGCAACTGGCGGTGCAGCGAAAGCCATCGGGGTAAGTGGCGCTGACCTTGTACTGGTCGGTGGGTGGCAGGCCCTTGGCGCCGTGCAGGCGCACCGCGTGTTTGCCTTGTTGCTGCAGTTTGACCTGGCTGAAATCGCAGATCACGTCCGGCAGCACATAGGCGCGCGGGTCACCGATTTCATACAGCAGTTGTTCGGCCACGCTGAGTTCGCTGATCAGCCCGCCGCTGCCTTCGACCTTGTTGACGGTGAACTGGCCGTCGGCGCTGACTTCGACGATAGGGAAGCCGATATGTTCGTAGTCGGGCACGTCACGCCAGTCGGTGAAGTTACCGCCGGTGCATTGGGCGCCGCATTCGATGATATGCCCGGCCAGGGCGGCCTGGGCCAGGTGATCGTAGTCCTGCCATGACCAATTGAATTCATGCACCAGTGCCGCGCTGACCACTGCGCTGTCGACCACCCGGCCGGTGATGACAATATCGGCGCCGAGCCCCAATGCCTGGGCAATGCCCGGTGCGCCGAGGTAGGCGTTGGCGGACACGCACAGGGGCGGCAGCGGGGCGCCGTTGTACAGGTCGGTGACAGTCGGCATCTGTTTGAGTTGAGGGTGCAGGTCATCGCCGAGCAACACGGCGATTTTCAGCGGGATGTGGGCGTTATCGCAGGCTGCTTGCAGGGCGGCGGCGCAGGCCTGGGGGTTGATACCGCCGGCATTGCTGATCACCCGGATGCCCTGGCGCTGGATATCCGCCAGCAGGGGCGTAAGCACCTCGACAAAATCCGTGGCGTAACCGGCCTTGGGGTCTTTCAGGCGGGCACCGACGAGGATCGACATGGTGACTTCCGCCAGGTAATCGAACACCAGGTAATCCAAGGCACCGCCCTGCACCAATTGGGCGGCGGCGGTGCAGGTGTCGCCCCAGAAGGCGCTGGCGCAGCCGATACGTACCGTCTTGCTCATGAGAAATCCTTCCTCCAAGGGCTGGTGCCGAGACTACCAAGCAAGCGCTTGGTTTGTAAACTCCAGTCACAAGTTTTACCCAAGCGCTTGCTTGGGTGGCAGTCACGGCCTAAATTGCCGGCCAAGACGACAGTAGACGTGAAGGAGAGCAGCATGGATGAGCACAAAGCCCTGGGGGTGATGCGCACCATGGTCGATGGTGGCCAATTGACGGACCCCGAGAGCGCCCGCGGCAAGTTGCTGCAAACCGCAGCTCATCTGTTTCGCAACAAGGGTTTCGAGCGCACCACTGTGCGAGATCTGGCCAGCGCCGTGGGCATCCAGTCCGGCAGCATCTTTCATCACTTCAAGAGCAAGGATGAGATATTGCGTGCGGTGATGGAGGAAACCATCCATTACAACACCGCGATGATGCGCGCTTCACTGGAGGAGGCGAGCACGGTGCGCGAACGCGTGCTGGCGCTGATCCGCTGCGAGTTGCAGTCGATCATGGGTGGCAGTGGCGAGGCCATGGCGGTGCTGGTCTACGAATGGCGCTCGCTGTCGGCCGAAGGCCAGGCGCACGTGCTGGCCCTGCGTGACGTGTATGAGCAGATCTGGTTGCAGGTACTGGGCGAGGCCAAGGCCGCTGGCTACATCCGGGGCGATGTGTTTATCACCCGGCGCTTCCTCACTGGCGCCTTGTCCTGGACCACCACCTGGTTTCGCGCCCAAGGCAGCCTGACCCTTGAGGAGTTGGCCGAAGAGGCCTTGTTGATGGTGCTGAAGTCGGACTGAGGCGCAAGTTATTAATTTGCTGGCGAAAGTTGTCTCCCCCAGTAAAAACGCCTAGCTTATCGGCATTGAACTCTTCAACGGTGCGTGCCTCGATGTTTTCGCCATGGCGGCTGGCTGCAGGACTTACTTTATGGGCACTGGGCACCGCCGCGTGGACGCAGGCCGGTGCCGCGCAGTTGGTGAGAATCGGCGCGGCGCATTTTCCGCCCTACACCGTACGCCCTGAACAAGGCGCCGACACCGGGTTGCTGCCGCAATTGGTCGAGGCGTTGAACGCTGCGCAAACCGATTACCAGTTCGTGGTGGTGCCTACCTCGATCCCCCGGCGTTTTCGTGACTTCGAGCAAGGCCGGGTCGACATGGCCATCTTCGAAAACCCGTCCTGGGGTTGGCAGAATATTGCCCATACCAGTGTTGATATGGGGCTGGAAGATGCGGAAATATTCGTTGCCCAGCGTCAACCCGGGCGCGACCAGAGCTACTTCGCCGACCTCACCGGTAAGCGCCTGGCGGTATTCAGCGGGTATCACTATGCCTTTGCCGACTTCAATCCCGATCCCAAGAACATGGCCGAGCGTTTCAACGCGACGTTGACCTATTCCCATGACAGTAATTTGCTGATGGTTGCTCGTGGGCGTGCGGATATTGCACTGGTTACCCGTTCGTACCTGAGTGATTTCATGGTGCGCAACGCAGACATGGCGGGGCAGTTTTTGGTGTCGGAGCGTATTGACCAGGTGTATCACCACTATGCGTTGTTGCGGCCCAAGGCACCGATCACTGGTCCGGCGTTTGCCGAACTGCTCAAGCGTCTGCGCGACAGTGGCCAGATGCTGAAGATTTTTGAGCCGTATCGTATTGATGTGACGCCGGTGCCCTGAGGTCTTAGTAAGTAAAATCCTTCGGGCTCGGGGGGTCAACTGTGGGAGCTGGCTTGCCTGCGAAGACGGCCTGACAGTCAACGCAGTTGGACCGTGTACATATCCATTCCTGCGGTAACGGCTACTTAGGGTTCCGCTTTTACAGCGGCTCACTTTTGAAAAGCGCAAAAGTAAGCAAAACGCTCTTGCCCCACCACTCGGCA